>JAHDVQ010000035.1:26123-31657 GCA_023384595.1 Vicinamibacteraceae bacterium | reverse complement strand
CGTCACCCCGGCCGTTTACGCCAACCGTCTATACTTCAAAGATGCCTTCCGCCTGGCGACGCCTGCTGCCGTATGCCCTGCGGTACCGCCGGCAGTTCGTCACGGGCCTCGCCTCGGCACTCGCGACCACCTTCATCTCCCTGCTCGCCCCGTGGGTCCTGAAGCTGGCGGTCGACGACCTCGCGACCGGCGTCACGCGCGGGAAGCTCGCCGCCTACGCGGCGGCCATGCTCGGCGTCGCCCTCGCGGCAGGCACCTTCCGGTATCTCATGCGGCGCATCCTGGTTGGCGCCTCCCGCGGGATCGAGTACGACCTGCGCAACGACCTGTTCGCCCACCTCCAGTCGCTCTCGCTGGGGTACTTCCACCAGGGGCGGACCGGCGACCTGATGTCGCGCGCCACCAACGACCTCAACGCCGTCCGGATGATGGCCGGCCCGGCCATCATGTACGCCGTCACGACCGGCATCCTCTTCGTCGTCGCCGTCGTCATGATGTTCACGCTCAGCCCGAGGCTGACCCTGGTGGCGCTCCTGCCGCTGCCCCTCGTGTCGCTCTCGGCCAAGTACTTCGGCAGCGCCATCCACCGGCGGTTCGAACAGATCCAGGCGCAGCTCTCCGAGATGAGCGCCATCACGCAGGAGGTGCTGGCCGGGGTGCGCGTGGTGCGCGCGTATGGACAGGAGGCCTCCGAACTCCGGCGCTTCCGCGGCGCCAACGACGAGTACCTTCGGCGCAATCGCGATCTCATCAAGCTGCAGGGCCTCTTCTTCCCGAGCATGAGCTTCTTCCTCGGGCTCGGCGTCCTGGTCGTGCTCTGGATGGGGAGCCGCGAGGTCATCCTCGGCCGCCTCACGGTGGGCGAGTTCGTGGCGTTCAACTCGTACCTCGCGATGCTCTCGTGGCCCATGATCGCGTTCGGCTGGGTCACCAACCTGTTGCAGCGCGGCATGGCGTCGTGGAAGCGCATGCTCGAGGTGCTCGACGCGCCCGCCTCCATCAACGACGCGCGCGCGCGCGCCGACCTCTCCGCCGGCGACTTCCGCGGCGGCATCGAGGTGCGCCACCTGACGTTCGCCTACGACGGCACGCCGGTGCTCGACGACGTCTCCTTCCGGATCGCTGCCGGCGGCACGCTCGCGATTGTCGGTCCGACAGGGAGCGGCAAGTCGACGCTGCTGCACCTCCTGCCGCGGCTCTACGATCCGCCGCCCGGCACGGTGTTCGTCGACGGGATCGACGTCACCGAGATCCCGCTCGCGGTGCTGCGCGCCGTCGTGGGCATGGTGCCGCAGGAGCCGTTTCTCTTCTCGGAGAGCCTCGCCGACAACATCGCGTTCGCGCACGGTGGCGTCGCCCCTGAGGGGACGATGACGGCGGGCATGGGCGCGCTCGCAGGACCCGCGGGCCCCTCCGGCGCCAACGGCGTGCTCGACGCGGCCGCGACGCTCGACGACGTGGAGGCGGCCGCGGCCGTTGCGCGCATCGACAAGGACGTCGCGGCCTTCCCGCGCGGCTACGACACCATGGTGGGCGAGCGCGGCATCACGCTCTCGGGCGGCCAGCGCCAGCGCACGGCGCTCGCGCGCGCCGTGCTCACCAACCCGCGCATCCTGCTGCTCGACGACGCGCTGTCGGCCGTGGACACGTACACGGAGGAGGAGATCCTGAGCCGGCTGCGAGAGGTCATCCACGCGCGGACGGCCATCATCGTGTCGCACCGGGTGTCGACGGTGCGCGACGCCGACCAGATTCTCGTGCTCGAGGCCGGACGCATCACCGAGCGGGGCACCCACGACGAGCTCGTCGCGCGCGACGGCTTCTACGCCGCGCTCCACAGGAAGCAGCTGCTCGAGGAGGAGCTGGCCGCATCGTGACCCACGACGAGGAGGTGCTCGGCAAGGCGTACGACGGCCGGCTGATGCGCCGGCTGCTCGGCTACCTGCGCCCCTACACCGCCTGGGCGCTGGCCGCGCTGCTGGCCATCATCGTCCACTCGGGCCTGCAGCTCGTACAACCCTGGCTCACGAAGACGGTCATCGACGACTACATCCCCGCGCGCAATCTCGACGGCGTCGCGTTGATCGGTCTGACCTTCGTGGGCGTGCTCGTCGCGTCCTTCGCACTCGAGTTCCTGCAGACGTGGCTGATGCAGCTCATGGGGCAGCGCATCATGTTCGACATGCGCATGCAGATCTACGAGCACCTGCAGCGCCTGAGCCTCAGCTTCTACGACAAGAACCCGGTCGGCCGGCTGATGACGCGCGTCACGAGCGACGTGGACGTGCTGAACGACCTCTTCTCGTCAGGGGTCGTGGCCGTCTTCGGCGACGTGTTCACGCTGGCCGGCATCATGATCGTGCTCGTCACGATGGACTGGCGGCTGGCGCTCATCGCCTTCTCGGTTCTGCCGCTCATCGTCCTCGTCACGCAGTGGTTCCGGCGGCACGTGCGCGACCTGTACCGGGAAGTGCGCGCCTGGGTGGCGCGCATCAACGCCTTCCTCCAGGAGAACATCACGGGGATGGCGACGGTGCAGCTGTTCCGACGCGAGGCGATCAACTTCGCGCGCTTCGAGGACATCAACGCGCGCCACCGCGATGCCAACCTCCGGTCGATCTTCTACTACGCCATCTTCTACCCGGCCATCGAGCTCGTGAGCGCGCTCGCCGCGGCGCTCATCATCTGGTTCGGCGGCGGGTGGGTCGGTGAGGGGACGCTCACGCTGGGCGCGCTCGTCGCGTTCCTGCAGTACTCGCAGCGGTTCTTCCGTCCCATCAGCGACCTGTCCGAGAAGTTCAACATGCTCCAGGCCGCGATGGCCTCGTCCGAGCGCATCTTCAAGCTGCTCGACACGCCTGCCACCGTCACCGCGCCGCCCTCGCCGAGGCCGCTGCCCGACAACGCGCGCGGGCACATCGTCTTCGACCACGTCTGGTTCGCGTACCACGGTGAAGACTGGGTGCTCCGCGACGTCTCGTTCGAGGTGCAGCCGGGTGAGCGCGTGGGCATCGTCGGGGCGACCGGCGCGGGCAAGTCGACGATCATCGGCCTCATCCTCAGGTTCTACGAGGTCACGCGCGGGCGCATCCTCGTGGACGGCGTGGACGTGCGCGAGATGGACCCGGTCGAGCTGCGGCGGCTGTTCGGCCTCGTGCTGCAGGACGTGCACCTCTTCACGGGCACCATCGCGAGCAACATTCGCCTGGGCAACGGCGACATCAGTGACGAGGCCGTCCGCCGCGCGGCGGCGGCCGTGCACGCCCTGCCGTTCATCGAACGGCTGCCGCAGGGCTTCGCGACTCCGGTCGCCGAGCGCGGCGCCACCCTGTCGGTCGGCCAGCGGCAGCTCCTGTCGTTTGCGCGCGCCCTCGCGTTCGATCCGCGCGTGCTGATGCTCGACGAGGCCACGTCGAGCGTGGACACCGACACCGAGATCCTCATCCGCGACGCGCTGCACGTGCTGATGGAAGGCCGGACGACGATCGCCATCGCGCACCGGCTCTCGACCATCCAGGACATGGACCAGATCCTGGTGATGCACCGCGGCTGCCTGCGCGAGCGGGGTACTCACCAGGAGCTGCTCGCCGCGCGCGGCATCTACTTCAAGCTGTACCAGCTTCAGTACAAGGACCAGGAGTCCGCCGGCACGCCGATGTCGTCGCCGGCCATCCAGGCGTCGCCGTCGTAGCGCGGGTCAGACCTTCCGCGCGAGGCAGAGGAGCGAACTCCCGGCCGGGAGATCGACGCGGCGCACGAGGGCGGCTTCGAGCGCGAGCACCGCCGTGAGGGCGGCGTTGATCGGCGCCGGAGGGATGGCGAGCTCGCGCGTGTGTGCCCTGGCCGGGAGCCCGCGCAGGCGCTGGAATGCCCGCTGCGCCAGCATCGCGGGAAAGAGCACGCCGTTGGTGTACGTCAGGCGTTCGAGGCGGAGCCCCGCGCCCTCGACCGCCGATCGCATCATGGGCCGCGAATACCGGCGCAGCTCCTCGGCCAGCACCGAGTGGTCGCCGCGGAGAACCTCCATGGCGGCCACGTTGAGCACGAGGGCGCCTCCCGGCTTCAGGATGCGCCAGAACTCCCGCATCGTCTCGCGCTCCTGGGCGGCGTCGAGCGACTGGAGCACGTCGAACGAGGTGACGAGGTCGAAGGTGCTGGACCGGAAGGGAATGTGCGTGATCGAGGCCTGCACGATCCGCGTCGCCCCGTGCGCCTGCGCGAATTCGAGCCCGCGCCGCGTGAGGTCGAACCCCGACGCGTGGCCGTAGCCTCCGAGCCACTCGAGATTGCGGCCCGTGCCGCACCCGCAGTCGAGGATGCCGGGGTTCGGCCGCCCCGCCAGGCCCCGCTCGATGAGCGGCTGGACGAAGCGCCTGAACCCGTGGAACCAGAAGTGCCGCTGCTCGACCTCGTAGGTGGCCTCTAGGAGGAGATCCATGCCGGCTACAGGCTACAGGCTACGGGCTACGGGCGGGGAGTGCCGGCAGGCGGGCGCCAGCCGGCGTGTGCGTGTCAGCCCGGGGGCTGGGTCGGTGCCGTCGCGGCGGGGGCGGCTGCGGCGGTCGTCGCGGCCGCCGGTGTCGCGGCGGGCGCGGCCCCTGCGGGCGTGCCCGGGGCGAGGTCCTCCGGCGGAGGCGCCGGGGCGGCTGGCGCCGCCAGCTCCTCTGCCTTCAGCCGGCTCTCGCGCGCCCCGAAGAGCGAAGCCACCCGCTTCTGCGAGTTCGACGAGCTGTCGCGGGGGTTCCACCCGAGCCGCAACACCTCGAGCTGCAGCTTCCGGCGCCCGAACCGCAGCGCCTCGTGGCAGCTCCACATGTAGATGTCGATTTCCCGGCCCTGCACGGCCGGGCCAGTGTCCATGATGGTGTAAATCCCGTTGTACTTGGCGTCGAGCGAATCGACCCGGATGACCGAGCCCACGGGGAGGAGGTCCGGGTCTGCGGCAGCAATCCCGGTCCGTACCGCGGTGCCGGAGGCCGTCGTGGTCCCCTTGCAGTAAGCCGTCGCGGCAAAGCGCAGCTTCAAGCCCGGCGCGGGCTTGGCCAGTTCCTCGGCCCGGACGGTGTCGCGCGAGGCGCTCTGGGAATCGAGGATGTTCGCCTCGTACAGCAGCGTGAAGCCGAGGATGGCGCCACACGTCGCCACGACCTTTCGCTTCAACGAGCAGGACAACAGCATGCGATAGTGTGCTCCTGAACCGCTCCGTGCCCGCCGGCCTTGCGGGAACAGCTCCGGGGCGGCGCGGTGGCCCCGGCGACGGCCGGACACGGGTGAACACCGGACAACCGCGGGAACGGCCGGCCGGATCAACCAAAGTGCACGAACCCGGTCGGGAGCGGTTCATCCCGCCCGGCTCGCCGTGCCCGCAACGACGAATCGGAGGTCAGCACTCCAATCCGGTGTATCGGCGGGAACCCCTTTCGTCCTGCAGCCGCCAGGAAGGCACGGCGCCGGCGCGGGGGAACGGCGAACAACAACTCGTAATCTTCGCCTCCCTGGAGGGCCGCTGGCAAGCGTTCCAGCTCAGCAATACA
>JAHDVQ010000035.1:21411-26023 GCA_023384595.1 Vicinamibacteraceae bacterium | reverse complement strand
TGCGCCCACCCGGTCAGGGTGACGTCGAGGAAGAGCGGACCCGTCGTCCGCGTGATGTTGCCGCCGACCACCGCGACCCTGAAGGCCGCAGCCTCCTCTGCCAGCCCCTGGACGAGCTCGTCGAGCGTGGCCAGCGGCAGATCGGCGGGCAGACCGAGCGACAGCAGGGCGACGTCGGGCCGTGCCCCCATCGAGGCCAGGTCGGAGAGGTTCACCGCGAGCGCCTTGCGCCCGACGAGCCGGGCAGGCACCCGTGCCAGGTCGGTGTGGACGCCGTCGACGAGCGCGTCGGTCGTCAGCACCGCCACCCGTCGCTTCTCGGGCACCACCACCGCCGCGTCGTCGCCGATGCCGACGGGGACGTGGGACGTCCCGGACTCGGCGACGGCGCCCAGGCGGAGGCGGATGCGCTCGATGAGCGCGCGCTCGCCGAGGTCGGCGACGCGGAGGGCGCTCACCGCGCGTAGTCCACGGCCCGGGTCTCGCGGATCACGGTGACCTTGATCTGGCCGGGGTATTCGAGCTCGTTCTCGATGCGCCGCGCGATGTCCTTCGACAGCCAGACGGCCTCTTCGTCGGTCACCTTCTCGCTCTCGACCATGATCCGGATCTCGCGGCCCGCCTGCAGGGCGAAGGCCTTCGACACGCCGCCGAACGAGTCGGCGATGCCCTCGAGCTTCTCGAGGCGCTTCACGTACGACTCGAGGATGTCGCGCCGCGCCCCCGGGCGCGCGGCCGAGATGGCGTCGGCGGCCTGGACGAGCATCGCCTCGAGCGAGGGCCAGTCGATGTCCATGTGGTGCGCGGCCATGGCCATCACCACGGCCTCGTTCTCGCCGTGCTTCCGCAGGAACTCGATGCCCAGCTCGAGGTGCGAGCCGCCGAGGTCGCGGTCGATGGCCTTGCCGATGTCGTGCAGGAAGGCGGCACGGGTGGCCACGTGCGCGTCGAGCCCCACCTCTTTCGCCATGATGCCCGCAAGGAAGGCGACCTCGGTGGAGTGGTTGAGGACGTTCTGTCCGTAACTCGTACGGTAGCGGAGGCGTCCCATCAGCTTCAGGATCTCGGGATTCAGGTCGTAGAGCCCCAGCTCGAAGCCGGCCGCTTCGCCGTCGCGCCGCGTCTGCTCCTCGAGCTCCGCCTTGACCTTCTCGACGACCTCCTCGATGCGGGCCGGGTGGATGCGCCCGTCCGCGATCAGCTTCTCGATGGCCTGGCGGGCCACTTCACGGCGGAACGGGTCGAACGACGAGAGGATGATCGCGCCGGGGGTGTCGTCGACGATGAGCTCGACGCCGGTGGCGAGCTCGAGCGCGCGGATGTTGCGGCCCTCGCGCCCGATGATGCGCCCCTTCATGTCGTCGCTGGGCAGGTCGACCACCGAGACGGTCGTCTCGATGGCGTGCTCGGCGGCGCTTCGCTGGATGGCCTGGGTGACGATGGCGCGGGCGCGTGCGGCGGCCGTCTCGCGGGCCTCGGCCTCGAGGCGCTTCACCAGGTTGGCGGCATCGCGCCGCGCGTCGCTTTCCATCTGCCGGATGAGCGTCTCCCGGGCCTCGTCGGCCGTCATGCCGGCCACGCGCTGCAGCACACGCTGCTGCTCGCCGGTGAGCTGCTCGAGGCGCGCGCGCTCGCCCTCGATGTCCCGGGCCCGGGCCTCGACCTCGCGGTGCCGGGCCGCGAGCTCGGTCTCGCGTCGCTCGGCGACCGCGAGCCGATCGGCCAGGGCGCGGGCGCGTTCGGCCAGCGACTGTTCCGCCTCCTGGGCCTCCTGCCGGCGTTCGCGCGACAGCCGTTCGGCCTCGACGACCAGCTCGTGGGCCTGCTCCTTGGCCTCGAGGAGCGCTTCCTTGCGGCGTGCCTCGACCTCGCGCTCGGCGTCGCGCAGCAGGCGGGCCGCCTGTTGTTCCGCCGCGCCGATGGTCTCGGCGGCGATGCGCTTCCGGTTGGCCAGCCAGTACGCGAAGACGGCGGCGGCGGCCACGAGCGCGACCACGAAATCCAGGAGGTACTTGACCTCGCCCATATCGAAACCCCGGCGACGCCGGGCCAGGGCGGGTGCGCCGGCTGGCGGTGCGCCCGCGACGGCCCTGTCGCGGCGATTGCTGGCAGTTGACGATTCGGCCGCATCGACCGGGCGGCCGAACCCATTGTTGGCGTTGATCTTATATCAGGCGCGTCGAAGCAGGGGGCGCCGCGGAGGCCGGTCCCTCCGGCCGTCCGGCGTCAGTCGCCCCACGGGGCGCAGCTCTCACAGCGGAAGAGCGGGCTGAGGCTGACGTAGAAGCGCCAGCCCCCGTCCAACGAGAGGCTGGTGCCGGCAAAGAGCGGGCCGAAAATGGACTCGCCGATGAAGCCCACCGTGAAATCGGTCTGCCAGTCCTGATCGCTCCACCGGTCGAAGGCGGTGCCGTTCTCGAGCCAGCCGCCGATGAAGAGGCCGGCGCCGAGGATCTCGGGAAGCCGGCCCACCGATTTCAGGTATCCGCCGGTGGCCAGCACGTAATTGGCCCCCGAGAACCGCTCGTTGTAGGACCCGCCGAGCCGGAAGGGGCCGCCCAGCGTGAAGCGGTTCACCTGCGGGTACCGGCCGAAGGAGGATCCGCCGGCGCTGTGCACGAAGACGCGATCCTCGCCGCCCCGGGCGCGGCGGAACCAGGTGGCCGTGGCCTCGACCTGCGAGAACTTCTCGGGAGGCCGGTCCTCTCCGGGGAGCGTGGCGGTCGCCGCGTCGAAGTAGTAGCGGTAGGTGAGGCGCGTGTGGATGCCGCGCGTGGGGACGAGCGGGCTCGTCTGCCCGTCGTAGACGAACTGGGCGTTGAACACGCGCTCGAAGCCATCGAGGTCGGGCAGCTCTGGCGAGCCGACGCGCCGGCGGCCGCGGAAGTCGGCCAGGTCGAAGCCGGTGCGGAACTCGGCCGTCCGCCCGAAGGTCCAGCCGATGTCGCCGCCAATGCCCGCTCTGGTCACGCGGTACTCGCCCACCAGCTCTTTCTCGGAGTAGGTGTTGCGCTGACGCCGCGACACGTAGGCGCGTGGCGCGACGAACAGCCCCGCCTTTCCCAGGGGCCGATAGAGCTCGGCCGCCGCGAGCTTGCGCGTGCCGACGGCGAAGTCGGTGCGCAGCTCCGACCCGGCGCCCGCGAGGTCGAACGCGGTGACGCGCGCGGCGAGCGTGACGGCGAAGTTGGCGGCGTCGATGTTGCCCAGCTCCAGGCTGACCGCCATGAAGGGCGGGCCGTACGACTTCGGCTTCGCGCGGACGGCCAGACCGGCTCGCCCTTCGCGTTCGACGGGCGAGAAGCTGATCCACTCGAAGCGATCGCTGCCGGCGGCGGTCAGCACCTGGTCCCGGAGCAGATCGGCATCGAGCGGGCGCCCGAGGCTCGGCTCGAAGATCGAGCGGATCCGCTCGACCTGTCTGGGCGAGAGGTCAGGGGGCTCGACGTCGACGAACCCCGGCACGATGACCTCGGTGCGCCGCCGTGCCTGACGGTCGGCGAGCTGCTCCGCATGTTGCGGCGCCGGCAGCGCGTGCGCCGTCAGCAGGCCGGCCTGGCGCTCGGCGGCCTGGCGCCCGCGCTGCGCCAGTTCGTCGACCGCCCGCCAGCTGGATCCACCGAGGCCCTTCAGCTCCGGCCTGATGACGATGTCGGCCGACGCGATGGCGCGGCGGGTCTCCGCCGTCATCCAGGTGTCGATGGTCTTCCCGAGCAGGTCGAAGAGCGACTCGAGACGCTCCTCCTCGTCGTCGGGCGATCCGCCGACGTCGACGGCGATCACGACGTCGGCGCCGAGCGCGCGCACCACGTTGGCGGGGACGTTGTTGAGCACGCCGCCGTCGACGAGGATGTGGTCCCTGATGCTCACCGGCGTGAAGACGCCCGGGATGGCCATGGTGGCGCGCATGGCCTCGGCGAGCGACCCGTCGCGGAGCACGACGAAGCTCGCGGTGCGGAGGTCGGTGGCGACGCAGCGGAACGGCGTCGGCAGGTCGTCGAACGACGTGACGCCGGCATACGGCATCGCGATGCGGTCGAGCAGCAGCGTGATCTGCTGGCCGGGGTTGAGGCCGCTCGGCAGGCGCAGGCCGCCCTTCAACCCGAACTCGAGCTGCGAGGGATGCACGCGCGCATCCTGCTTGCGCCGGTACGCCTTGTAGCGGAACGGCGTGTCGGAGAGGAACATCAGATCCCAGTCGGCCGACTTGAGCAGCTCCCGGATCTCGGACGGCGTCATGCCGGTGGCATAGGCGCCCGCCACGAGCCCGCCCATCGACGTCCCGACAATGATGTCGACCGGCACGCGGTGCTCCTCGAGCCACTCGAGCACGCCGATGTGCGCGATGCCCTTGGCCGCGCCGCCGCCGAGGGCCAGGCCGATGCGCGGCCGTCCGATGGGCCCCCGCTCGATCGGGGTGATCTCCGATACGGGATCGACGACCGGCGGCCGGCCCGCGGGGGCCTGGGTGGACGGGACCTGCGGCGCGGGCGTTCCTGACGCCGGCGTCTGCACGCCGGGCCTGGACGCCGCGGCGTCAGCACCCACGACGCCGGCCGCCACGAGTGCACAGGCGAGCAGGATCCGAGTCGGCATGGCGAGCCTCCTGGTC
>JAHDVQ010000035.1:20160-21311 GCA_023384595.1 Vicinamibacteraceae bacterium | reverse complement strand
GGCGTGGTCCAGGCGCGGTCTGGTCGGTCAGTCGGTGTCCTTCGACCGCTTGCTCTTCTTCTTGTTCTTCTTGCCCTTGCGCTTTCCGTCCTCTGGCGCGTCGCCGTCGTCGTCGTCGTCGTCGCCGCCGGTCTGCCGCGCGGGCGCCAGGCCCACGACCGTGTCCGCCACATCGCCGGCATCGCCGACGAGCGAGGCACGCGCCGCCTCGAGTTCACGGCGCTTCTCCTGATCGACACGCGGGAAGTGCAGGTCGAGCGACTCGAGGGCGTCGACGATGGCGGCCGACACGACGAGCCGGGTGAACCACTTGTGATCGGCGGGGATCACGAACCAGGGCGCGTGGGGTGTCGCCGTCGCGCGAATCGTCTGTTCGTAGGCCGCCATGTAGTCGTCCCAGTGGGCGCGCTCGTGCACGTCGCCCAGCGAGAACTTCCAGTGCTTCTCGGGCTCGTCGAGGCGGCTGACGAACCGGCGCAGCTGCTCATCCTTCGACACGTGCAGGAAGAACTTGAGGATGACGAAGCCGTTGCGCGTGAGGTAGCGCTCGAAGCAGTTGATGTCTTCGTAGCGCTCCTTCCAGATCCGGCGGGTGACGAGCGGCGGGGGCAGACGCTGACGCTCCAGGAACTCGGGGTGCACGCGCACGACGAGCGTCTCCTCGTAGTAGGAGCGGTTGAAGATGCCGATGCGGCCACGCTCGGGCAGGTGGCGCGTCGTCCGCCAGAGGAAGTCGTGATCGAGCTCCTCGGCCGAGGGTACCTTGAAGGCCGAGACCTGGCAGCCCTGGGGGTTGACGCCCGACATGACGTGCTTGATCGTGCCGTCCTTCCCGGCGGCGTCCATCGCCTGGAAGATGCAGAGGATGCCCCAGCGATCCTGGGCGTAGAGCTTCTCCTGCAGGTCGCTGAGGCGGTCCACGCCTTCCTGCAGCAGCGCCTCGGCCTGCGCCTTCGACGTGATCTCGTGCGTGTCGCCCGGATCGATGTCCTTCAGGCGGAACTTCCTGCCGCGGGTGATGCGGTAGCGTTCGATCAGCGATTCACGTCGTGCCATCATGGGTTCTCCCGCGGCCGCACGCCGATGATGCAGCAAGGTGCCCCATTGTACGCAGCAATCCCGTTCCGTGCGCAAAGGCGCCGGCGGGGTGG
>JAHDVQ010000035.1:18211-20060 GCA_023384595.1 Vicinamibacteraceae bacterium | reverse complement strand
ATGAGAGCGCCCGCGTTGCCGTGTGGGAAGGTCGATGAACCTGCTGAGCAGGTGGAACCGCTACGAGAGCTGCGCTTCAGGCTTCCTCGCACAGAGGCATGCACACCACGCAGCGTTGCAGTTCGCTTGGGTGAAACGTTGGCTCAAGCGAGCCTTCGGGCCATCACGTGCAACGCAGGCGCCCTACAAGCGCATCATACGGCGAATGCCGTCCGGCGGCAACCGCGATCGCACGAGGGGGTCGATGCGTCGCGCCTTGCCGTCGATCGCAGATCATCGCAGGGGCGGCGCCTCGGTCCGGAGCGCGGCGATCATCGAGTCGATCATCGACTCGATCGCGTCGGCGCGCGCCTCGGCGGAGGCCACCGCGCGGTCGTCGCCGTCGCGCGCGCGGAAGTACTCGTCGGCGATGTTCAAGGCGGCGACGACGGCGATCTTCACGACGTCGCCCGAGGGCGACGCGTCGGACGCGGCGCGCATCTTGTCGTCGACGTAGGTGGCGAGCTCCGCGATGTAGTCCTCGTCGAGCGCGCTGCGGATCGGGAACCGCAGCCCCTGGACCTCGACCGATACCACGCGCGACGACTCGCTCACAGCAGGACGCTCCGGCGACGCGATGGCTACAGCTGGATCGCGTCGAGTTGTTCGAGGATGTCCGCCACGCGCGCGCGCACCTGGTCGCGCTCGTCGCGCAGCTGGACGATCTCGCCCGACGCCTGCTCGGCCTCCGTGGCGCGGGCCTCGGCCTGCTCGAGCCGCGCGGCGAGCTGGCGGTTCTCGGCGAGGGCCTCGGCATGCTGCGCGCGCAGCTGGTCGACGAGGGCGACGAGCGAGCGGATCTTGGTTTCGATGCGCTCGAGCGACTCGAGCTCGAGCGAGGCGACAGGGGTCTTGGCCATGGAGAACGATCGACTCCTCACGCGGCACGGGGTCAGCGCAGCCGCGCCCCGTGAGACTCGGCCAGCGCCGCGACGATGCGGTCGGTGGCCTGCTGGACTTCATCGTCGGTGAGCGTGCGTTCGGGATCGCGGAACGTCAACCGGAACGACAGGCTCATCGCGCCCTCGGGCACGCCCTTGCCCTGGTATCGTGCGAACTCCACGACCTCGGCGAGAAACGTGGGGGCGGATTCGAGAATCGTGGCACGGAGCGACGCGGCTGGCAAGTGCTCCCCGACCACGATCGAGAGGTCGCGCACGACCGAGGGGTGACGCGGCAGCGGCTCCACCTGCAGGCTCTCGCCAAACGACAGGAGCGGGCCGATCACGTCGAGGTCGATCTCGGCGACGAACACGGGGTCCTGCGGCGGCAGGCCGCGCGACGCGGCCAGCCGGGCGTCGAGCTCCCCCACGAGGCCCACGGCCAGCGGCCCGTCGGCGCCCTGCACCGTGACCGCGGCCGTACGGCCCGCGACCAGGAACGGCCGCGTGGCGGTTTCAAACCGCGCCTCGAGTCCGACGCCGCCCAGCAGGCGCTCGACGGTCCCCTTCATGTCGAAGAAGTCGACGGCGCGTCCGCTGCCGCTCCAGTGCGCCGGTGACGCGGCCCCGGTCCACGCCAGACCGATGGCGCGCACCTCGCCGCCGTGCGCGGTGAACCGTGTGCCGGTCTCGAACAGGCGCACGTCGCGCTGCTCGCGCCGGCGGTTGTGGCTCACCGAGTCGACGAGGCCGGCGAGCAGCGACGGCCGCAGCACGGCGAACTTCTCCGAGAGCGGGTTGGCGATGGCCACCAGCTCGCCCTCGGCCGCAAACGGCGCCGCCGCCGCCCGCTCGATGAACGTGAAGGTCACGCTCTCCGAGAAGCCGCAGGCGAGCGCCAGCCGGCGGAAGGCCTGCTCGCGACGCAG
>JAHDVQ010000035.1:15637-18111 GCA_023384595.1 Vicinamibacteraceae bacterium | reverse complement strand
TCAGCCGTCTGGCCGAGAGCACCACGCGCGCCGGCGTGCGTGGCGACGGGTACGCGTCGATGAGGCCGGGCCTGACCGTGCCGGCGCCGATCTCCTCGAGGAGCTGGCACGCGCGCGCGAGCGCCACGACGGGCAGCTCCGGGTCGGCGCCGCGCTCGAACCGGTACGACGCTTCGGTCTGCAGGCCCAGGCGACGACTCGTGAGCCGCACCGAGCGGGGCTGGAAGTAGGCGCTCTCGATGGCGATCGTCCTCGTCGAGGACGAGACCTCCGACTCCGCGCCGCCCATGACGCCGGCGACCGCGGCGGCGCGTTCCGCGTCGGCGATGACGAGCATGTCCGTCGCGAGGGCACGGTCGACGCCGTCGAGCGTCGCGAGGCGCTCGCCCTCGCGCGCGCGGCGCACGACGATGGCGCGGCCGGCGAGCGCGTCGTAATCGAAGGCGTGCAGCGGATGCCCGAGCTCGAGCAGCACGTAGTTGGTGACGTCGACGACGTTGTTGATCGCGCGCACGCCCGCGGCGGCGAGCCGTTCGACCATCCACGCCGGCGAAGGCCCGATGGTGACGTCCGCCATGGCCGCGGCGTATCGCGGGCACAGGTCGGGCGCCTCGATGACGACCGACAGCGGGAGCGGCTCGTCGCCGGGCCTGGCCGCCTGGCGCACCTCCGTGCGGAGCGGACGCCCGTAGCGGGTCGAGACCTCGCGGGCGAAGCCGAAGACCGACAACGCGTCCGGGCGGTTGGCCGTGATCTCGAAGTCGATCACGGCGTCTTCCGGGTCCGACGAGCGGTGATCCACCGACGCGACCTCGAACCCCAGGAGGTTCAGGTCGCGCGCGAGATCGCGGACCGGGACCGGAATGTCGACGTAGTCGCGGAGCCAGGAGACGAGGATCTTCACAGCGGGAACTGCTCGAGGAAGCGAAGGTCGTTGTCGTAGAACGCGCGGATGTCGTCGACGCCGTGCCGGAGCAGGGCCAGCCGCTCGATGCCCATGCCGAAGGCGAAGCCCGTGATGCGATCGGGATCGTACCCGACCGCCTTGAAGACCGCCGGGTGCACCATGCCGCAGCCGAGCACCTCGATGAAGCCGGTGCGCTTGCACATCCCGCAGCCCGACCCGCCGCACACGAAGCAGCTCATGAAGATGTCGGCGCTCGGCTCCGTGTACGGGAAGAAGCTGGGGCGGAAGACGACCGTCGTCTGCGGCGAGAACAGCTCGCGCAGGAAGCTGACGAGCGTCCCCTTCAGGTCCGCCATCGATACGCCTTCGCCGACGACCAGGCCCTCGACCTGCTGGAACATCGGGGTGTGGGTCACGTCGAGGTTGTCGCGGCGGTAGACCCGCCCCGGCGCGATGATGCGCACCGGCGGCTCGTGCGTCTCCATGTAGCGGATCTGCATCGACGAGGTGTGCGTCCGCAGCAGCGTCGCGCGATCGATGGCGCCGGGCGAGGCGCCGGCGCCCCAGAGGCGCCGTTCGAGCGGCTGCTCGAGATACAGCGTGTCCTGCATGTCGCGCGCGGGATGCTCGGGCGGCATGTTCAGGGCTTCGAAGCAGTGCCAGTCGTCCTCGGTCTCGGGGCCGTCGAGGATCGCGTAGCCCCAGCGCGAGAAGATGCCCTCGATGCGCTCGCGCATGGCCGCCAGCGGGTGCCGGTGGCCGATGACCGGCCGCCGTCCCGGCAGCGTGATGTCGACGGCGCCGGCGGGCGGGCGCGTCGCGGCCAGCGCGGCCGTCTGCCCGGCGAGCGCCGTCTCGATGCGCTGCTTCACCTCGTTCAGGCGCTGGCCGAAGGCCTTGCGTGCCTCGGGCGCGACGTGGGAGATCTGCTGGAAGAGAAGCGTCAGGCTGCCCTGTTTGCGTCCGAGATAGCGGTCGCGCAGGGCGGCGACGGCCCGCTCGGTGCTCGCCCCCGCGAGGTCAGCGGAGAAGGTCTGCCACAGCGAGTCGATGTCCTTGATGTCGGGCATACGGCGGGAACGACGGAAGGGAAGCGGGCGAGCCGGCGCCGCAGCCGTCTGCGGCGCCCTCGAGGGCGAACCTCCGCGGCCCGACGACCGCGGGGCCGTGCGACGCGCCTACGCGGCGGTCGTGCCGGCGCCGAGCGCCGCCTTGGCCTGGGCCGCGACGGCCGCGAAGGCGGCCGGCTCGGAGACGGCCATGTCGGCCAGCATCTTGCGGTCGATGGTGATGCCGGCGAGCTTCATGCCGTTCATCATCTGGCCGTAGGTGAGGCCCTGCTCCCGCGCGGCCGCGTTGATCCGCACGATCCACAGGCGGCGGAAGTCCCGCTTCTTGAGGCGGCGGCCGACGTAGGCGTACCCGAGCGCCTTGTCGACGGCCTCTTTCGCGGCACGATAGAGCTTGCTCTTGGTCTGGAAATAACCCTTCGCCTGCGTCAACAGCTTCCGGCGCTTGGCGCGGCGAACGGTTCCTCTTTTCACGCGTGGCATGGCGAAACCTTCGG
>JAHDVQ010000035.1:7238-15537 GCA_023384595.1 Vicinamibacteraceae bacterium | reverse complement strand
CGCTTGGCGCGGCGAACGGTTCCTCTTTTCACGCGTGGCATGGCGAAACCTTCGGACAGTTATCAGTTATCAGTCATCAGTTATCAGTCTAGCGCCCAGCGCCCAGCGCCCAGCGCCCAGCGCCCAGCGCCTAGCGCCCAGCGCCCAGCGCCCAGCGCCTAGCGCCCAGCGCCCAGCGCCTAGCGCCCAGCGCCCAGCGCCCAGCGCCTATTTATACGGCAACATCCGCTCGAGCGTGGCCTGATCGTGGTCCGACACCAGCGTCATGCCGCGCAGCGCGCGCTTGCGCTTGGTGGTCTTGCTCGTGAGGATGTGGCGCTTGAAGGCGCTGCTGCGCTTGAACAGCCCGCTGGCCGTCCGCTTGAAGCGCTTGGCGGCGCCGCGATGGGTCTTGAGTTTCGGCATCACACTGCTCCGTCAGGATTCATTGACCTCGGCGGCCGGCTGGTTCACGGCGGCCGGAACCGCCTGCGCGGCCTGTGCCGCCTGCGCGGCGGCCTGCGCGGCCTGCTGTTGCTGCTGCTTGCGCTGCGGGCGCTGCGTGAGGATGGTGCTCATCTGGTTGCCCTCGAGACGCGGCAGCGTTTCGGCAATGGCCACCTCGCCGAGCTCCTGGATCAGCCGCTCGAGAATGCGCTTGCCGATTTCCGGATGCGCAATCTCTCGCCCGCGGAAGAACACGGTCGCCTTGACCTTGTCGCCCTCGTCGAGGAAGCGCTCGATGTGCTTCTTCTTGAACGTGTAGTCGTGCTCGTCGACCTTCGGCCGGAACTTGATTTCCTTGATCTCGATGGTCTTCTGGTGCTTCTTGGCCTGCCGGGCGCGCTTCTGTTCCATGTACTGGAAGCGCCCGTAGTCCATGATGCGGCAGACCGGCGGCACGGCCGCGGCCGACACCTCGACCAGGTCGAGGCCCTTCTGCCTCGCGATGGCGAGGGCCTGCTGCGGCGGCATGATGCCGAGCTGCTGGCCAGCGTCGTCGATCACCCGGATCTCGCGCGCACGAATCCGTTCGTTGATGCGCACGCGATCGTCCCGGCGCGGTCCGCGATTTCTGTCGAATGCGATAACGACCTCCACTGCGCGGCCCCGCCCGCCTTCGCGCTCAGCGCGCTCCGGCGCGGTGCCTTCCACCTTCGGATGCCGCGTCGGCGGCGTCCGTTCCCTGCCGGGCCGTCAGGCCCGCTCCGCCACCGCTGCGGCCGCGCCGGCCACGGTCGTGCCGCCGCGGGTGGTCACCTCGTCGAGCGCCGCTCTGACGAACTCGGTCACGGGGCGGGCGCCCAGATCCCCGCCGCTCCGGCTGCGCACGGCCACCGTCCCCTCGGCCGCCTCGCGATCGCCGGCCACGAGCATGTAGGGGATCTTCTGCAGCTGCGCCTCGCGGATCTTGTAGCCGATCTTCTCCTGCCGGCCGTCGACCTCGACGCGCAGCCCCGCCGCCTCGAGATCGGCGGCCACCGTGCGCGCGTACTCGAGGTGCCTGTCGGCAATCGGCAGCACGACCGTCTGCACCGGGGCGATCCAGAGCGGGAACGCTCCCGCGAAATGCTCGATGAGTATCGCGATGAAACGCTCGAAGCTGCCGAAGATGGCGCGGTGGATGACCACCGGCCGGTGCTCGGCGTTGTCGGGCCCGATGTACTTCAGATCGAAGCGCTCGGGCATCTGGTAGTCGAGCTGAATCGTCGCGCACTGCCACTTGCGGCCGATCGCGTCGGTGATGTCGAAGTCGATCTTCGGTCCGTAGAAGGCGCCATCGCCGGCGTTGATCGTGTAGGGCTGTCCGGCCCGCTCGAGCGCCTCCGCCAGCGCGGCCTCGGCGTGGTCCCATGTGGCGATCTCGCCCATGAACTGCTCGGGGCGCGTCGAGAGCTTCGCCGTGAACGGCAGCCCGAAGTCGCCGTAGACCCGCTGCACCAGCTTCAGCAGCGCCTCGACCTCGGAGGCAATCTGCTCCTCGGTGACGAAGCAGTGCGCATCGTCCTGCGAGAACTGCCTGACGCGCGTGAGGCCCGAGAGCACCCCCGACGCCTCGTTGCGGTGCAACGCCGTCTGCTCGTGCAGGCGAAGCGGCAGGTCGCGGTAGCTGCGCACCTCGCTCGCGAAGACGAGCATGTGGCCGGGGCAGTTCATCGCCTTCACGCCCATCGGCTCGCCGTCGGACGAGTCCACGAGGAACATGTTCTCGCGGTAGTGGCCCCAGTGGCCCGACGTCTCCCAGAGCGCCTTGTTGAAGACGAGCGGCGTCTTCACCTCGACGTAGCCGGCCGGGTAGAGCACCTCGCGCATGTACTGCGCCAGATCGTTGTAGAGGCGCGTGCCCTTGGCCAGCCAGAAGGCCGCGCCGGGCGCCCACGGATGGAAGAGGAAGAGCCCCAGGTCGCGGCCGAGCCGCCGGTGGTCGCGCTTCTTCGCTTCCTCGATCCGCGCGAGGTGCGCCGCGAGCTCGCCTTCCGAGAAGAACGCCGTGCCGTAGACGCGCTGCATCGGCTGATTGCGCGCGTCGCCCTTCCAGTAGGCGTTCGACGTGGTGAGCAGCCGGAAGCCCTTGAGGCGGCCCGTCGACGGCACGTGGGGACCGACGCAGAAGTCCACGAACGTGTCGCGATCCTTGATCGTGTAGCACGACACCTCGGGCTGGCCTTCGGTCTTCTCCTCGATGAGCTGCACCTTCAGGGGTTCCCCGCGCCCGGCGAAGAACTGCCGCGCCTCGTCGCGCGGCCAGTGCTGGCGCTCGAACGGCAGGTCGGCCTTCGCCATCTCGCGCATCTTCGCCTCGATGCGCTCGAGGTCCTCGGGCACGAACGGCCGTTCGACGACGAAGTCGTAGAAGAAGCCGTCGTCGGTCGCCGGGCCGATGCCGCACTGGGTGCCGGGAAAGAGCGAGGTCACCGCCGCCGCCAGCAGGTGCGCCGTCGAGTGGCGGTAGATCTGCAGCGCCTCGGGGCTGTCGGGCGTGATGAGGCGCACCCGGGCATCGGCGGTCAGCGGATAGGTGAGGTCCACCAGGCGGTCGTCGACCGACGCGGCGAGCGCCGCTTTGGCGAGCCGATTCGAGATGCCGGCGGCGACCTCCGCCACAGGCGTACCCACCGGGACGCTGCGGCTGGACCCATCCGGAAGCGTGACCGTAACGTGAGCCATCGACTTCTGACGAATTCCTTCAGGCGGGAACGAACGAGCAGCCAGCGAACCCTCGGTGGTGCCCCCTGACCTCCCGCATGCCGGGGCCAGGGAGTGGCGTGGTAGGCGCGAGTGGAGTCGAACCACCGACCTCCTGCGTGTCAAGCAGGCGCTCTAACCACTGAGCTACGCGCCTCCGCTGGACTCCTCGCCCCTTGCGCGAACGGCCAGTATACCTGTGCCGGTTTCGACCCGTCAAACAGGGGAGCGGCCCCGCGAGGCGGGATCGACCGCCGGAAACCGGGTTCCGGGCCGGAGACGGACGATACCGCCGCAGCGCGCCGGGCGGCGCGCCGCAGCGGCAGATGAGGCCAGCTACTTGATGGCGTCCTTGAGGGCCTTCCCGACCGTGAAGCGGACCACACGCCGCTTCGGGATCTTGATCGCCGCGCCGGTCTGCGGGTTGCGCGCCGTCCGGGCCTTCCGCTGCGACGTCTTGAACGTGCCGAAGCCGACGAAGCTGACGGTGTCGCCCTTCTTGAGCGCACGGCGGATGCCGTCGAGCATCGAGTCGATGGCGCCCGCGGCCGCCGTCTTCGTGATGCCGGTGTCCTTCACAATCTTCGCGATCAGATCCTGCTTGTTCATGGATGCTCCTTCGACAGGTCGCTGCCGCTCCCGCTCCATGCGGGGCGCGTCCGGCGTCGTCGCGCGGGTCCCGCGCAGCAGCACAACGGCCGCGTGTGTTTATACGGGAGCGATCTGCGGGTGTCAAGACGGCGATCGGCGCGAGAGCCCGAAAAATCGGGCTCCGCAGCCGATCAGGCTGCCGCCTTCTCGCGCAGCCGCGCGAGCGCCGCGTCGAGGATGGGATCGGTGGTGAGGCGCTCGCCGAACTCGACGTCGGGCTCCTCGACGGCGAGCGTGGGTTCGAGGCCCTCTCCGTGCAGCGCCTTGCCCTCGGGCGTGAGGTACCGCGACGTGGTCAGCCACAGACCGCTCGCGTCGGGCAGCTTCACGAGCGTCTGCACGGCGACGCGGCCCAGCGTGCGCTCGCCGACGATGTCGGCGCGGTCGTTGCCCACGAGCGCCGAGGCGAAGAGCTCCGCCGCGCCCGAGGTCCCCGTCGTCGTGAGCAGCGTCGTGGGCAGCGTGATGGCGCCGCCCTCGCTCACGCCGATGGGCGAGGCCGTGCGGCCGCGCGTCTCGATCTGCGCGAGCGTGCCCTTCGCAAGGAACTGGCGCGCCGCCCCGAGCCCGGCATCGAGCGGGCCCTCGGCCGTGTGACGCAGATCGACGATGAGGTGCCGCGCGCCGGCCGCCGCCAGCGAGGCGGCCTCGGCGCGCAACTGGCCGCCGCTCGAACTGGAGAAGGCGGGCACGCGGAGATATCCGATGCCGCCCTCGAGCACGCGTCCCGTGACGGTGGCCGGTGCCGCGGGCTCGCGGACCAGCGCGACCTCGTGCGGTTCGGCCGCGTTGCCGCGCAGCACCGTGAGCACCACCTTCGACCCCGGCGCGCCCCGCAGCAGGCGCATCCCCTCGACGACCGACATGCTGCGGGTCGAACGCCCGTCGATGGCGCGGACGAAATCGCCCGTGCGCAGTCCGGCGCGGTCGGCCGGCGAGCCCTCGCGCGCGGCGATGACGCGCAGGTAGAACTGGCGCGTGAACTCCAGGCCGACGCTCCCCGCCGGCGCCCCGTTGCCGGCCTCGATCGCCTTCACTTCCGCCGGGGTGAGCCAGGCGCTGTCGGCGTCGAGTCCGTCGGCCAGCCCCTTGAGCGCGCCGTCCATGACACGCTCGGTCTCGACCGGCTCGACGTAGTTGTTCGACACGAGCGACACCACGTCCTCGAAGACGCGCAGGTGCTGATAGCTCGTCTCGCGCGCCGACGCCTTGCCGAGGAAGCCCCCGATGACCGCGAAGGCCACGAGCGGAATCGACACGAGGAGCACGTAGAGGCGGCTGCGTGGAGTCATGGGCTCACCGGGAGGCTGTCGGGCGTTTCAACCATTGTAGGGGATCGACCGGGCGCTGGTCGACGCGCACCTCGAAGTAGAGCGCGTGGCCCCCCTCCGGCGTGCGGCCCACGGCGCCCAGCGCCGTCCCTGCCCCCACCACCTGTCCCTTTGTGACGTAGAGCGAGCCGAGATGGCCGTAGAGCGTGAAGGCCCCGCCGCCGTGGTCGAGGATGACGAGGCGCCCGAACCCGGTGAAGGGCTGCGCGTAGGCGACGCGGCCCTCGTGCACCGCGCGCACGGTGCGGCCCTCGGGGGCGTCGATGCCGATGCCGTTGCGGAAGACCGCCGTGCCGAAGCGCGACTGCCGGCGCGGTCCGAAGCCCTCGATGACACGCCCTGCTACCGGCCAGGCCAGCGCGCCGCGAAACGCGGCGAGCGGCAGAGCCTGAGGTGCGGCATCGGAGTCCGTGCCGGCGATGGCGGCCTCGAGGGCGCGCTGGGCCTCGGCCAGCTCGGCGGCGAGCTGCCGCGCCAGCTCCTCGCGGGCAGCCACGTCGCGCACGAGCGCCGCCTGGGCCGCCTCGGCCGCGGCGGCCGCGCGCCGCGCCGCGTCGGCCTCGCTACGGGCGGCCGCCAGCGACGAGGTCCTCGCCGCGAGCGCGGCCTCCTCGGTTGCGAGGGCCGAAAGGCGTGCCTCGAAGGTCGCGAATCGCGCGCGGTCCGCCGAGGCGAGCATCGCGAGCACACGGTAGCGCCGGCCGGCCTCGCGCACCGACGAGGCCGAGGCGAGCCAGGCCACCGAGTCGAGCGGCCCGGTCGCGTGCAGCCGCGCGAGCCGCCGCGCGACGTCCGGGCGTTCCTGTTCGATCTGCCGCTCGATTGCCGCGATGCGGCCCGCCGTGGCGTCGCGCTCGGCCTCGGCCTCGGCGACGAGCGCCGTGGCGCGCTCGAGCGCCGCCTCGCGCTTCTGTCGCTCGACCTCGAGCGTGCGCAGCCGGACGAGGAGCGTGCGTTGCTGCCCGGCGAGCGCGCGCGCTTCCGCTTCGAGGGTCTTCAAGCGGCCTTCGGCACGTCCGGCCATCGCCCGATAGCGCTGTCGATCCAGCGTGGACGCTGCCGGGACCGGGAGCGGTCCCGTCTCCTGCGCGTCCGAGGGCGCAGGAGCCGCCACGAGGGCGCACACGAGGAGGAGTCCTACCCACCGCATCGGTCTGCTTATCGGCCGCGACGAGCGGGTTCCGCACAGGCCTCATGCTACCCTTGGGCATGCGCGTGGTCGCCTTCGACCCGGGAACCCGCCGCCTGGGCGTGGCCGTGAGCGACAGGTCGCAAACCCTCGCGCGGCCCTACGCGGTGGTCGAAGTCCGCGACGCCGCCGACCTCGTGGAGAAGGCCGTGGCGCTCGTCGATCGCCTCGCCGCCGACGAGGACGGCCTGGCCGCGATTGTCGTCGGCTGGCCGAGGCGCCTGAACGGCGAGCCGACCGACGCCACCGCTGCCGCCGAGGCGCTGGCCGCGGCGTTGCGTTCGCGCACCGGTCTGCCCGTCTTCCTGCAGGACGAGCGGCTCACCAGTCACGAAGCCGACGCGCGGCTCCGGGAGCGCGAGCGCGACTGGCGCCGGCGCAAGGCCAGGGTCGATGCGGCCGCAGCCGCACTCGTCCTCCAGGACCACCTCGACGGCCGGGCCGCGGCGTCGCCCGGGCCGCGTTCCTCTGTCGCGGACCTCGCGGGCCGCTGATTCCCTCGTTGACGTGACGACCGGACCCCAGCCACCTGCCGCAGACCGTACGCCGGTTCCACCGGTGCCGCGGCTGGCGCCGTCGCGCCGCCGCCGCCGCTTCGTCGCGTGGGCCATCATCGTCGTGGTGGCGCTCGCCGGCCTGAGCATGGCCGTCGTCGGCTGGGGCACGGGGAGAATGCAGCGGCCCTACAAGGGCTTCAGCGGCGACGAGGTGTTCGTGGACGTGGCGCCAGGCACTGGCGTCGCCGGGATCGCGCGCCAGCTGGCCGAGGCCGGTGTCGTGCCCGATGCCCTCACCTTCCGCATTGCCGTCCGCGTCAAGCGCGCCGAGCGTCGTCTCAAGGCAGGCGAGTACCGTTTCAGCACCGCCGCCTCGCCCTTCGCCGTCGTCGATCGGCTGACGCGGGGCGAGGTGTTCCTGCGCCCGATCACGTTCCCCGAGGGTCTGACGATTGCCGAGATGGCGCGGCTGTTCGAGGCGCGGGGGTTCGGCGATGCCGCCGCGTTCGAAGAGGCCGCGCGCCAGGCCGATCTCGTCGAGGATCTCGATCCGGCCGCTCCCGACCTCGAAGGCTATCTGTTCCCCGAAACCTATGCGCTGCCGCGCCGCGCCGACGCGAAAGCGCTCGTGCGGCAGATGGTCGGACGCTTCCGCACCGTGTTCGGAGAGGAGCAGATCGACCGGGCGAAGGCGCAGGGACGTTCCGTCCGGGAGGTCGTCACGCTGGCGTCGGTCGTCGAGAAGGAGACCGCGGTGGCCGAGGAGCGTCCGATCGTGGCCGGCGTCTACGCGAACCGGCTGCGGATCGGGATGGGCCTGCAGGCCGATCCCACGGTGATCTACGCACTCGCGCGCGCCGGCCGCTGGGACGGCAACCTCACGCGCGAGAACCTCAGGTTCGACTCGCCCTACAACACCTATCGGTACGCGGGTCTGCCGCCGGGTCCGATCGCGGCCCCCGGCAGAGCGGCCCTCGAGGCAGCGCTCGAGCCGGCCGACGTCCCGTACCTCTATTTCGTCAGCCAGAACGACGGGTCACACGTCTTTGCCGAGACGCTCGCCGAGCACAATCGCAACGTGCGCGAGTGGCAGGTGCAGTTTCACAGGAACCGGCGGTAGCGGATCGGGGGATCAGCCAATCGGGGGATCAGCGGATCGGGGCGCGCGCGCTCTCGTTGGTCCTCGCTGCCGTGAGGCGTGACGGCGTGGCGGGGGCACGTCTCTGTCCGGCGAGTTCCGCCGGCGTCGGGAGGAGTGAGCGATGCCGGCGGGTGTTTGAGCCCGGGCAGAGATGTGCCCGCGACACGCGGATCGGGGGATCAGCAGATCGGGGGATCAGCAGATCGGGGGATCAGCGGATCGGGGGATCAGCGGATCGGCGGGTCGGCGGATCCGCGACGGGCCTACCGCTCCGCCCACTTCAGTTTGCTGCGCAGCACGTCGAAGTAGTTGCGCGTCGCGGCGC
>JAHDVQ010000035.1:1503-7138 GCA_023384595.1 Vicinamibacteraceae bacterium | reverse complement strand
TCCGCCCACTTCAGTTTGCTGCGCAGCACGTCGAAGTAGTTGCGCGTCGCGGCGCGGACGAGCAGCAGCGGCACCTCGGACCGCGTCACCACCACGGAATCGCCGTCCTCGAGCGCGACGTTCCTCTGGCCATCGAAGGTGGCGTAGATCTCCTGCGGCGCCTCGGTGGCGACGGCCTGGATGGTGATCCGCGCCGAGGCCGGCAGGACGACGGGGCGATTGGTGAGGGTGTGCGGCGCGATGGGCGTGAGCACGACGGCCTCGACCTGCGGGTTCACGATGGGCCCGCCGGCCGCCAGGTTGTATGCCGTCGACCCCGTCGGTGTCGCGAGGATGAGGCCGTCTGCGCGGAAGCGCGCGACGAAGTCGCCGTCGACCGAAACCGAGAGGTCGATGATGCGCGAGACGGCCCCGCGCGTGACCACCACGTCGTTGAGCACGACCGAGCGGGTGCGCTCGCCGCGGGCGGCGTGCGTCTCACAGGCGAGCATCAGCCGTTCGTCGAGGCGCGAGGCGCCGCTGATGGCGCTCTCGAGCGCGGGATACAGCTCGTCGAGGGTGATCTCGGTGAGGAAGCCCAGCGACCCGAAGTTGACGCCCAGGATCGGCACGCGCCGGCCGCCGGCCGCGATCTGGTCGGCGATGGCGAGCAGGGTGCCGTCGCCGCCGAGGACGAGGACGAGATCGACGCGGCCGGGCAGGTCGTCGTGCTCGGCGACCACGTACGGCCTCGCGCTCGCGGCGAGCGCGGCGGTGTTGCCCTCCATGACGACCTCGACGCCGCGGGCCTCGAGCCAGTCGTGGATCTCGTCGAGCAGGTGTGCCGCCTTGTGCAGACGCTGCCGGGCGACGATGCCCACGCGACGGGCGGGAACGGACAACTCGGGGTCACGCTGCATCGCGCGGATCCTCGGAAACCAGGTGTAGGAAGAACTCACGGTTGCCCGTCGCCCCGGTAATGGGCGAGGGCTCGGAACCGTGGACGCGGAATCCCAGGCCGGCGGCCGCCGCGGCGATCTCGTCGAGGACGCGGGCGTGGACGGCCGGGTCGGTCACGAGCCCGCCCTTGCGCACCTCGTCGCGGCCCGCCTCGAACTGCGGCTTGACGAGGGCCACCACGTCGGCGTGCGGCAGCAGGAGGGGCGGGACCACGGGCAGGATCAGCGTCAGCGAGATGAACGAGACGTCGATGACGACCAGGCTGACGGCGCGATACTCCTCGGGCAGCATCGAGGCCACGAGCGTCCGCGCGTTGACGCCCTCGAGCGCGGTGACGCGCCGGTCATTCCTGATCCGCCAGTCGAGCTGATTGCGGCCGACGTCGAGCGCGATGACGTGGGCGGCGCCGCGGGCGAGCAGTACCTGCGTGAAGCCGCCGGTCGAGGCGCCGATGTCGAGCGCCACGCGTCCGGTCGGGTCGATGCCGAACCGATCGAGGGCGTGGAGCAGCTTCAGGGCGCCGCGTCCCACCCAGGGATGATCCGGTTCGGCGAGATCGACGCTGGCGTCCTCGGCGACGAGCTGTCCGGGCTTGGGGTGGTCGATGCCGGCGACGCGCACCGAGCCGGCCATGACGAGGGCGCGCGCCCGCTCGCGCGAGGCCGCGAGGCCGCGGGCGACGAGCAGGGTATCGAGCCGCACGCGCGCCATGGTCAGCTCGTTCGACGGACCACCCATCGTGCGAGTTCCGCGAGCCGCATCGAGTGCGGGACCGGTTCGAGCGCCGCGATGGCCCTCGCCGCGGCCGCCTCGGCGAGCTCGTGAGACGCCTCCAGCCCGAAGAGCGCGGGGTACGTGGGCTTGCCGGCGGCGGCGTCCTTGCCGGCCGTCTTGCCGAGCGTCGCGGCCTCGCCCTCGACGTCGAGGATGTCGTCGACGATCTGGAAGGCCAGCCCGAGCTCGGTCCCGAACGCCGAGAGCGCCCGTTCCTCCTCGTCGCTGGCGCCGGCGAGGATCGCGCCGCAGACGACGGCGGCCTGGATGAGGGCGCCGGTCTTCTTGGCGTGCATCGCCCGCAGCTCGTGCGCCTCGAGGCGGCGCGGCCGGACGTCCGCAACATCGGGCGCATGGCACTGGCCCGCGGCCTCGAGATCGAGGACCTGTCCGCCGACCATGCCGGCGGCGCCGGCGGCGCGGGCGACGAGCGCGATCGCGCGGAGCGTGCGCGCGCCGCGCCCGGCGTCCGCCGCGGCGACATCGAGCGCGGTACGTGCCAGGAGCTGGAACGCCTCGGTGAGCAGCGCGTCGCCGGCCAGGATGGCGAGGCCGTCGCCGTACACCATGTGCGAGGTGGGCCGCCCGCGCCGCAGCGTGTCGTTGTCCATCGCGGGCAGGTCGTCGTGGATGAGCGAGTAGGTGTGAATCCACTCGATGGCGCACGCGGCGGGGAGCACGCGATCGAGGACGGCCGCGTCATCCGGCGCCACGGCCTCGGCCGCGAGCAGCGTGAGCACGGGCCGGAGGCGCTTGCCGCCGGCGACGAGGCTGTAGCGCATGGCCTCGTGCAGCAGTGCCGGGACGGCAGGCGGGCCGGGGAGTCGCGCGACGAGGGCCGCCTCGATCCGCGCGCGGTGCGCCTCGATGACCGCGTCGAGCGGCGTCACGGCGCCCGCGGTCATCGCCGCTCGTCCGCCGGCCGCGCCTCGGGGCTGCCCAGCTCGGGCGCCGGCTTGAGCTCACCGCGTTCGGTGAGCAGATCGATGCGCCGCTCGGCGGCCTCGAGCGTCTCGTGGCAGAACCGCGAGAGGGCCACGCCGCGCTCGTACAGCTCGAGCGAGCGTTCGAGCGGGAGGTCGCCTTCCTCGAGCGTCTTCACGATGCCCTCGAGCTCGGCGAGAGCGGTCTCGAAATCCCTGGTCGCCTCGTCCATCGTTACGTAGCCTACTCGTCTCCGCGCCGGCGTGCCACCTCCACCGCGCGCACGTCGCACTCGAGGCCGCCGCGCTCGAGCGTGACGTGCACGCGCGTGCCGACGAGATCGGGCGTGGCCTCGCGCAGGAGGCGCTCGTGCGGAGCGTCCCAGCAGAGCGCGTACCCGCGCCCGAGGACGGCGAGCGGGCTGAGGGCGCCGAGTTGTCCCGCGCGGCCCGCGAGCGCGGCCCGCCGTGCCGCCAGCCCCCCGCGCACCGCCGCCAGCGTGCGCCGATCACAGGCCACCAGGCGTTCGTGCGCGCGGCGCAGGCGCCGCCGCTGATCGCAGGCCGCCAGCCGGCGGTCCCATTCCGCGGAGCGGCGACGCGCGGCGGCGACATTCAGACGCACCGCCTCGGTCAACCGCCGGCCGAGCGCGCCCACGGTCGCCCGGCGCGAGGCGAGGCGGCCCGCCAGCCCCGCCAGCCCCGGCCGCTGCTCGAGACGCAGCAGCGCGACGCGCCGGCGGGCGAGCGCGGTCGCGACCACGTGCTGCGCGCGGCGATCCAGCCGCTCGATGCGCTCGGCCAGCTCGCGGTGACCGGCCACGACCAGCTCGGCGGCGTTCGACGGCGTGGCCGCCCGGAGGTCGGCGACGAAGTCGGCAATCGTGACGTCGGTCTCGTGACCGATGCCGGCGACGACGGGCACGGGCGCGGCGGCCATCGCCCGGGCCACCACCTCCTCGTTGAACGCCCACAGATCCTCGATCGATCCGCCTCCCCGCGCGACGATGATGACGTCGACGCCCGTGACGCGTCCCACCTGCGCGAGGCGGCGGGCGATGTCGGCCGCGGCGCCCTCGCCCTGCACGCGCGTGGCGGCCACCACGAGGTGCACCGGCGCGTGGCGCAGCCTGAGGACCTTCACGATGTCGCGCAGCGCGGCCCCGTCGATCGAGGTGACGACGCCCACGCGGCGGGGGAGCAGCGGCAGCCGGCGCTTGCGCGCCAGCGCGAACAGCCCTTCGCCATCGAGCCGCCGCTTCAGCTGCTCGAAGGCGAGCTGCAGCGCGCCCGCCCCCTGCGGCTCCATGTGATCGCAGACCACCTGGCAGTCGCCTCGCGCGCCGTAGAACGTCAGGCGCCCGCGGACGAGCACGCGCAGGCCGTCCTCGATGCGGAAGCGCAGGCGCCGCACGGCGCTCGCGAACATCACCCCCCGCAGCGACGCCCCATCGTCCTTGAGGGTGAAATAGCAGTGGCCGCTCTGCGCCCTCCGGCAGTTGGAGACCTCGCCCTCGAGCCAGATGTCGAAGAAGCGGTCGGCGAGCACCACCTCGATCTCGTGCGCCAGTTCCGAGATGGTGTAGACGTGGCGCGGCGGCAACTCCGGTGACGCGTCGCCGCCCGCCGCGCGCGCCGCCTCGTCGTCGGGCTCGTCCTCGAAGGGAAGATCGAAGAGGTCCGTCATGCCCCGAAAGGCGCCGCCTCGGGCGCCGTGGCGAGCGCGTCGACGTCGGCCGCCGTGAGCGCGATGGCCTCGATGGCCGTGGCGCGCCCGCCCACGGGATCCACGTCGATGAGCGCGCCGTGCAGCCGGGGGTCGCCCGTGGCCGTGTCGAAGCGGCTCGGCAACCCGGTGAGGAATCGGGAGATCGCGGCGTCCTTCACCACGCCAATCACCGAGTCGTGCGGCCCCGTCATGCCCGCGTCGGTCAGGTACGCCGTGCCGCCCGGCAGCACGCGCGCGTCGGAGGTCTGGACGTGCGTGTGCGTGCCGACGACGGCGGTGACGCGGCCGTCGAGGTGCCAGCCGAGCGCGACCTTCTCGGAGGTGACCTCGGCGTGGAAGTCGACGAAGACGATCGGCGTCTCGGCCCGGAGGCTGTCGACGAGCGCGGGGAGCCGCGTGAACGGATCGTCGACGAGCGGCATGTGCACGCGTCCCATCGCGTTCACCACCGCCACCCGCGAGCCGTCGCGCGCGTCGAACACGCCGGCGCCCCGGCCGGGGGCCCCGTCGGCGTAGTTGAACGGGCGCAGCAGGCGCGGCTCGAGCCCGATGTACTCGAGCGCTTCCCGCTTGTCCCACACGTGGTTGCCCGTCGTGACGACGTCGACGCCGGCGGCGAAGATGGCGTCGCCCGTCTCGCGCGTGATGCCGAAGCCGCCCGCCGCGTTCTCGCCGTTGGCGATGACGAAGTCGACGCCGTGCGCGCGCACGAGCGGGCCGACGGCCCGGCGCACCAGATCGCGCCCGGGCTTGCCCACGATGTCGCCGATGAAGAGCAGCCTCATTCGGCGGTCCGCCGTTCCGTCACGGGAATGGGAATCTCGCGGCCCCGCCGATCCTCGATGCGCGGCAGCGTGATCCGCAGCTCGCCGCCCTGGAGCTGCGCGCTCGCCCCGGCGGCGTTCACCGCGGTCTGCAGACGCAGCACCCGCGCGAACCGCCCGAAGCCGCGTTCGACGACGTGGAAGGCCGCGCCGGCCGACTCGGCACCGTCGGGGGCGCGCTTCTCCCCGGCGACGACCAGGCTCCCCGCCTTGAAGAGGATGCGGAAGTCGTCGGGGCGGACGCCCGCGAGATCCACGAACACCTCGACGGACTCGCAGGTCTCGACGACGTCGAGCGTCGGGCTGTAGATGGCGCCGGGCACCCGGCAGGCCGGACCCCGGCGGGCATCGAGCTCTTCGAAAATGCGGCGGACCTCGTCGGTGAGGTCGTGAACTTCGGGAAAGGAGAGCATGGGAGCGGGCCTCAGCGCCCCATGATAGCCGGA
>JAHDVQ010000035.1:0-1403 GCA_023384595.1 Vicinamibacteraceae bacterium | reverse complement strand
CGCAATGGCCGGAACGGTCCGGCCTGGACGTTAGAGGAGGTTTCGCTCATGGCCATCGTTCGTTTCGACCCGTTCCGGGAGCTCGCCTCGATGCAGGACCGCATCAACCGCATCTTCGGCGAGGCGTATCGCCGCGGCGACGACGACATCACCCTGCGGACCGACTGGGTGCCGGCCGTCGACATCTACGAGAACGACAAGCACGAGATCATCATCAAGGCCGAGATGCCTGGTCTCAGGAAGGACGACATCGACGTGTCGGTCGAGAACAACACGCTCACGCTCCGGGGCCAGCGCGAGCGCGAGTCCTCGGTGAAGGAAGAGCAGTATCACCGCGTCGAGCGGGCGTACGGCGTGTTCTCGCGGTCGTTCTCGCTGCCGCAGACCATCGACGCCGCCAACGTGCAGGCGGAGTACAAGGATGGCGTCCTGACGCTCACTCTGCCCAAGCGCGAGGAGGCCAAGCCGCGCCAGGTGCAGGTCCAGATCCAGGGCTGAGCCGCCGACGGGAGGCTCCGGGCCGCGCCGCGGCCCGGAGCGGTCCCTTGCGCCAGGTGCCGGGCCCTGAGTATTCTGTGACGTTATGGAATCGGAACTGCAGGAAGCACAGGAACACGAGTCTGAAGTCCCCGTCGTCCCCACGGCGGAGCCCATCGAGAGCCGGTTCCTGTTTGTCGATGTCTCGGCCCAGCGCGCCAAGCAGCTGCGCCGCGGGGCTCGTCCGCGAGTCCCGGTGCCCGCTGATGGGCCCCTGAAGCTCGAGCGGGTGGCGATGCGCGAGGTGGAAGACCGGCTCGTCGAATGGGATCTGCCCCCGCTGGTACCCCCCGGAGAGAGAGACGCCCGTGAGTGACCTCACGTCGATTGCCGCGAGCACGCTCGCGAGCCTCACGGCCGCCGCCGTCTTCATCCTGGCGGTCATGATCGGCATCACGCTCTGGCTCGATCGGTCGAAACTGCGATCCCGGCGCGGCCGGATGGCGGCTCGCAGCCTCGATGACGTCCTGAGCGGCGAGCGGGCGGAGTATCTGCCGCCGGACGCCCCCCGCGGCCCCGTGGACCAACTGAAGCCCGGAACCTCGCCCAGCATTGCGTCGTAATCGCCTGTAGAGGCGGAGGCGCATCATGGGCTGGCTGTTTGGACTGGCGGCATTCGCGACGATCGCGCTGGTGGTCGGAGGGCTGCTCGCCGTGGCGCTCTTCGTCCTGAAACTCGTGTTCTGGGTGGTCTTCCTGCCCATCCGGCTCTTCTTCAAGCTGCTCTTCCTGCCGTTCATCCTCCTGAAGTGGGCCTTTGTCGGCGTGGCGGGCCTCGTCCTGCTTCCGCTGCTGCTCATCGCCGGCCTCGTCGCCGTCATCGCGATGCTCGTGGCGGTCGTCACGCCGCTGTTGCCGATCCTCTT
>JAHDVQ010000279.1 GCA_023384595.1 Vicinamibacteraceae bacterium | reverse complement strand
GGGCCGCGAGGGCCAGGCCGAAACGTCTTCTCACAGTGGGTTCTCCCGGGGGACAAGGCCGGCATCCGGCATCCGGCACGGAGCTCGCGCCAGACGAGCTGAATCTTAGACAAATACGCGGCTCGGCGGGGCCGGGTTCGGACGATTCGTCACGCGGGGAATCCCGCCGGTCACAGGCGCCCCCGCTCACTCGTCGCGGAGGGCCATGACCGGGTCGATGGACAGCGCCCGGCGGGCCGGCAGGTAAGTCGCCACCAGCGCCACGACCGCCAGGAGCCCGACGACCGCCGTGAGCACGGCGGGGTCCGTGGCCCTCGTCTCGAACAGCAGCCCCTGCAGCACTTGCCCGACCAGCAGCGCCCCGACCGCTCCGGCGGCAAGACCCAGGCCCGTCTGCCAGCCGGCCTCCCGGACGAGCGTCGCGACGACCTCGCGCGGGTGTGCGCCGAGCGCCATGCGGATGCCGAACTCGCGGGTGCGCGTGCTCACCGAGTACGCGGCCACGCCGTAGACGCCCACGATGGCCAGCACGAGCGCCAGGAGCGCGAACCCGGCGGTGGCCCACGAGGCAAAGCGTTCACGGGCCAGCGACGCGTCCAGGATGTCGCGCATGGTGCGCACCTCGTGCAGGGGGAGCGCGGGGTCGAGCCGCCGGACGAGCGTCCTCGCATCGGCGACCAGGCCGCCCGGGTCGCCGGCGACGCGCGCCACGACCGTCATCTCGGACTGCGGCTGCCGATAGTGCAGGTCGTAGACCTCGGGGTGAACCGGCGATCCGAGGCCGTCCTGCTTCTCGTCGCCGACCACGCCGACGATGGTGCGCCAGGCGGGAGGTTCCGTCGGCCGCGAGTAGCTGATGCGCTGCCCCACGACGTCGTCGGTCCCGAAGAAGGCCCGCGCGAACGCCTCGTTGACCACCACCTCGCGCCGGGAGTCCTCGCCGATGGCGGCCTCGGGGTGGGGCGCGAATCCCTGGCCCCGCCGCATCGCCAGACCGAGCGCCTCGAAGTACCCCTCGGTGACTTCCTTGTGACGCAGCTCACGTCCCCAGAAACCGGGCCGCGCCTCGATCGAGAGGTCGCCCGTCCAGCGGAAGCCCTCGAGGGCCACGCGCGAGGCCGCGCCGGCGGCCTTGACACCCGGCAGATCCGCGAGCGCGGACGTGAGGCGATCGTAGAAGGCCGCCCGCTTCTGCGGGGTGTCGTACGTCGCGCCAGGGAGCGAGATCCGGAAGGTGAGCAGGCCGTCTGGATCGAAGCCCGGGTCGACAGCGTGCAGGCGGAACAGGCTCGCCGCCACCAGCACGGCCGCCGTCACCAGCAGCACGCTCGCGGCCAGCTGCGCGCCAACCAGCAGACGGCGCAGGCGCGAGCCCGAGGCGCGATCGCCTCCGCGGCCTCCGGCGACGAGCGCCTGGCGAGGACCCACGCGCGACAGCCGCAGGACGGGGGCGATGCCGAAGATCGCCGCGGCGGCCAGCGACAACCCCGCGGCCACGCCGAAGATCGTCGAATCGACGGCGATTTCGCCGAGACGGGGAACATCCGCGGGCGCCACCGCGATGAAGAGCCTAACCAGTCCCGCGGCCAGCGCGCTCGCCAGCACCCCGCCAGCGGCGGCGAGCACGAGGCTTTCGGCCGCGAGGAGCCGCACGAGCCGCCAGCGGCTGGCGCCAAGCGCCGCGCGCGTCGCCAGTTCGTGGGTGCGTCCGCTCGCCCGCGTGAGCAGCAGGCTGGCCACGTTGGCGCACGCCATCAGCCAGACGAGGCTGACCCCGCCGAGCAGCAGCAGGAGCGGCCGTCTCGCCTCACCCACGAACCACTCGTCGAGCGGGCCCACCCCCACCCCCATCTGCTGGTTGGTGGCGGGATACTCGCGTTCCAGATCGGCGGCAATGGCCGTCATGTCGGCACGCGCCTCCTCGAGGGTCACGCCGGCGCGCAGGCGCGCGATGGCCCGCAGGAAATGCGCCTTGCGCACGTTGGCCCACGACGGCGGCGCCGCCGGGTAGAAGAGGTCGGCCTCGCTGGCCGGCAGGGTGAAGCCGCGAGGGAGCACGCCCACCACCACGCGCGACGTGCCATTGACGCGCACGTCCCGCCCGAGGACGTCGGAAGGCGCGCCCATCCGCTGCCACAGGCCGTGCGTGATGACCGCCACCGGCACGCCGTCCGTGGCGCCCTCCTGGGGCAGGAACGTGCGGCCCATGAACGGGCGAACGCCGAGCGTGTCGAAGAAGCCCGGCGACACGAACAGCGCGCGGACGCGCTCGAACTCCGCCGCGTTCCCGCCTTCGAGTGCCACACGCTGGTCACCGGCCGCACGGGTATCGGAGCCCATGTAGTAGGCGAAGGCCTCGAGCGTCCGGCTTCGCGCGCGCCAGTCGATCAGGTTCGCGGGGGCGACGGTGTTGTCGACCCATCCGCGAGACGGGTTGGTCTCCCAGAGATGGACGAGCCGTTCCGGCTCCGCGTATGGCAGGGGCCGGAACAGGATCGCGTCGACGATGCTGAAGATGGCCGTGTTGGCGCCGATGCCCAGCGCGAGCGTGAGCACGGCGGCGGCGGTGAGGAGCGGCTGGCGCCCGAGCGACCGCCACGCATCGCGGAGATCCTGTCGCATGATGTCGCCTCTCATGTGCGTCCACCGCCACCAGACGGCGTGCACGACGGCCCCGAGCACCCGCCACGCCACGGTCATCGCGGCTCGGTTGGTTCCGCGGCCGAGTGAGCCGGCGCGGCGCAACCGCCAGGCGCATTCGGCGAGCCACTCGGCCCGCCAGTCGTGGCGCCACGCCGACGGGACGAGTGGGGCGCTCGCCTGGATCACCAGCCGGCACCACGTGGCCACGAGCGAAAGCACGCGATCGGGTGCCATGACCCTGCGACGTCAGGCCCGCGCCTTCGCCTGGCCGTGACGGCCCGATGCCGGTGCGGGCAATCCGCGCAGGCCTGCGAGCGCTTCGTCGAGCGCCCGGACGCCGTGCGCCGTGATGCGGTAGTAGCGGCGGGGCGGCCGCTTTTCGTCTCGCGCGGTCTTCACGTCCTCCCAGGCAGACCGGAGAAACCCATCACGCTCCAGCCGGCTGAGCGCGGGATAGACGCTCCCACTGGGAAGGCCCGTCTGGTCGATGATGTCGAACCCGTATTCGAAACCCGACGCGATGGCATGAAGCACGGTGACGGCGGTGAGACTGAGGCGGCGCATGAGGGCGCGAGTATATCGAATTGCTACATAGGTAGCAAGCGGACACACTGGGCCTTGGGCCTTGGGCGCTGGGCGTTGGGCGCTGGGCGTTGGGCGCTGGGCGTTGGGCGTTGGGCGTTGGGCGTTGGGCGTTGGGCGTTGGGCTCTAGGCTATAGCCGAAGGCGCCCGCGCCACTGGCGCCAGCCGATGGCCAGCAGCACCCCGGCGAAGATGAGCGCGGCGGCGGCGAGC
>JAHDVQ010000278.1 GCA_023384595.1 Vicinamibacteraceae bacterium | reverse complement strand
CGGCCGGCTCTCACACGGCGTCGGTCGAAGCCTTTCATCAGGCGCTCAAGGCGTTCCTCAAGGTCTACCAGTTCCGCGACCGCGATCGCATCTGCTGTTTCGACGTGTCGGTCACGCAAAGTGAGGCGCTCGACGTGCTCGTCGAGTCGGGTCCGGCGACGCAGAACCAGCTGAGCGCGGCGCTGTACCTCGACAAGAGCACGACCAGCCGCGTCATCGCGACACTCGAGCGCAAGGGCTACGTCCGGCGGACGGGACACCCGAATGACGGGCGGGCGTTTCTGGTCGAGATCACCACTCAAGGGCAGAAGCTGCACGACACGATCGAAGCGTCGCTTCTCGAGCAACAGGCGCGGATGCTGGCCACGGTGCCAGACGAACTGCGCGCGCAGATGGTGGAACTGCTGCGCCGGATGACGGCCACGGCCTCGGCGGGCATTTCGACCGCGGGTGGCGTGTGCTGCGTCGTCGACTGAAACTACCGGGCGAGTGAGGAAGGCCCGGGTTCACCCCGACGAGGTCGGGAGAAAGACTGGGAAGACAATGACAGAAGAGCCCCTGACCGAGATCATCCAGGCCCGCTACGGTGAAGTGGCGCGCCGCGTTCGTACCGGGGTGTCCGGCGGTGAAGGCTGTTGCGGCCCGGCGCCGTCGAGTTGTTGCGGCACGACGTCGACGCTCGAGAGCGGCGGGTGCGACCCCATCACGCGCAACCTCTATTCCGAGGGCGAAGCGGGGGCGCTTCCGGCGGAGGCGGTAGCCGCGTCGCTTGGCTGCGGCAATCCCACGGCGCTCGCCACGATCCAGCCGGGCCAGACGGTCCTCGATCTCGGGTCGGGCGGAGGCATCGACGTCCTGCTGTCGGCCCGGCGCGTCGGACCCACCGGTAAGGTCTACGGGCTGGACATGACCGACGAGATGCTGGCGCTCGCACGCGAGAACCAGGTGCGCGCCGGGGTGACGAACGTCGAGTTCCTGAAGGGCCACATCGAGGACATCCCGCTGCCAGACGCCACTGTCGACCTCATCATCTCGAATTGCGTCATCAACCTGTCGCAGGACAAGGGCCGCGTGCTGCGCGAGGCCTTCCGGGTACTCAAGCCCGGCGGACGCTTCGCGGTGTCGGATATCGTGCTGCGCGGCGAGATGCCCGAGCCGGTGCGCCGCAACGTGGAGCTCTGGGTGGGGTGCGTCGCCGGGGCCCTCCAGGAGACCGATTACCGGCGTCTCCTGGGGGAGGCCGGTTTCGAGGCGGTCGAGGTCGAAGTCTGGCGTGTCTATGACGTCCGCGATGCGCGCGATCTGCTCGCGTCGGCCGGCCTCGATGCCGACGCGCTGGCGCCGACCGTGAACGGCACCATCGTCAGCGCGTTCATCCGCGCCACCCGCCCTGCGGCGTGACGCGGTCGGGGGGACGCGGTCGGGGGTCAGGTCTGCGATCACACAGCGATTGGGGTCAGGTCTGCGATCGCACACATGGGCGATCGCAGACCTGACCCCAGGTGTGCAGTCGCAGACCTGACCCCTCCCGACCTTCAGTCCACGGCGTAGCTGAAGATCTTGTAGCGGCCGTTCTGCTCGATGAGCGAGCCGAACAGCTTCACCGTCGAAGACTGCCCGTCAGGCGTGCGCAGGGTGATCCGCGTCCGCCGGTGCACGGTGAACGACGGATAGGCGGTCGTTTCGCCGGTCCACTCGATGTCGACGACGTCGAGCGGCGCCCCTCGATGACGGGCGAGCGTCTGCGTCAGCGACTGCCGGCTCTTCTGCGCGAGGTCCGCCCACACGTAGTCGGCCGACAGGTTGCGCGCCGGGCGGCTCGCGGGGATCTCGGGCCACACCACCTCGCGGAACTCACGCTCGTCCAGCACCAGCGCCGCGAGCCGCGCTTCATCGCCTCGCGACAGCGCATCGGCCGTGGCCCGTGCGACGGCCGCCGGCGAGTCGAGGGTGTGCGCGAGCGGCCTGGTCGGGCGCGTGCAGGCCGCCGTTCCCAGCAGGGCGACTGCGACGACCATGGCCGCCATCGCTGCCACCCGGCCGTTGCCGCGCGCGAGCGCACCCGCGCTATCCAGACGTGCGCGCCCGCGCCCCTCGCCCACGCTCATCGCTGCGGGAACGCCGTCCACCCGCGAGTCCAGTCCTCTTCAGGATCAGGACCGAGGGCGCCGATGAACGTGGTGGGCTCGAAGAAGCCGTCGTTGGGCGGCAGCGCCGGCGCCATCTGTCCACCGGCGAGCGTGTCGATCGACACGGGCCGCCAGTCGGGCGCCTCGTGGTTGAAGCAGTCGCCGATCCCCGGATCCTCGCCGAGCCGGATCTCCGGGAACGTCCCGTTGGTGATGAGCGCGAGCGTCGCGGCCGGCGCGTAGGTCGTGCCGTTGGCGCCCGTGCGGTGGATGATGCCGTGGCTCACCCGCAGGTTGCCCTGCTGCGCCTCGCGGAGCGACGAGCTGCCGTTCACCTCGAGGCCGACGTTCTTGAAGCCCGTGATGATGAAGTTGCGAAGTTCGCCGGCGGTGCCGCGCCGCAGCAGCCAGCCGCGGGTGCTCTCGCCGCCTTCGTTGCGGTCGGGGTCGCCGCAGAACGTCACGTTGAAGATCGTCGGCGCCGCACGCGGCAGCAGCTCGTTGTTGAACTCGTTGCTGTCGGCCTCGATGCCCGCGTCGGCGTCGTCGCCGCGCTGCGAGACCACGAGGAACTGCACGCGGCCGGTCCAGCCGAACGTCCAGTCGAGGCTGTCGTCGCCGATGTTGGTGAGCACGACGTGCTTGATGTCGGCCGTTCCTCCGAAGAACTCGATGCCGTCGTCCTTGTTCATGTGGACCTGGATGTAGTCGAACGTGCTGCCGCGGCCGACGCCCTGGAAGGCGATGCCGTTCAGCTCGTTGTCGGGGCTGAATTCGGTACCCGCGAACTCGACGCGCACGTAGCGCAGCGTGCCGCTGTTGTCGTCGGGGTCATCCCCACCGTAGACACCGGTGTCGGCTTCGCCCTCACCAACGCCGCCCTCGAGATTGAGCGGCGCCCGCCCGTTGATGATGATGCCGCCCCAGTCGCCGCGGGCCCGCTCACCCTCGGGCTGATCCGAGGTGAAGACAATCGGCTGCTCGCGCGTGCCGAGGGCGTTCAGCTTCCCGCCACGTTTCACGATGAGCGTCCCGACACTCCCGGCCTCGCCGGCGACCAGCGTCCCCGCCTGGATGTCGAGCGTCGCGCCGTCCTCGATGAAGACCGCGCCGCGCAGCACGTAGATGTTGTTGTTCGTCCAGTTCTGCGTGCCGGAGATCGTGCCGCTCACCACGACCACCGGCTTCGGGATGCCGGGCACCGACACCTGCGTGTGCACGGGCCGGACCTGGCTGAGGGCGAGCGCCGCCGTCAGGGCGAACGTCGCGCCGACCATCAACTGTCGCTTCATGTGCATCCTTTCGAAGACCGTCACTG
>JAHDVQ010000034.1:27233-31852 GCA_023384595.1 Vicinamibacteraceae bacterium | reverse complement strand
CCCGAGCCCGCCTCGGCCATCACCCAGCAGAGGTGTCATCCATGCTCTTGCGACGTCACTCCCTCCTCCTGGCCGCCGGGGTGGCGGCGGCCGCGCTGACCGCCGGCGGCAGTGCCCGTGTGTCGGCCCTCGCCGCGGACGAGTCCGCGGCGCGGCTGCTCCCATTCGACATCACCGAGACCACGCTCCCCAACGGACTCCGGGTCATCGTGGTGCCCACGGGATTCCCCAACATCGTGTCGCTCCAGATTCCCGTGCAGACGGGATCGCGTAACGAGGTCGAGCCAGGGAAGTCGGGCTTCGCGCACTTCTTCGAGCACATGATGTTCCGCGGCACGAAGAACTACCCGCCCGAGGCCTACCAGGCGGTCGTCACGCGGGCCGGTGCGCAGCAGAACGCCTTCACGACGAACGACTTCACGAACTACTACACGACCTTCGCGAAGGACGACCTCGAGAAGATGCTCGAGATCGAAGCCGATCGCTTCCAGCACCTGTCGTATCCCGAGGCCGCGTTCCGCACCGAGGCCCGCGCGGTGCTCGGCGAGTACAACAAGAACAGCGCGAACCCGGTCAGCAAGCTGTTCGAGGCGCAACGCGACGCGGCGTTCAAGGCCCACACCTACAAGCACACGACCATGGGGTTCCTCAAGGACATCGAGGACATGCCCAACCAGTTCGAGTACTCGAAGGCCTTCTTCGATCGCTGGTACCGGCCGGAGTACACGACGCTCATCATCGCCGGCGACGTGAAGGCCGCCGAGGTGCTTCCCCTCGTCGAGAAGTACTGGGGCCGCTGGCAGCGCGGGTCGTACACGGTGGACATTCCTGTCGAACCCGCGCCCGCGGGCCCGGTGCAGACGCACGTGGACTGGACGGGGCCGACGCTGCCCTACGTGTCGGTGGCCTTCCACGGTCCCGCCTTCTCCGACACCGGCAAGGACTGGGCCGCGCTCGACCTGGTGGCCGACCTCGTGTTCGGGCCAACCTCGCCGCTCTACAAGCGCCTGGTCGACGACGAGCAGAAGGTCGACCAGTTCTTTGCGTCGATTCCCGGGACGGCCGACCCCATGCTGTTCACCGTCGCGGCCCGCGTGAAGAAGGCCGACGACGCTGTCTATGTGCGCGACGCCATCCTGCGCGCTGCCGCCGAGGCGCGCGACGTGCCGCTGCCGGCGAGGCAGCTGGCCGACGCCAAGTCGAACATGCGCTACAGCCTGCTGCGCGGCCTCGACAACACCGATGCCATCGCGTCACTGCTCGCGCAGTTCGTCCGCTACAGCCGCACCACGAAGACGCTCGAGAACCTGTTCGCCACCTACGCGGCCCTCACGCCCGACGACCTGCGCGAGGCCGCGCGGACGTACTTCACGGACGCACGGCTCGTGCAGACGACCCTCGCGCGCGATCCGCTGCCCGAGCTCATCCGTACCGTTCCGCCGCTGGCGAGCTTTGCCGCGGCCGGCTCCGCCGCGACGTTGAAGGACCCCATCGTGCAGCAGTCCGTGCTGCCGCAGCTGAACGTGAAGCTGCTGTTCCGCGTGGGCTCTGCGCACGATCCAGAGGGGAAGGAAGGGCTCGCGACGCTCGCCGCCAGCATGATCGCCGAGGCGGGCTCGCAGACCCAGGGCATCGACGACATCCGGAAGGCGTTCTTCCCCATGGCGGCCAGCTTCACGGCGCTCGTGGACAAGGAGATGACCACCTTCACGGCGCGTGTGCACCGCGACAACTGGGACGCGTTTGCCGGCATCGCCCTCCCCATGCTCACCGAGCCGGGGTTCCGCGAGGAGGACTTCACGCGCCTCAAGGCCGCACAGAAGAACGCTCTCGTGCAGGACCTGCGCACCAACAACGAGGAGGAACTCGGCAAGGAGCAACTGCAGGCCGACCTGTTCGCGGGCACGCCCTACGCGCACCCCGTGCTGGGCACCGTGGCTGGTCTCGACGCCATCACGCTCGACGATGTGAAGGCGTTCGTGAAGCAGGCCTACACGCGGGCGGCACTCGATGTCGGGATGTCGGGCGATCTGCCCGAGGGCCTCGACGCTCGCCTGGCCCGCGATCTGGCGAAACTGCCCGAGGGCCCGGCCATGGCCGCGCGCGGCGGCGTCGCAGCGAAGAGGCCTTCGGGCATCACGGTGAACATCATCGAGAAGGACACGCGGGCCACGGCCATCTCCTTCGGTCATCCGATCGAGGTGACGCGGTCGCATCCCGACTTTGCGGCGCTCTACCTCGCGCGCACCTGGCTCGGCGAGCACCGCTCCTCGTCGTCGTACCTGTACCAGCGCATTCGCGAGGCGCGCGGCATGAACTACGGCGACTACGCCTACATCGAGGCGTTCCCCCGAGGGATGTTCCAGATGCTGCCGAGCCCCAACGTGGCGCGCCGGGCGCAGCTCTTCGAGGTGTGGATCAGGCCGGTCGTGCCGGAGCACGGACACATGGCGCTGCGCATCGCGATTCACGAGCTGCGGAAGCTCGTCTCGAAGGGCATGACGCAGCAGGACTTCGAGACGACGCGCGACTACGTGATGAAGAGCGTGTTCCTGATGACCGCCACGCAGGACCAGCGACTCGGCTATGCCCTCGATTCGAAGTGGTACGGCATCGGCGACTTCGCGACCTACATGCGCGAGCAGCTCGCGAAGCTGACGCTCGCCGATGTGAACAGGGTGGTGAAGCAGCACCTGTCGGGCGACAACCTGCACGTGATCGTCATCACGAAGGATGCCGAGGGGCTGCGCAAGGCGCTCGTCGCCGACGCCCCTTCTCCCGTGAAGTACGACGCCCCCAAGCCGAAGGAGATTCTGGCTGAGGACAAGGTGATCGGCACGATGAAGCTGAACATCGCACCCACCGCCGTAACGGTCACGCCCATAGAGGACGTGTTCCGTCAATAGGGGTCGGGAGTATTTTCAGTTATTGCGTACTGTCCGGGATTCCGGACACGACGACCCGCTCTCCAGCGGGGGGACGGCGCCACCGGCCGTCCCCCTCTGGCGCGACGCCACCGGTCGCTGCGAGGTTCGGGCGACGATCGCGTCCCGGCTCGTGTCTGGCCCCTACCCCAGCCTCGCTCGACTGCGATGTAATGATGAAGAGTGCCGGCGCCCTGCTGCCGGCACTCGCCCGCCCATGACCTCCCGCGACGATCTCATCACCCTCGCCCGACGCACGATGCTCGAACGGGGACTCGCGCCGGAGTTTCCCGCCGAGGCCACGCACGAGGCGGCTGCCGTGCAGGAGCTGCAGTTCGATGAGGCTGGCCCCCTCACCGACCTTCGCCATCTCCCCTGGGCGTCGATCGACAACGAGGACAGCCGCGACCTCGATCAGTTGTCGGTCGCCGAGATGCTCTCCGATGGCGCTGTGCGCCTGCTGGTGGCCATTGCCGACGTCGACGCGCTCGTGGCCGAGGGCTCGGCCATCGATGCGCACGCCCGCACCAACACCACGTCGGTCTACACGCCAGCGGAGATCTTTCCGATGCTGCCGGCGCGTCTGTCGACCGACCTGACCTCGCTCAATCCTGGCGCAGAGCGCCTCGCGCTCGTCGTGGACGTCGTCGTGGGCGAAGACGGGCGCGTGGCGACTTCCGGCGTGTTCCGCGCGCGCGTGTTGAACCACCAGCGATTGAGCTACGACGAGGTGGCCGCGTGGCTCGATGGCAGCCAGAAGGCGCTGTCGCCCGACGTCGACGACGGCATCCTTGCACAGCTGCGCATCCAGGACCACGTGGCGCGCGCGATGCGCAAGCAACGCCATCGTCACGGGGCCCTGCTCATCGAGACCCCGTCGTCGCGCGTGGTGTTCGACGACGGCGAGCCAGCGGAACTGCGTCCCGAGAAGCGGAACCGCGCGAAGGATCTCATCGAGGACCTGATGATTGCCGCCAACAGCGCCACCGCGCTGTTCCTCGAGCGCAAGGGTTTCCCTTCGATTCGACGTGTGCTGCGCGCGCCGGCCCGGTGGACGCGCATCGTCGAACTCGCCGTGAGCGTCGGCGAGCGCCTGCCCGCCGCCCCAGACGCGCGCGCGCTTCAGCAGTTCCTGCTCCGCCGCCGCCAGGCCGATCCGCTTCGCTTCCCCGACCTGTCGCTGTCGGTCGTCAAGCTGCTCGGCTCGGGCGAATACGTGGTGGAGCGTCCCGGCGAGCAGACCGACGGGCACTTCGGGCTCGCCGTGCGCGACTACACGCATTCCACGGCGCCCAACCGCCGCTACCCTGACCTGGCGACCCAGCGTCTGCTGAAGGCAGCGCTGGTCGGCGCGCCCGTGCCCGACGGCGCCGACGCGCTCGACGCGCTCGCGCGGCACTGCACGCTGCAGGAAGACAACGCGTCGAAGGTGGAGCGCACGCTGCAGAAATCCGCCGCGGCGATGGTGCTCCGTGCGCGCATCGGCGAGCGATTCGAGGCCATCGTCACCGGCGCCTCCTCCAAGGGCACGTGGGTGCGCACCATCCGCCCGCCGGTCGAGGGACGCGTGGTTGACGGCTCGGCCGGCCTCGACGTGGGCGATCGCGTGAGCGTCGAACTGGTTGGCACCGATGTGGAACGCGGGTTCATCGACTTCGCGCACGTGTGAGAGCCTGGGCAGACGCGTCGCGCCGC
>JAHDVQ010000034.1:25554-27133 GCA_023384595.1 Vicinamibacteraceae bacterium | reverse complement strand
CCGGCCGTGCCGCTCGACGCGCCTGCCATGCGCGTCAGGCACGACCAGAAGGGCCCCTCGACGCTGAGGACGAGGGCCGTCGCGAGCGCGAGCGCCATCCAGGCCAGCCAGGCGTTACCCGTGTGCGCGCCGAACGAGATTAACGCGCCCGACCCCGCCAGGCCCGTCATGGGCACCACCCGCAGCCCCCAACGCGGCCCCAGACGGCCCTGCGCCGCACGGTCGGCGATCCATCCACCGAGCGGGATGGTCACAATCGTGAGCAGCCACGCCGCGCTCGCCAGCCAAGCGCCCTGCACGAGTTCGAAGCGCCGCTCCTGCACGAGATACAGGTAGGACCAGAACACGAAGATGTACCCCACGTAGCCCTGGAGGGTATAGCTGGCGGTGAGCAACAGGAAGCGAGGGCTCCGCAGGAGCGCGCGCCGCGTTGATGAGCGCGGCGCGCCGCCGGAGACGTCTTCTCGCGCGCCGCGCTCGTCCCGCCGTACGAACAACCAGAGCACGCTGACGGCGAGCGCCGGCAACGCCGAGGCGACGAGCGCCAGCCGCCACCCCCAGGACCGCGTCACCAGGGTCACGAGGGGTCCGGAGATGGCCGACCCAAGCCCGATGGACGCCAGCACGATGCCCGTGGCCCGTCCGTGCGCGGCCGCCGGCACCCACGACGCCACGCCGGCCGCCGCCGCGGGATAGGTGGGCGCGGCAGCGATGCCGAGCAGGAAGCGCACCAGCATGAAGGTGGGCAGTGCGAGGAACGCCGTCGAGACGAACGGGCCCCAGCCGATGCCCGCCTGCATCAGCGTCAGCACCACCCACGCCCACGCGGCGAGTGTGAGCGTCCGGCGCGCGCCCCACCGGTCGGCCAGCGCCCCGCCCGGAACCATGCTCAGCGTATAGCCAAGGAGAAACGCGCTGAACACGCGGCCCATCTGGGGCTGCGAGAAGTGGAACTCCTGCATCAGAAAGATGCCGGCCGTCGACACGTTCACGCGGCAGATGTAGCCAGCCGTCGCGGTGGCGCACAGCAGGACGACGAGGGTCCAGGGCGCACGTGAAGTCTCGGATGGCGTCATGGCGAGCGCGAGGCGCCGTTGCATGGTGCCACGAACGTGGCGTACCGTCACGCCATGAGCCGGCAGGCCCTCATCATCACGCCCATTGCCAGCGACGCCGAGCGCGAGGCGTGCGCGCGCATCATGGCGGACTCGGAGCCCTGGATCACGCTCGGCATCGGGCTCGACCGGGCGCGAGGCACGCTCGCCGCCAACGACCGGGAGATCTTCGTCGCCCGCGACGGCGAGGTCGTCGCCGGGTTCATCATCGTGATGATGCAGGGGGTGTTGAGCGGCTACGTGCAGACGCTCGCCGTGGCCGGCCCATACCGCGGGCACGGCGTAGGGGCCATGCTGCTGCAGTTCGCCGAGGCGCGCATCTTCCGCGAACGGCCGAACGTGTTCCTGTTCGTGTCGAGCTTCAACCCGCGCGCGCAGCGCTTCTACGAGGCGCACGGCTACGTGCAGGTGGGCACCGTGGCCGACTTCCTCGTGCGCGGCCATGCCGAGCATCTGATGCGCAA
>JAHDVQ010000034.1:21259-25454 GCA_023384595.1 Vicinamibacteraceae bacterium | reverse complement strand
GGCGTGCTGAACGCCGTGCCGGGGTTCCCGAAGTTCGTGATGTTGAACACGTTGAAGGCCTCGATGCGGATCTGCGCCCGCACGCGGCCCGGCAGCGCGAACCCCTTGAAGAGGGCGAGGTCGACGAGCTTGCGGCTCGGCCCGCGCACGACGCTGCGCGGCGCGTTGCCGAAGGTGTTCGGCGCGGGCGTGGCGAAGGCCGCCGTGTTGAACCACGACGCGATCGTCTTGTCGCCCTCGGGATCGCCCACGAGGTCGGGCCGGCGCGTCACGTTGCCGAACGAGTTGCTCGAGTTCACCGCCGTGGTGATCGTGAGCGGCACGCCCGTCTCGTACCGCGCAAAGCCGCTGAGCTGCCAGCCGCCCGCGATGTTGTACATCATCCGGTTCGACGGGTCGTTGAAGAACGGCAGCTCCCACACGAAGTTCACGCCCAGCATGTGCGTCCGGTCGTAGTTCGCCAGCGCGTACTCGGCGTCCAGGTTGTTGATGTCCTGCGCCAGGTCGCTGCGGTCGGACGAGGAGTCGGTCTCGACCCTCGACAGCGTGTAGGCCAGGTTGAACTGCAGACCGTTGGTGAACCTCCGCGACAGGCTGGTTTGCAGTGAGTTGTACAGCGAGTCGCCGTCGGTCGACCGCCGCGTGATGTTACCCCACCCCCGGTACGGTCGCGCCGCGTTGGAAGCCCCCGTCGTTCCGGGCGGCGTCTGGTTGATGTCGTAGGCTCGCAGCAGGTTCCGCCCGGCGCTGCCGACGTAGGCGACGTCGACCACGAACTCCCATGGCAGGAGCTGCTGCACGCCCAGGCTCCACTGGTGCGTGGTGGGAATCTGGAAGTCCGTGCTCATCGTGGTGAGATTCGCCACGATGATCTCGTTGTCGCGCGCCGCGCCCGCTGTGGGATCGGACAGCGTCGGCCCCGAACCACCGGTGGCGGTGACGAGCGCGCCGATGGCGAACGGCGGATTCAGGAACGCGTTCTGCAACGCGATCCCCACGAGCGTTCGGTCGAAGTACATGCCGTAGCCGCCGCGCACGGCGGTGCGGCCATCGCCCCTGACGTCCCAGGCGAACCCGGCACGCGGCCCGAAGGTGTTCCACGGGCTGTCGACGATGCGGCGGCCCCAGGGCGAGTTCTGTCCGGCGATGATGATGCCGTTCAGCGGGTCGCCCGTGCCCTTCACTCGGAGGTTGTTCGACCCGATCTGGTAGGCCTGTGCCGCATTGAAGGCAGACGGGTCGAAGTTGGTGAGCACGTCCTCCGTGTCGTACGGCTGGCGGATCCACGACCACCGCAGGCCCAGGTTCAGCGTCAGGTTCGGCTTCACCTTCCAGTCGTCCTGCACGAACGCCTCGTACATCTGGTAGCGCAGGTGCGAGGCGATGTCGACGTTGGTCTCGGTGTACTGGCTGGCGCGGCCGAGCAGGAAGTCGGCGAACGCGTCGCCCGTCGACGTGAAGGCCGACGAGGAGGTGCCCGGGAACGTGAACGTGCCGTTGGTGCCGCCCGCGGCGTTCTCGTTCTTGAACTCCCACGAGAAGAGGATGCCGCCCTTCAGGCTGTGGTTCCCCTTCACCCAGGTCAGCGTGTCCTTGACGCGGTGCGACCCGTAGGTGTTGTCGTACGGCCCGAAGAAGCCCCACCCGCCGTAGCCGCCGCTGCCGAACGAGATGCCCGGCAGGATGTCGTCGCCTGGCGCGCCGCTGAAGATCTTGGGAATCGACACGTTGCGCTGGTAGGTCCCGATCAGCTCGCTCTGGATGGCGCCGCGGCTGTACTGATACGACGCCTCGTTGAGGATGGTCGGCGAGATGACCCAGTTCCAGGCGCCCACGAAGCCGCGCCCCGGCTGGTTCGAATCGAGGGCCGCGATCCCGGGGAACGACGCCTGGGCCGACCCGAAGATCTCGCCGAAGGTCTGCTCCGACGGCAACGTATCGTGGATGAAGCGCCCGTAGAACGAGTGGTTGTTCCCGGGCCGGTAGTCGACGCGGACGAGCTCCTCGCGGAAGTCGACCTCCGTCTGCGTCTGCGAACTGAAGTTCAGATTGCCCGCCAGCGACGCGTTCGGCTGCGGGAAGAGGCTCAGGAGCTGCTTGGCGATCGGCGAGATGCGGTCGTCGGGAATGACGTTGTCGGGAAAGGGCAGTCCCGTCACGGGGTCGCGGATGATCGTCGAGAACTCCGAGAAGTCACCGGCGCGCTGCCGCGCGGTCGGCGTGCGCGTGTTCAGCACCCCGCCCGCCCCGAAGATTCGCTCCCAGTTGCGGAACTCGTGTCCCCAGAAGAAGAACAGCCGGTCCTTGAAGATCGGCCCGCCCACCGTGTAGCCGTAGTTGTCGTACGTGAGCGGCGAGGCGTCGCGCTTCCCGTTGCGGTCGCGGTCCAGCGTCCCGAAGAACGGCGCCGCGTCCCACTCGTCGCGCCGCGCGAACCAGAAGCCGCTGCCGAAGAACTGGTTGGTCCCCGACTTGGTGACCACGTTGATCTGGCCGCCGCCGGTGCGTCCGAATTCCGCGCTGTAGTTCGACCGCAGGATGCGCACTTCGGCCACGGCATCGACGTTGACGAAGTTGATGAGGCCCAGGTTCGAGCCCGCGTCGGTGTTGTCGGCGCCGTCGAGCATCCACGAGTTCTGGCTCGCGCGGTTGCCGTTGACCGAGATGTTCGTCGTGCCCCCGCTCAGACCCGGAAGGATGGTGCTCGCCATCCCCGACGAGACCCCCGGCTGCATCGCGACCAGCTGCACGACGCTCCGGCCGTTGAGCGGCATCATCTCGACCTGCTTCTGCGTGATGAGGGTGCTCACGTCCGACGACTCGGTCCTGATGAGCGGGGTCGAGCCCACCACCGTGACGGTTTCGGCGAGAGCGCCGGGTTCGAGCGTGGCGTTCACGCGCAACCGGTCGTTCACGCTCAACTGGATGCCCGTCTGCTGGAAGCGCCGGAAGCCCTCCATCTCGATGGTGACCTCGTAGGTCCCGATGGGAAGCAGCGGCGCCACGTAGACGCCGCCGCTGTCGGTCACCGTGACGAGGGTGGCGTTGGTGCCGGTGTTCCGCACGGTGACCGTGACGCCGGGCAGCACGCCGCCCGACTGGTCGGTCACGACGCCGGTGATGGTGCCGGTGATCTCCTGCGCCGCACTGGGCACGGCCGCGAGAAGGAGGACCAGGGAGAGGAAGAGGATGAGGAAGGGGGCCCGAACACGCCGCAGGGGTTCTCGCATGAACACCTCCCGGACGCGGCACCCGGAAGGTGGGAACGTCACGAGAAGGCCGGGCGCCCGCGAGCGCCGTTGATGAACTGCAAGACAGATACCTGCGCGCCTCCAGGGACGGACGCGCCCCCGTCGCGTCAGGCCGCGAGGAACGGGGCTGTAAGCCGCACGGCAGCCAGCACTTGCGCGCGGACGACCGCAGCACCGCGACGCGCAGCATCACGGGCAGAACGGACGCGTGGTTGTGGGGCATCCATCCGCATGGATATCGCAGTCCGGGTGAAGCATTTTCTTGGATCGGACGGGACTCACGCCTTCCGGCCGGACCCCATCTCCTGCCCCGTCATGCCCTCGATGGCGGTGATCGCGGCGCGCGAGGCGGCGATGACGTCGCGTTCTTCACCGCCGATGAAAATGCGCCCGAACGACCCGAACGCCCGCACCTCGAGGATGTTGATGTTGGCGTGCTTCTCGGCTTCGTTGGCGGCGATGGCGGCGTAGGCCGCCGGCTCGACCTCGAGCACGAACAGGCTCTGGCGCGAGAGCAGCAGCGCGCCGTGGCGCATGCGGTTGATGAGCTGAGCGTGGTGCGGATCGATGTTGTGAATCACCTGGCTCGAGAGGATGCGCGGCCTCCAGCGGTCTTCCTCCTTGAGCGACAGCGCGTCGAGGATGGCGGCACCCGCCGCGAGCACGTCGGCCTGCGACGGCGAGTGCACCTCGAGCAACCCGTACAGGCGCTCGATGATCTGCATCCCCGGGCGCACGGACGTCGTCTTGACCGCGACGTCGGTGATGCGGTTGATCTCGATGCCGGGTGCGATTTCGATCCAGAGCGAGGCGTCGCCGGGTAAGGGGAGGAAGCCTTGGGCCACGGTCCCCAGAAACGCCGCATGCTGCAACTGGAGCGAGTCGAGGAAGACGTAGGAGCGGAGGTCAGCCATCGGGCTCCGACGGTACACCGGGGCGGCGCT
>JAHDVQ010000034.1:13230-21159 GCA_023384595.1 Vicinamibacteraceae bacterium | reverse complement strand
GCCGCGCAGGCCGCCGTCGGCGCCACCGCGACGACCGCCCGCGCCGCCCGCCCGGACGAGGTCCGCGCGCTGTGGGTCGTCCGCACCACCCTGACCTCGCCCGAGTCGATCGCCCGCATGGTCGCCGCCGCGAAGGAGAGCGGCGTCAACACGCTCATCGTGCAGGTGCGCGGGCGGGGCGACGCCTACTACCGCTCGCGGTGGGAACCCAGGGCTCCGTCGCTCGCGAACCAGCCGGAGGCCTTCGATCCCCTGGCGGTCACGATCGCCGAGGCGAAGAAGGCCGGGCTCGCGGTCCACGCCTGGCTCAACACCAGCCTGCTGGCGAACCTGCAGGAGCTGCCGGCCGACGCGCGGCATGCCTACAATGCGCACCCCGAGTGGTTGATGGTGCCCCGGCCGATCGCGTCCGAACTCCTGAAGCTCGATCCCGCCGACCCCGCGTACCGGGCGCGCATCGTCGAGTGGTCGAAGGGCGACCTCACCGAGCTCGAGGGACTCTACCTGTCGCCGTCGCATCCAGGTGTGCAGGAGCATCTCTACAACCTCTGGATGGACGTGGTCGAGCGCTACGAAGTCGACGGCGTCCACTTCGACTACGTGCGCTTCCCCAACCCGTACTTCGACTACAGCCGAGCGGCCCTCGACCGGTTCCGCGCGGAGGTCGATTCGGGGCTGAGCGACGCGGAGCGCCAACTCTTTGCGCGCGTGGCGGCGACCGATCCGCTGATCTACACCACCGTGTACCCCGACCGGTGGGATCGGTTCCGACGTGAGCAGGTGACGGCCCTCGTGGAGCGCATCTACCAGGGCGTGAAGCAGCGCAAGCCTCACGTGATGGTCACGGCGGCCGTGTTCGGCAACGACGAGGACGCGTTCACGCGCCGATTTCAGGACTGGAAGCTCTGGCTGGAGCGCGGCATCCTCGACGCGGTGGCGTTGATGGCTTACACCCCCGACACCGAAGTGTTCAAGCGGCAGATCGCGATCGCGCGCGGGTTCTCGTTCGGGCGCCAGGTGTGGGCGGGCATCGGCGCCTATCGTCAGCCGGTCGAGAGCACCCTCGAGAAGGTGGCCATGGCGCGCCGCATCGGCGCGGACGGCATCGTGCTGTTCTCCTACGACAGCATGGTGCGCCCGTCCGACACGCACCCCTCCGGCGACTACCTGAAGCGGGTAGGCGCCGCCTGGTGATGGGGTGAGGGGGTCAGGTCTGGGATCGCACATGTGCTATCCCAGACCTGACCCCATCCCTCCCTCCCCCTCCAACCTGCTGGATCGGACATTCCGGCGCTTGGAGTGACTCGTCGCTCGAGCTTGATCCCTCATCGCGCTTTCGCGCCTGAATTCTGCGAGCGGTCGAGGCACGTCCTTTGCTCTCGTCTCGGCCGACCCTCCCGCGTCAGCAGTGAAAGGAGTGCAGCGATGAGTGGACCACTCAGAATGGTCGGGGTGTACCTGATCGCGCTTTCGCTCGGGCTCTGTTGTGCCGACGCCGCCTGGGCGCAGGCGACCACCGGCGAGATCACCGGACGCGTGGTCGATGCCGCAGGCAACGTGGTGCCAGGCGTCACGGTCGCGGCGCGCAACGCCGGCACCGGGCTGCGCCGTGAGACGGTCAGCGGACCCACCGGAGAATACCTGCTCACCTCGCTGCCGCCCGGCCGTTACAGCGTGGGGGCGGAACTGGCGGGGTTCAAGACCGCGATTGTCGAGGACATCGAGCTGAACGTCGGCAGCCGGCTCACCGTCCCGCTCAGGCTCGAAGTGGGCGACATGAGCGAGTCGGTCACGGTCAGTTCCCAGGCGACCCTCGTCGAGACCACGCGGTCGGACCTTGCGGGCGTGGTGACCCCGGTCGAGATCGAGAACCTCCCCGTGCTGAACCGTACCTTCGCGTCGCTCGCGATCGTGATGCCCGAGGCGCGGCCGGTCGGCAACTTCGATCCGACCAAGACGCGCATCGGCAACTTCGCGATGAGCGGCGGCGACGGCCGGCAGCTCGACGTGAACGTGGACGGCGGCGACAACAAGGACAACGTCGTCGGCAGCCTGATCCAGAACTTCGCCTACGAGTCGATTCAGGAGTTCCAGGTGCTGCAGCACCGCTGGACGGCCGAGAGCGGCCGTTCGGTCGGCGGCGTGGTGAACGTCATCTCGAAGTCCGGCACCAACCAGCTCCGCGGCTCGCTGTTCGGCACCTACCGCAGCGACGAGACCCGCGCGTTCGACTTCTTCGAGAAGCAGCGGCGCTCGGCCGACCCGTCGTTCGACAAGCCGGCATTCGAGCGCCAGGAGTACGGGGGGTCGATTGGCGGGCCAATCGTCCGAGACCGCTTCTTCTTCTTCGGGGCGCTCGAGAGGTTCCGTGAGCGGTCGAACAACGCCCTGACCCAGGCCGCGTTCGCACAGTTGAGCGCGATTCCCGGCGCGCAGGTCGTGTCGGCCATCGCCACCCCGTACGACGACACGCTGCTGACGGCCAAGGTCGACTGGCGGGCCGGCGCGGATCACACGATGTTCGCGCGGTTCGCGTGGCAGGACCAGTCATCGCCGAACGATCAGATCCCCGTGCCCGCGACGGCGGATCTGAACAACGGCAACACCAACGACACCACCAACTCCTCCCTCGTGCTGTCCGACACCTGGACGATGCGGCCGAACATGCTGAATCAGTTCTCGTTCCACTTCCAGGACTTCAAGAACGAGATCCTGCCCAACGTGACCGGAGTGCCCTTTCTCGACTTCCCGAGCGTGGACACCGGACCCAACGCGAACACGCCGCAGCAGACGACGGTCAGGAAGTACCAGCTCCGCAACGACTTCACGTGGCAACGCGGGTCGCACGCGCTGAAGTTCGGCGGTAACTACATCTACACGGACATGGGGGGCTACTTCTACTTCGGCTCATCGGGGTACACGGTGGCCTGGTTCGACGATCCGCTCACCATCGCGACCAACAGCGCGCTCTACCCGCAGGGATTCGCGACGCCGGGCGCCGTCCGCAACATCCAGTTCGCCGACGGCGAGGCCAGCCACGTGCAGACGTTTCATCAGGTCGCCTTCTACGCGCAGGACGACTGGCGTCTTGGCTCGAAGCTGACCTTGAATCTCGGCATCCGGTGGGACGCCAACATCGGCAACCTGCCCGACCAGACGACGAACCGGACCCTCGAGATCCTGCGGCAGCTGAACGAACCCCGTGCGCAGGCGCTCGCCGGCGACATGGACAGGCTGTCGCGCTCGACGCCAAGCTGGACCGAGTTCCAGCCCCGCCTCGGTTTTGCCTACGACCTCTTCGGCGACGCCCGGACCGTGGTGCGGGGCGGCTACGGGATCTTCTACGATCAGCTGTTCCAGAACCTGACGCTGTTCTCGCTCACGCAGAGCGGACCGGAGATCTTCTCGACGCTGCTGAACCTCACCAATTCCGCGGTCGGCGCGGGACAGCTGGCCGACTTCCGCTTCGGCGTCGACAGCCTGCCCGAGCCGCCCCCGCCCGACTACTCGGTGCTCCCGACCGGGGCGTTCGGACGCATCAACGATCCAGACGCGAAGGAGCCTTACGTTCAGAAAGTCTCGATCGGTTTCCAGCACCTGCTGGCGCCGGGCTGGGCGGTGTCGAGCGACTACGTCTACACGCGCGGCGACGACGAACCGCGGTACCTCGTCGTGAACCCGCGGATCGAGAGCGTGTGCAACCCTGCCTATCCGGGGTCGTCGCCCCAGTCGTCGCGGTGCCCACGCGGGTCGAACTCGCGCTACTTCGACGAAGCGTTCGTGGCGGCGGGACTCCCCCCGAACCGGCTCGAGCAGATCAACATGTTCTCGACGACCAACGAGTCGCGGTATCACGGCTGGACGACGACGCTGAAGGGCCGGATGGGCCGGAGCACCGTGTCGCTCAGCTACGTGCTGGCCAGCTCGAAGTCGTGGGGCGGTCAACCGACCGCGTCTTACAGTGGCAACGGCATTGCCATTGCGCCCGAGTTCCAGTTCGTGGAGGGTGAGTGGGGACCCACGAGGCTCGACGAGCGGCACCGGTTCGTGGCGAGCGCCGTCATCGAATTGCCGTTCGACGTCCAGCTCGCGCCGATCGTCCAGTATGCGAGCGCGCGTCCGTACTCGCTGAACACCGGGTTCGACGTCGACGGCGACGGGCAGGCCACGATTGACCGGCTGTGCGTTGGCGTCGACCCGCAGGCCGCCTTCGCCGCGCGCGGCAACACGGCGGCGCTGCGCGCCCTCAATCCCCTGGGTTGCCAGCAGATTGGCGTGAACACCCAGCGCGGCGGCTTCGTCGTGAACGCCGACGGCACGGTCGAGGAAAAGAGCGGCCGCTACTTCAACGTGGACCTTCGGGTCACGAAGACGTTCGCGTTCATGAACCGGTATCGCGTCAGGGTTTACGCCGACCTGTACAACCTGTTCAACACGGAGAATCTGTACTTCGGGAGCAACGGACGCCTCGGGCTGAGCACGGCGACCTCGGCCGGCACGTTCATGCAGGCGTCATCGCTGTACGGGCCGGGGTTCGGTCCGCCCGTCGGCCGCCCCTTCACGGCCGTCTTCGGCGCCCGCTTCGACTTCTGAGAAGGGGGACAAGGGGGTCAGGTCTGGGATAGCACATGTGCTATCCCAGACCTGACCCCGCCGCCGCGGCGCGGGCGATGCCGCGCTCGATGGCCCCGACGAGGAACGGCCGCAGCTCGCCGGGCGGGATGATGCGGTCGAGCGAGCCGACCTCGAGCGCGCGGTACACGCTGTGCGTGCGGTCGAACAGCTCGGCAACCTCGCCCCGCTTCTCGGACTGGACACGCTTGGCCAGCATGGCGAGCGCCGCCCGCAACTCGCGCTTCTGCGCCTCGTCGGCGGCCTGATCGACGGCGCGCTCCGCCGCGACCACCCGGGGATCCCGCCGCGTTCGTTGCTCCACCTCACGGGCGAACACCACGGCCGCGGCGGGGGCGCCGCCGATGACCGACGCAAAGGTCCCCTCGAGGGCGGCAACCTCCATGTTCTCGTTGAGCGCCCTCGAGAAGACGACGAACGCGCCGCCGTGATAGCGCGAGATGACGACGAACACGATCGGCCCCTGGAAGTTCACCACGGCCCGGCCAATCTCGGCGCCGAACTCGAGCTGCCGCCGGCGCATCGACTCGGGCGACCCATCGAAGCCCGACAGGTTCGCGAGGATCACCAGCGGCCGGTTGCCGGTCGCGGCGTTGATGGCCCTGGCCACCTTCTTCGACGCCATCGGAAACAGCGTCCCCGAGGTCCACGCCTCCGGACCGTCGGTCGGCACGAACCCCACCCGCGCGATCGATCGCGACTCGATGCCGACGAGCGTCACCGGGTAGCCGCCAATGTGGGCATCCCACACGACGGCGACCTCCGCATCGCGCATGCCCTGCCACCGCTCGAGCGGGCGCATGTCCTGATCGACGACGGCCTGCATGACCCGACGCACGTCGAAGGGCTTCTTGCGCCCGGGGTTCGTCTCGTCCGAGAACACGTCGCCCACCAGCCGGAACTCGGCGTCTCCGGACGCGCCGTGGGGAAACAGCCGCACATCGCGGTCGCACGGGTCGGTCGTCGCGGCCCGCCGCGGAAACCGTTCGCCGGGCACGACATAGCTGTGGTCGTAGTGCTCGAGCAGGATGCGGCAGGCCTGCGTCATGTCGTTGGCCCAGTACTGCGCCTGCCCGTTGGGGCCCATCACCAACTCGTAGCCGCCGATGCCCAGGTTGTCTTCGGCCGAGACGGCCCCTGAATAGTCGAGCGCCGTCTTGCCGGTGAGCACCATCGCACTCTCGGGCATCATCACCAGGATGCCCTTTGTGTGCATGAGCATCGTGGCCTCGGCGTTCCAGTACGGCTGCGCGCCCACGTTGATGCCCGAGACCACGACGTTCACCTCGTGCCCGGCCTGCGTGAAGAGCACGAGCCGGCGCAGCACCTGCGAGATCCAGTCCATGTTCTCGGTGCCGCTCTCCATCGAGATCTTCGCGCCCGCCGAGAGCGCGAACCACTCGAGCGGCACGCGCATGGCCTCGGCGAGGTCGAGCGCTGCCACCAGCCGGCGGCACTCGGGTTCTGCCACCGAGCCCATCTCGCGGCTCGGATCGCCCAGCACGACGACGCGCGCCAGGCCCTCCGGGTACTTCGCGGTGTAGTTGCGCACGACGCCCACGACGACGTTCGCGACGTTGCCGCCGGCGGCTCGCTCGACCGGCACCAGCCGTCCGCTTGCGTCGAGGTCGTGCTCGATGAAGTCGCCCGGCGGCAACTGGCCGCCGGTGACGTCGCGTCCCGGCGCCAGCAGCTTCAGAATTTCGTACGGGTAGTTGAGGCCGCGCTGGCGCATGCGCACGACCTTCTGCGTATACGGGTCGAGCGGCACGAGCGGGTCGTCGGTCGAGGCGACGAACTCGGCGATGCCGCCGTGCTTCTCGGGGTCGACCAGTCGCAGCGTCATCGGGCTGGGCTCGCCGTTGCCGGAGCCGGCGACCTGCATGCGCAGGGCGATGCGCTCGAGCCCGAGCCCCTCGAAGTACGGGGCCAGCTCGCGCAGCCGCCGCACGAGGTCCTCCCGCGAGAACCTCACCACGGGCTGCACGAACAGCGTCACGCGGTTCCAGTGCAGGCGCTCGTCGCCGGCCCGCCGATGCTGGGCCTCGCGGACCGCCGCGAGGGCCTCGAGCAGCATGTGCTCGAGATGCGGCAGCCGCAACAGCCGGCCGCCGCGGTCATACTCCGCCGACAGATCGCGCACCTCGGCCATGGCGAACAGCCGTTCGTCCTTCGGGTTGTCGCGTGCGACGCCCCGAAACAGGTACACGTCGTCGATCGACGGCAGCCGCTCGATGTGGAAGCGCGCCAGCCGCTCGAGCTGCAGCCGCTTCCCGACCATCGGGTGCAGCCCGCGATACAGGCGATCTTCCACGAAGCCGTCCGGTCCGGGCCGGAACGTGAAGCAGGCCGTCTCGCCGCGCGAGAGTTCGCCCGGCGGCGCCGCGAGCGCCACGACGATACGGCGTGGACGCCGCGCGAACAACGCGCCCTCGAGCGCGGCCAGCAGCCGTGCGCTCGTCGCCTCCTGATCCTCGTCGCCAGGTTCGAGCGGGCCGTAGATGTCGAGTACGAGGTCGGCCGCTCCTGCCTCGACCGGCGACTCCGCGTTCGCGATCGCGGCCACCGCCTCGAGACGCGCCGCCAGCGTGGCGGCTGTGGCCTCCACGGCGATGAGCGACTGCGGCCGGTCGTCCATGAAGTACGACGCACGGGCACCGCCGGCGCCGGCCAGGTCGAGTGATTCGAATCCGTCGAGTATCCGGACCCGGTAGTAGCGCCGCGTCAGCGCTTCGAGCAGTGCGTGCTGCGCGGCGGGCGCCAGCCCTTCGATGCGGTGCACGAGCCGGGCGCCGAGGGGCAGCGGGCAGTCGACGAGCGCCCGCATCTCGCGCTCGCGCCCGGGTCCGTGGGGATCGCGCACCAGGCGATCGAGGCGGCGCTGCATCTCGGCGTAAATGACCTGCCGATCCCGGTCGAACAGCGGCTGATCGACGTAACGGTAGCGCACGTCGACGGCCAGGTCGTGCACGAGGGGCTGCCCGTGCTCGGTGGCGGCGATGAGGCGGTGGAGCAGCGGGACGAACGACGCCGCCAATCGCGGGCCGAGCTCGGTCGCGTAGTGCAGACGACGCTCCAGAATAGCGACGACCACGCGCACCTGGTTCTCCTGCCGCTCGCGAGCGCGGTAGATCCACAGGAGCCGGCCCTTCAGGGCCGGCGTCACCTCGAGACTGTCCGATCCGAAGTGCGCGAGCGCCCTCCGCAGCGCGTCCACGAAGGCCGTGGGCAGCCCCGCCCCGCGCGCGTCGAGTTGCCGCAGGTAGGTCAGGAAGTACTGGCTCGCGCTCAGGTTCA
>JAHDVQ010000034.1:7448-13130 GCA_023384595.1 Vicinamibacteraceae bacterium | reverse complement strand
GGCGAGAAGGCGGCGCCGAACGCCCGCACGGCGGCGACCACGGCCCTCGCGCGCGATCGGCCGCCGCTGGTGGGCTGCGGACGGCTCTCGCCGTCGAACTTCGCACGCGGCCCCGTGGCCTCGCGCGCCCGCTCGGCCGCCTCGAGCTGCACGAGCGGGGCGCCGGCCGGCACGTGCGTGTTCTCGAGCACGAAGACGTCGGTGACGACCCCGGCAAACGGGGCGGTCACCGCCGACTCCATCTTCATCGCCTCGACCACGCACAGGCGGTCGCCGGCCGCGACGCGCGCGCCGGGTCGCACGGGCAGCGCGACGACCACGGCCGGTGCGAGGGCGCGAACGATGCCCGCCTCGTCGCGCGAGATGCGATGCAGCGCCCCCTCCACTTCCACCAGGTGATCGAGCCCCTGCACCGTCGAGACGACGCGAAACCGGCGGCGCCGGTAGGTCATCCATCGTTCGGCGGGGCCGGTGGCATCCACCTGCAGGTCCACCCGCACGCCGTCGACGTCGATGCGGTAGTGCTGCTGCGCCAGCCGGCACACCCGCATCCGGTACTGGTGCCCGCCGTGCGCGAGTTCCACGGTGCGCCCGATGCCCGGCCTGACCACCGGCCGCTGCCGCGCGGCCGATGCGAAGAACTCGTCGCGATCGGCCTGCAGTTCGAGGTCGTACAGCTCCGCGGCCGCCGCGAGGAGCGCCACGTCGGCATGCGCCCCGCTCACGTGGTCGCCGCGCTCGACCAGCCGCTCGAGCCACTCGTGTTCCACCGGCCCGCGCGCCAGTTCCGGCCGCGAGAGCAGGTGCATGAGGAACGTCCGGTTCGTGACGCCGTTCTCGATGACGATGGTGCTGTCGGCCAGGCCGTGGGCGAGCCGGCGCACCGCCTCGTCGCGCGTGTCGCCCCACGCCATGAAGCGGCCGAACATCGAGTCGTACTCGGCCGGAATCGGCTCGTCCGCTCCCACCCCGCTGTCGAACCGGAGATGACTGCGCGAAGGGACGTGCAGCAGGCGCACCTCGCCCGGTGTGGCCGCGAAGTCGCTCGCCGGGTCTTCGGCGTTGAGCCGCACGCCGATCGCGTGGCCGCGGGCGGGCGGCGCCTCGCGCACCCGCTCGCCGCGCGCGAGCGCAATCTGCAACCCCACCAGGTCGATGCCCGTCGTCATCTCCGTGACGGCGTGCTCGACTTGCAGACGAGGGTTCACCTCGAGCAGCCAGAAGCGATCGCGGTCGGCATCGTACAGGAACTCCACCGTGCCGACGTTCGTGTACTGCGCGGCCTGGCACAGGCGTACCGCCGCGTCGCGCAACGCCTGCTCGGTGTCGGGCGGCAGCACCGTCGCCGGCGACTCCTCGACGATCTTCTGATGGCGCCGCTGCACGCTGCAGTCGCGCAGCCCCAGGGCGCGCACCGTCCCGTGACGGTCGCCCGCCACCTGCACCTCGATGTGGCGGACGTGCTCCATCCAGCGTTCGAGGAACACGGTCGCGTTGCCCCCGGTGCGCCCCGCCTCGTCGCGCGCCCGGTTGAAGGCGTCGCCCAGCTGCTCGGGCCGCCGCACGACGCGAATGCCGCGTCCGCCCGCACCGCGCACCGGCTTGATCACCAGCGGATAGCCGAGGCGCTGCGCCTGTGCCGTCGCGCCCTGGAGCGTGTCGGCGACGCCTCCCGGCCAGGGAATCGCCGGCACCTCCACCTCGACGGCCAGCTGTTTGAGCGCGGCCTTGTCGCCCAGGCGCCGCAGGGCAGCGGCGGGCGGCCCGATCGGGGTGACGTCGAGCCGCTCGCACAGGTCGGCGAACTCGGGCAGCTCCGAGACGAAACCCCAGCCGGTCCATGCGGCATCGGCGCCGGCCTCGACGAGCGCCTGCTCGAGCCTGCCGAGATCCAAATACACGGAGGACCACTGCCCCCCGGGCGTCTCCACGAGGTTCGTGTCGCCGAGCAGAACGGCTTCGTCGGCCTCGCGCACGAACCGCGCCCGCCGGTCGGGCCCGGCGTGGAGCGCGATGCCCACGAGGCTCGTGTCGTGCGTCCGGTTGTACTGCCGGAGCGCGTCGAGGAAGCGCAGAGCGGGGTCGCCCCGGTTGACGATGGCAATGCGGTGGAAATCGCGGCGCATGAAGTGGACCGTGGGGGGCGGCTGACGAGGCGAAGGTCGTCCGGGACACGGCGGAGGTCGGCCGGGACGATGCTCAGAGAGGATAGTCGCTTGCGGTCCGCGGGGGCAAAGAATTCGTGCTCTCCGGGTTGGCGAAAGTGGTATTCTTCGCGCGGGCCAGCGGGCCCGCCCCCTTTTTCAGTCCTCAGAGGAGACCCGGCATGCGTGTGACACTCGCACGGCTCGCCGCTGGTTGCCTGGCGCTCGCGGTGATGCTCGCCATCCCCGCGCCCCTCCGCGCCCAGGCCACGACCGGCACCATCGAAGGGCAAGTCAAGGACCAACAGGGCGCCGTGCTTCCCGGCGTCGTCATCACCGCGACCAACACGGCCACGTCAGGCGTGTTCTCGGCGGTGACGACCGACAGCGGCCTGTTCCGACTCACCTACCTCCCCATTGGCACGTACGACGTGCGCGCCGAGATTTCCGGCTTCCAGACCGTGAATCAGCGCGGCGTCGAGGTGGGACTCAACCAGACCGTCTCGCTCACCTTCACGCTCGGCCTTGCCGGCGTGGCCGAAACCGTGGAGGTGATGGCCGAGACGACGCTCGTGCAGACCACGCAGTCGGAATTGCGGCGCACCTACGACGAGAAGGCTCTGCTCGATCGGCCGCTGACCATCCAGGTGTCGGGGTTCGCCGGCCGCAGCGTCTACAACTTCGCGACGCTCGCGCCTGGAATCACCACCCCTGGCCCGCGGTTCGACCGCGCGTTCCTCGGTTCCGGCGGCAGCAACGTCGTCGCCAACGGGACGACGGCACGCTCGGCGAACTTCGAGCTCGACGGCATCTCGAACATCGATCCCGAAGACAACGACTACCGCGTGGCGGTGAGCGTCGAGGGCGTGAAGGAGTTCGAGGTCATCACGAGCAACTACAACGCGGAGTTCGGCAGGGCCGGCGGCGCGCAGTCGCGCGCGGTGAGCAAGTCGGGCTCGAACAGCTTCCACGGCAGCGCCTACGAGTACTACTACGACAACGCGAAGCTGCAGTGGCCCGGCAACTCGGAGCTGCAGCAGAAGCGCTGCAGCGACAGCGAGCGTCGCGCGACGCCGAGCCGTTGCTACGCGGAGTACAACCTGAACATCTACGGCGTCACGCTCGGCGGCCCCATCGTGAAGGACAAGGTGTTCTTCTTCGGGATGTTCGAGAACAACCGGCGCCGGGGCGAGAACTTCTACGCCGGCTCGGTGCCCACCGCCGCCGAACGCACGCCCAACACCGGGACGCCAGAGGGTGACCGGATCATCAGCGAGTGGTTGTCGCTCTATCCGCTGCCGAACCGTCCGGAGATCAACCCGCGGCGTTACGAGGTCAACCAGCCGTACAACTACGACACGCCCAACCCGTTCATCCGCACCGACTTCAACCTGAGCAACACGTCGAAGCTCATGGCCCGGTACGACTACCGGAGCCAGGAGTTCGACATCACGCGCATCTTCCCGAGCAATGGCGGGAACATCGTCGACCGGGCACAGACCGCCGGGGCGTCGTACACCCGGACCATCACGCCCACCATGGTCGGGGAGTTCCGGTTCGGCTACGCCTACCGTCGCGTGGATCTGCCGACGGAGGAAGGCTACGAGAACATGCCGACCATCACCAACACCGTGGTGGGCACGCTCGGCGCCCAGTCGAACCAGTACCCGATTTTCCGAAAGCTGCACGACTACCAGGCCATCGGCTCGCTCACGTGGGTGAAGGGCCGCCACAGCGTCAAGGGCGGCTACGATCTGCACCGGACCTTCAACAACGGCGTGCAGAGCGACGCGGTGCGCGGCCTGATTGCCTTCGGCACCGGGTACGGGCGCACCGGCATCGAGAACCTGCTGGCCGGCACGCCGACGGCCTACACCTTGACGACCGGTGACGTGGCGCGCAACTTCCGGTACTGGGACGTCTCGTTCTTCGTGCAGGACGACTGGCGCATTCGCGACAACGTGACGCTCAACCTCGGCATCCGGAACGAAGGCGTCACGGAGTGGAAGGAGAAGGACGGCAAGACGGATTTCGGCTACGACTCGTCGATGTTCAACCTGGCGCCCCGCGCGGGCGCGGCCTGGGACATCAAGAGCGACGGCCAGTGGGTCCTGCGCGGCGCCTACGGGCTCTCGTACGACCGGATCAACTTCTTCTTCCTGAGGTCGCTGCAGTTCCAGCCGCCCGTGACGACCACGGTCGCCCTGCTGCCGCCGCTGCACATCTCCAACCTGCTCAGCGGCACGCCGGTGAGCGGGCCCGTCTCGCGGACCCTGGTGGATCCCGACTTCGGGCTCGGCAAGGTGCACACCTGGAACGTCACCATGGAGCACCCGCTGTTCCGCGGGTCGACGCTCCGGGTGTCGTACATCGGCTCGGCGACGCGCGGACTGCCCTCGATGCTCGTCCTGAATCGCGCCGTGCCGGGTGCCGGCGCGACGGCGGCCAACCGGCAGGACCGGAGGCCCGATCCGCTGTACTCGAACATCCTGCAGCTGGCCAACGCGTCAGACGGCAACTACCGGGCGCTGCAGGTGGCCTTCGACAAGAAGTACTCGCACGGCCTGCAGTATCAGTTGTCGTATACGTGGGCGCGCGCTCGCGACATCGCGTCGGACGCCGGCTTCGGCAGCGGCGATCTCTACTACTCCATGCTCTGGAACGCCGACATCGCGTTCGACGAGAACGACGACATCGGGCCGCGCAAGGACGACATGTACGGGCCGACGCGCTACGACATGCGCCACGTGTTCTCGTTCAACGGCAGCTACGAGCTGCCGTGGCGCGACACGCCGGGCATTCTGGGCGCCCTCATCAACGACTGGCAGATTGGCGGCACCGTCTACTACCGCGACGGCTATCCCGTCAACGTCACGTGCGGCTTGAACGGCGGCGACTGCAACATCGACGGCGTCGCGGCCGACCGACCGAACGTCGTCGACGGCGGCGTCGTCGGCTTCCAGTTCAAGGACAAGCCGAAGACGACCCAGGACACGCAGACGCAGCACATCCTGCCGACGGCCTTCGATCAGACGATCGCGCCGGGGGGGGTGGGCACGCTCGATCGCAACCAGTTCCGCGTGGACGACTTCCTCAACGTGGACATGGCGATCATCCGCAACGTGGACACCTGGAAGAACCAGCGGGCGCAGTTCCGCCTGGAGCTCTACAACGTGTTCAACAACACCTACGCGGGCACGCCCGGCCTCAGCCTGGCCAACCTCACCACCTTCGGCCGGATCACTGGCGTGGCGGGCTCGCGTTCCATCCAGCTGGCGTTCAAGTACCTGTGGTAGCACGTTCGTTCGCACTCGCGGTGCTCGCCCTCCTCGTGGGGGCGGGCGCCGCTCCCGCCTTCGCGCTCCGCGCTACGGCGGGCAAGCCCCCTTCCTTCGCGCTTCGCGCTACGGTGGGCGAGCCCTCGTCCCTCGAGCAGAGCCCGGCGACGGGCAAGCCTGCGCCCCTCTCGCCGGCGCACAAGGCGTGGCTCGAGCGCGACGTCTACTACCTCGCGACGGCGGACGAGCGCGCCGCGTTC
>JAHDVQ010000034.1:3795-7348 GCA_023384595.1 Vicinamibacteraceae bacterium | reverse complement strand
CTCGACGTGAGGGTCGAAGTGAAGGACCGCGCATCGGGCAAGCCGGTCCGGCAGATCGCCGAGACGCTGGAGTTCAACCTCACCGAGGCGACGTGGCGGCAAGGGCTCGCGCACGGCTTCAGCTATCACAAGGGGTTGGAACTGCCGCCCGGCGACTACGACGTGCAGGTGGCGGTGAAGGACGCGCGCGCCTCGGCGCTGGGACTGGCCGACGCCCGACTCACCGTGCCCGGGCGTCCCGCGGGCATCTCGATCCGGGGGCTGATGCTCGCGGAGTCGGCGGCGACGGCCACGGGGGCGACGTCTCCGACGCCGTTCACGCTGGCGGGCCTCGACGTGCGCCCGCGGCCCGATGCGCGATTCGGACCATCGGAGCGGGCCCAGGTGGTCTTCCAGTTGACCGGCATCACGACAGCGCCGCCCGAACCGCCGCGGGTGTCGGTCGACTTCACGATTCTCCGCGGGGAGGAAGTGATCCTGCGCACGGAACCTCGCCCGGTCGACCAGGCGCCCACCGGGGGCGACAGCCTGACGACGGCCTTCTTCGTCGCGCAGCCGCTCGACGTCGGCCGCCTGGGCCCCGGCGAGTACATCCTGCAGGTGAAGGCGATCGACCAGCGGGCGGGCCGCTACGCGGTGGCGCGCACGAGCTTCACGGTCATGACTGGCGTCAGGCGCTAGGCGCTGGGCGCTGGGCAGGGCCAGCCTGGAGCGCGGAGCGCGGTGCCCGGAGCCCGGGCAAGGCCGGAGGTCGGATGCCGGATGCCGGAGAGGCGCCGCTCCGGCGGCGCCCCCCAGGCCCGTAGTCCGTAGTCTGTAGCCCGTAGCCCTAGAACGTGTACTTCACCCCCACCTGCACCTTCCGCGAGAAACTGGTCACGCTGTTGAAGATGCGGCCGAAGGTCGATGAGGTGACCGTCGCCGTCGGCAGTCCGAAGGTCGGCGTGTTGGTGAGGTTCGTCGCGTCGAGGCGGAACTCGAGCGAGTGCCCGAAGGGCATGAAGAACCGCTTCGTGACGTTCAGGTTCACGTTCAGGCCGGGCGGGCCGGTGAAGGCGTTGCGGCCGACGTTGGAGAACTCACCCGCTCCGGGGATGCTGAACTTGGCCCGGTCCTGATCGTCGAAGAACCACTTCAGCCCGGTCGTCCCATCGTCGAACGGCTCGCCCATCCCTCGATCGCAGTCACTGCAGTTGGCCGGCGTCTGCACGATGTTCGACAGCGTGTTGGATCCCGAGTACACGGTGAACGGCCGGCCGCTCTGCAGCACCGCCTGGCCGGCGACCTGCCACCCACCGATGATCTGGTTCACCACGGCGTTGGCGTTGCTGCCAATCCACTTGTCACGACCGAAGGGCAACTCCCAGACCCACTGCGCGCTGAACACGTGGGTTCGATCGAAGTCCGAGCGCGCGTAGTTGAGCGACCGGTCGTAGATGTTGAACGGCGTGCTCGACGCCGACTGCGCGTTGGCCGTCGATACGGTCGTGAACGCCGGATCGAACGATCTCGTGTCCTTCGACCGTGCGAACGTATAGGCGAGCAGATACGAGTAGCCTCGGCTGAAGCGCTTCTCGAGCTTGAACTGCAGGCCGTGATAACGCGACCAGTCGTTCGAGTCGATGACGATCATCCCGCCGAGGTACTGCGGATAGGGGAAGAAGAAGTTGGCGCCGAGACCCGACAGCTCCGCGAGCGTCCGTCCGCCCTGGATGCGCGTGCCGAGGGACGCGGCGAGCGCGGCGACGCTGTTGGTGTTGAGGTTCGACGCGAACAGACGGCGTACCATGTCGGAACCCGTCTCCGAGGACAGCCGCCGCGTGTCGGGCGCAAGCAGCTGGTTCATCAGCGCGCTCTGGCCGCCGGCCTTCACGGTGTTGAAGGCGTCGAGGAACCCGTTGTTGAAGATCTCGGCCTGGTTCGCGTTGTAGGCGCCGAAGAGGTGATCGGCCTTGCGGCCGACATACGCGACTTCGGCGACGGTCTGCGACCAGACCTCGCGCTGGTAGCCGATGGCCCATGCGTGCGTGATGGGCGATTCGAACTCCGTGTCCATCACGCGCATGCTGTTGCTCGACACGGCCGGCGGGGCGAGTGCCGCCGTGGGCGTGACGCCCGGTGAGAGCGCGGGCAGGTCGGCCAGCCGGCCGCCCCCCTGGCCGAACGACGTGTTGGACACGCCGATCGTGATGCCCGGGATGCTCTGGAAGATGGCGGACGAGATGACGAACGTGTTGATGCGGTCGTACGCCATCCGGTAGTTCGCCCGCACGGAGCTCTTCCCGTCGCCGCCCGGATCCCAGGCCACGCCGACCGACGGTGCGAAGTTGTTCCAGTCGTCCTCGTAGAGGGGCTCGTCCACCCAGACGAGGCCGCTCGTGCCCGGCTCGCCGACGGCCACCCGCACGTTTGGCCGACGGATCAGCCCGTCGGGGTTCGACGGGGCGAGCTTCGCCTCCCAGCGGACCCCGAGGTCCACCGTCACGTTCGAGCGCAGCTGCCAGCTGTCCTGGGCGAAGACGTCGATTTCGGGATAGTCGGCGACGAAGTCGAACGGCGTGCCGCCCGGCGCGTACTGGTCGCCCTGCGACACGAATCCCTGCGAGATGGAGCCGACCCGGCCGAGGAAGAAGTTGACGCTGCGCTGAAGTGCGGGCAGGTCGAACGTCGTGTTGATGTTCCCCGGGATCCCGAAGGTGGCCGGGTCGACGGTGTTCGTCGCGGTCGAGAAGTTCACAATGGGCGTGACGTTCACGCCCGACACCGACCCGCGGACGTCCTGGTGCCGCTGCAGGCGGATGTTGGTGCCGAACTTGAAGTTGTGGGCGCCCTGCACCCAGCTCAGGTTGTTGACGAACTGCAGCGTCCTCAGGTCGCGCTTGTTGCCGACGTCGGTCGCCACGCCGCCGGGCAGCGTCACGTCGCCGAACGACCACGACGGGCTCGCCGGATCGGCGTTGACGGTCACGAAGTCGAACGCGAACGAGTTCATGCCCACCACGAACTCGTTGACGATGTTCGACGCCACGTTCCAGCGCCAGCTCGCGGCCCAGTTCACCGGGTCGCGGAAGGTGTTCACGACGCAGCCGTCGCCCGGGAAGCGCGGCTCGCCGCCGTTGGCCCTGTCGCAGAGCGAGTCCTGCTGCCCCCAGGCGACGCGCGCGAAGGCGTAGTGCCGTGGGGTCAGGACGTGATCGACGCGGATGACGGCGTCGAACTGGTCCTCTTCCTCCTCGGCCGAGAAGCTGAACCCCGCGATGTTGAGCCCGTCGCCGGCGCGGAAGTTGTTCGGCAGCGGCATGTTGCGCACCGCGGCGGCCACCTGCGGGTCGAAGCCCCTTCCTTGCGGGTCGTTCGCCACGATGTTGTAACTGCCCACGTTCACGCCCGGCAGCACGTTGCCGTTGGCGTCGATGGGCGAACCCGCCACCCCGAACGGCTGATTCCGGCCGCCGATGACGTAGCGCCAGAGCCCGTTGCGCGCGGCCTCCGTGTACACCAGCCGGTCCACGTTGCGCTTGCGCGACGCCTTCAGGATCTGCAGGTTCCCGAA
>JAHDVQ010000034.1:0-3695 GCA_023384595.1 Vicinamibacteraceae bacterium | reverse complement strand
ACCTCGACGGTCTCCTCCATGGCACCCGGTTCCATCGTCAGGTTCACCGTGGTCGGCGCACCGATCTGCACCCGGTTGCCCGTGGCCGAGACCTTCTTGAATCCCTGGAGCTCGGCCTCCACCGTGTAGACGCCCACACCCAGCGCCTCGAACGAGTAGACGCCAGCGGCCGACGTGACGGTCGTGAAGCGCACGCCGGTGGCCTCGTTTGTCAGGGTCACGGTGACCCCCGGCAGCACGCCACCGGTGGCGTCGGTGACCTGCCCCACCAGTCGCGAGGTGGTCCCTTGTGCGGCGGCCATCGTCGTACACACGACGAACAGGCCTACTAGTAGTAGGATGCGCTTGACCATCACAACCCTCCCCAAAGCTGCTGACAGTCCGACGGCAGGAGTCGATGGGTGCGACGCCTGATGTTCCTGGCGGTCGCGTGATATCAGAGGGCACAGGCGAAGTCAAGCAGCCCTGCGGCCCGATCCGGTACGCCGGTTATCAGACGATTGCGCGCACGAATGATGGGGGGAGTTCACGGGCGCCCATCCAGGGACGAGCGCCCGCGTGGCCGGGGTGAATCGCGCCGTGCGGGAAGGGGCTACGCCAGCAGCCGCTGGCGCGCATACGCGATCAGGCCGCCCGCGTCGATGATGGCCTGGCGCGCCTTCGGCAGCGGAATCACCGACGCCCGCTGTCCGGTCGTACGGTTCACGATCGCGTCGTCGAGCAACTCGAGTTCGTCGCCTTCGGAGGCCTCGAGGTCGGGCGAGATCACCGTGCGCAGCCCGAGGTTGGCCGAGTTCTGCAGGAAGATCCGCGCGAACCCCTTCGCCACGATGACCAGGTCGTAGCCCTTCAGGGTCGACGCGGCCTGCTCGCGCGACGAGCCGCAGCCGAAGTTCTGTCCCGCGACGATGACGCTGCCCGGCGACACCGCCCCGCTGCGCAGCATCGCGTTGAACTCGGCCATGTCGGCAAACGCGAACTGCGGCGTCTCGGTGGGCAGCACCGTCGCCATGTAACGGCCCGGGTAGATGTGGTCGGTCGAGATGTCGTTGCCCAGCTTGAGCACAACGGTAGCCATGGTCTGCCTCATCCTCTCGGGTCCGTGATGACACCGGTGATGGCGCTCGCGGCTGCGACGGCCGGTGAGCACAGGTACACCTCGGCGGTGGGGTTCCCCATCCTCCCCTTGAAGTTGCGGTTGGTCGTCGACAGGGCGACCTCGCCGTCGCCGAGGGCCCCCTGATGCACGCCCAGGCAGCAGCCGCAGCCGGGGTTCATCACCGTCGCGCCCGCGTCGATGAGATCGCTCAGGTAGCCACGCTGCATGGCCTCCTTGTAGATCCGCCACGACGCCGGGAACACGAGCATGCGCACGTGGCTCGCCAGCCGGTGGCCCTTCACGAGCCGCGCGGCCACCGCCAGGTCGTCGAGACGGCCGTTGGTGCACGAGCCGATGACCACCTGGTCCACGCGCGTCCCCGCGACGTCGGTGATGGCCTTCACGTGATCCACCGTGTGCGGACAGGCGATCTGTGGCACGAGCGAGGACGCGTCGATTTCGACGACCTCGGAGTACGCCGCATCGGGATCGGGCGTCACCACGTCGAGCTCACCCGTGACCCCTGCCACCTCGCGAAGGTACCGCACCGTCTCCTCGTCGGCCGGCACGATGCCCGAGGTCGCGCCCGCCTCCACCGCCATGTTGCAGATCGTCAGGCGGCCCGAGGTGTCCATGCTCCTGATGGCGTCGCCGTGGAACTCGATCACCTTGAAGTTGGCGCCCTCGGCAGAGACGCGGCCGATGAGGTTTAGGATGATGTCCTTGGGCGCCACGCCCTCGGGCAGCACGCCGCGCACCACGACCTTCATCGTGGCCGGCACCTCGACGTTGAAGACACACCCGAGCGCCCAGACGGCCGCCATCTCGGTGGCGCCGATGCCGAAGGCAAAGGCGCCGAGCGCTCCGTGACTCGTCGTGTGGCTGTCGGTGCCGACAACGACCTGGCCGGGCCGCACGTAGCCGTTCTCGGGGAGGATCTGGTGGCAGATGCCGCCCTGGTCGCCCCGCATGTCGTGGAACTTGCCGATCCCCTGCGCCGCGACGAACTCGCGGATGCGTTTCTGGTTGGTTGCCGTCTTCGAGCTCTCGGCGGGCACGCGGTGGTCGAAGATGATGGCGATGCGCTCGGGATCCCACACGATCGGCTCGCGGCCGGTCCCCTTGTAGATCTCGCGGAACTGGTTGATGACGAGCGCCGCGTTCTCGTGCGACATCGCGAGGTCGACGCGCGGCTCGACGATGTCGCCGACGGCCACCGAGGACTGACCGGTGGCGCGGGCCAGGATCTTCTGGACGATGGTCATGGGCATGGTGCCTCTCTTCTAGCCTGGAGTCTGGAGCCTGGAGCCTGGAGCCTGTTCACACCACTCCTCGCGCGCGCAGCGCGTCGATGGCGGCGTCATCGTAGCCCAGGCCGCCGAGGATCTCCCCCGTGTGTGCGCCAAGGCGCGGCGGCGGTGTCTCGAGGGCGCCGGGGGTCTTCTCGAACTTCGCCGTGAGACCGAAGAGCCGCAGGTCTCCGAGCGCGGGCTCGGTGACGGTCCCCAACGACCCCCGATGCGCCACCTGCGGGGCGTTCAGCGCCTCTTCGAGGCCGAGGATCTCGCCCGACGGCACGCCGCGGGCATTGAGGGCCTCGACCCAGTAGGCCGTCGGCCGCTCGGTGAGCCGCTCTTCGAGGACGGCCGTCAGGGCCTTGCGGTTCGCCTTCCGGGTATCGCGCTTCGCAAACCGCGGGTCGGTCACGAGCTGCGGCAACCCGACGACATCGCACACGGCCTCCCACTGGTCCTGCTGGTTGGCCGCGATGTTGATGTAGCCGTCCTCGGTCACGAAGGTCCCCGACGGCGCGGCCGTGAAGTTGTCGTTGCCCATGGGCACCGGCTGCTGCCCGCCGATGAGCAGGTTCGCCGCCACCCAGCCGAGCAGCGGCATGATCGAATCGAGGAGCGCCACGTCGATGAACTGCCCTTCGCCGGTGCGTTCACGGTGGAAGAGCGCACCCATGATCGCGAAGGCCGCGTTCAGCCCGCCGACGGTATCGCACACCGGGAAGCCGCACCGCAACGGGTTCAGCCGCTCGTCGCCGTTGACCGCCATGACCCCGCTCAACCCCTGGATGATCTGGTCGTAGGCGGGCTTGGCGGCATCGGGTCCTGTCTGCCCGAAGCCCGAGATGGCACAGTAGATCAGCCGCGGGTTGATCGCCGCCAGCGTCTCGTACGACAGGCCGAGCCGCTTCATCACCCCGGGCCGGAAGTTCTCGACGAGCACGTCGGCCGTCTCGACGAGCTTCTTCAGCACATCCCGCCCCTCGTCGCTCTTGAGGTTCAGGGTCATCGACTTCTTGTTCGCGTTCTGCGCGAGGAAGCTCGTCCCCATCAGCTCCGCGTTCAGCTCGGGCCGGCACCCCAGCTTCCGCGCGAGGTCGCCGCCACCCGGATTCTCGATCTTGATGACCTCGGCGCCCGCCAGGGCGAGGTGCAGCGTCGCAAACGGCCCCGCCAGCACGTTGGTCAGATCCAGCACGCGAATCCCAGACAGCAGTTTCATGGCGAGTTCTCTCATTTGGGCCTTGGACCTTGGGCCTTGGGCCTTGGGCCTTGGCGCCTCTGTAGCCTCTGTAGGCTACGTA
>JAHDVQ010000277.1 GCA_023384595.1 Vicinamibacteraceae bacterium | reverse complement strand
CTTCAAGGGCGAGCCGTGCTTCGCGCACCTGACGATGGGCGACGTGGTGCGGTCGCGGATCGCCGAGCTGGCAGCGAAGCTTCTCTAGGCATCCGGCATCCGGCGTCCGGATAGGCATCCGGCGTCCGGCATCCGGCGTCCGGCATCCTCTGTAGGGTCCGGCTTGAGCCGGACCTACCACACGGCGCCCAACGCCCAACGCCCAACGCCCAACGCCGAACGCCCGCCGCCCGCCGCCCAGCGCCCAACCTTCAGTTAGAATTCCCCCTCATTCCGGGTTGCGCATCTCGCGGGGGGAAGCCGTGCCTCGACCGTCCGCCGTCCGTCTCGTTGTCGCCCTCAGTGTTCCGTTGTTGTTCGCGGCCGGTGCCGGCGCGCAGGCGAGCGCGCAGGCGCCGCAGAAGGCCGCGACGGGCGGTCCACCACCCGCCATCACCTCGAAGGTCGAGGGCCTCGAGCGACGCGACGGGCTCGTGCCGCTCTACTGGGACGCGGACGCCGGGCGCCTGCTCATGGAGATCACGCCGGGTCCCCGCGAGTACCTTTATTACACGTCGCTTCCCGCCGGCGTCGGGTCGAACCCGATCGGGCTCGATCGCGGCCAGGTGGGCCCCTCGCGCGTGGTGGTGTTCGAGCGCGTGGGTCCGCGCGTGCTCCTCGTCGAACGCAATTACCGCTACCGCGCGCTGAGCGACGACGCGGCCGAGCGACGCGCGGTGGCCGATTCCTTCGCGCAGTCGGTGCTCTGGGGCTTCAAGGTGGAGGCGGCCGACGGTGACCGCGTGCTGGTGGACGCGACGGCGTTCTTCCTGCGTGATGCGCACGGCGTCGCCGACCGGCTGCGCGAGACCGGCCAGGGCCGCTACCGCTTCGACGAGGCCCGCTCGGTCTTCTTCCTGTCGCGGACGCGCGGCTTTCCGCTGAACACCGAGGTCGAGACGACCGTCACGCTCGTGACCGACGAGGCGCCGGGGCCGCTCGTGCGTCAGGTGGTGCCCTCGCCGCAGTCGATCACCGTGCGCCAGCACCACTCGCTCGTCGCGCTGCCCGATCTCGCGACGAGCCCCTACAGGCCGCGCGCGCTCGACCCGCGCGTGGGCGCCTTCGAGATCGAGTTCCACGACTACGCCTCGCCGATCACGACGCCCATCGAGCGGCGATGGATCGTGCGGCATCATCTCCAGAAGAAGGATCCGTCGGCCGCTGTTTCGGAGCCGGTGGAGCCGATCGTGTACTACGTGGACAACGGCGCGCCCGAGCCCATCCGCCGCGCGCTCATCGAGGGGGCATCGTGGTGGAAGGACGCGTTTCTGGCCGCGGGCTTCCGCGACGCCTTCGAGGTGCGCGTGCTGCCGGAGGACGCCGACCCGATGGACGTGCGCTACAACATGATCAGCTGGGTGCACCGCTCGACGCGCGGCTGGTCGTACGGCGCGAGCGTCGAGGATCCGCGCACGGGCCAGATCCTGAAGGGCAACGTGACGCTCGGGTCGCTGCGCGCCCGGCAGGACTACCTTCTCGGGACGGGGCTCGTGCCGGTGAGCGCGCCGCCTGGCCCGCGGGCGTGCGACCTTGGCGCCGCGCCCGACGAAGGCTACCTGGCAGCGCTCGACCCGGCCGCGGATCCCGAGGCCATGGCGCTCGCGCGCATCCGCCAACTCTCGGCCCACGAGGTCGGCCACACGCTCGGCTTCGCGCACAACTTCGCCGCGTCGGCCTACGGGCGGGCGTCGGTGATGGACTACCCGGCGCCGCTCGTGACGATTCGCGACGGGCGCATCGACCTGTCGCAGGCCTATGCGTCCGGCATCGGCGAGTACGACAGGTGGGTGGCCCGCTTTGCCTACGCGCAGTTTCCCGAGGGCACCGACGAGGCTGCCGCCCTCGACGCGATCGTGAGCGAGGGCGTGGCGAAGGGACTTCTGTACCTGAGCGACGCCGACGCGCGGCCCGCCGGGGCGGCGCACCCGCTGGCCAACCTGTGGGACAACGGACAGGAACCCGTCGCGGCGCTGCGAGAGGCGCTGGCCGTGCGGCGCCTGGGCCTCGCGCAGTTCGGTCTCGCGAACGTGCCCGACGGCGCGCCCCTCGCGCAGCTCGAGACACGGCTGCTGCCGCTCTACCTGCATCATCGCTTTCAGGTGCAGGCCGCCGCCAAGGTCGTGGGCGGGGCGTACTACAGCTACGCCGTCAAGACGGCGGCAGGACCGAGCCCGTCCGAGGTGGTGCGCATCGTGCCGGCCGCCGAGCAGCGTGCGGCCCTCGAGGTGCTGCTCGAGACGCTGGCGCCTGAGGCGCTCGTCGTGCCCCCGGCCGTGCTCGCGCTGCTTCCGCCGCGTGCCTTTGGCGTGGGCGGGGTCAACACGGAGTTCTTCCCGGGACGCACGGCGCCGCTCTTCGATTCGATTGGCGCCGCGACCATCGCGGCCGACCTCACGGTGTCGGCGCTCCTCAATCCGCAGCGCGGGGCGCGGCTCGTCGACTTCCACGCCCGTGATGCCGGCCATCCGTCGCTGGGCTCGGTCTACGAGGCGCTGGTCGCCCGGGTGTTCCGTTCGCCGTCGCCCGCGGAAGGGCAGGCGCGTGAGATCGCGCGCGCGGTCCAGTGGCTCGCCGTCACACGGCTCTCGGAACTGGCGTCCGACCCCGGCGCGGCCCCCCCGGTGCGGGCCGACGCCTCGAAGGCGCTCCGGAGCATTGCCGACATGCGCCCGGTCCTCGCCCGGGACTACGGTCCCACGCACGCGGAGGCCATCGAAGACGAGATTCGCCGCTTTCTCGCTCGTCCCGCCGCCACCGACCGCCGCACGCCTCCGCTCCCGGCGCCACCCGGCGACCCGATTGGGCAACACTAGCCTGGAGCCCGGAGCCTTGAGCCTGGAGCCCGGAGCCTTGAGCCTGGAGCCCGGAGCCTATTCATGTCCTGGACCCTCCTGTTCCTCGCCGGCCTGTTCGAGATTGCCTGGGCCATCGGCCTGAAGTACTCGGCCGGCTTCACGCGCCTCGGTCCCAGCGTGTTCACGGCCGTCACGCTCGCCATCAGCATGATTCTGCTTGGCCTGGCCACGCGGCACCTGCCCATCGGCACGGCCTACGCCGTGTGGACCGGCATCGGCACGATGGGGACGGCGATTCTGGGCATGTGGCTGCTCGGCGAGCCCGCCACCCTGTGGCGCCTGCTCTCGATCGGGCTGATTGTCGCCGGCATCGCGGGGCTGAAGCTCGCCGGGACGTAGATCAGTTGTCAGTTATCAGTCGTCAGTTATCAGTTGGAGCTCCGGCCTGAGGCCCAAGGACAGCTTCGACGAGCGAACGGCCGCCATCCGGAATCTGCCGGAGCCCCCGATCTGCCGGAGCCCCCGATCTGCCGGAGCCCCTGACTGAAAACTGAAAACTGAAAACTGATAACTGATCTGGCCCGACCCTTGCGTAACCGAACGGTGCAGGTGTGTCG
>JAHDVQ010000276.1 GCA_023384595.1 Vicinamibacteraceae bacterium | reverse complement strand
TCCGGACGACCAGCGACGTGCCGAGCGCGAACCACGCGACGGCGGTCACCACGAAGATGAACAGAATGGCGATCAATCGGCGAATACTCACCTGGCCTCCCGCGTGCTGCACGGCGTCGTGCCGCGACGTCTGGCAGCATGCGACGAGCGCGCCACGAAGTCTTGAGGGAAGGATGAGCGGATGGTGAGATGGGAATGAAATCGGGGATCGTCGGATCGGCGGATTGGGTCAGCGCGCCCCGCGGCCCCGCCGCGCGAGACCGATGGTGAGCCCGAAGCCGAACGCCGCGCCTTCGAAGGCCCCGAACAGGCCCGCCGTGCCGCGCCCGAAGTCGGGCTCGCCGAGCAGGCGGCCCAGCGGCGCGAATGTCATCCGGGAACGCGTCGCCTGTGCGATGGCGTTGACGGTGCCGCCCACGAGCGGCCGGTCGGCGAGGGCCAGCGCGAGCGCGGCGGCCGCCGTCACCAGTGCCACCATGAGGGCGGCGCGGATCCGGGCGCGACCGCGCGGCGCCGCCATCCCGCCGCCTGGCCGCGGCGTGGCCCACGCGTAGCCGAGTCCGACGGCGCCTCCAATGACGAGGCCCTCGACGGGGCCCCCGAGGCGGCTCACCTCGAGGGAGAAAAGCGAGGTGAGCGTCCAGCGCGTCAGGGCCTGCGCGAGCCAGGCCACGATCGCCCCGCCCAGACAGCCTCCGACGACGAGGGCGAGCGCGCGCCGCGAGCGCGCGATGACCTCGGCGGCCACGAGCCCGGCTCCGATGCCCGCGCCGCCGGCCGCCGCGGCAAATGCCCCGATGGCCGACAACACGGCCGCCGCGGGCAGCGCCGACGAAGACTGCGGAAGCATCACCAGCACCAGTCCGCCCAGCGACCCCGCGGTGGCGCCCGCCACCGTCGCTCCCGCGATGGCGCCGCCCCAGCGGCCGCCAGCCAGCCGCCAGGCGTGTCGAAGGCGGTCCCACGCGAGGAGACCGGCTGCGCCGAGCGTGCCGGGTTCGCCGAGCAACGGCACGTCGTGTCTGCCAGGGACCGACCACCGGGCCTCGCGCAACAGCGCCCGTGCCCTGACGTGGCCGTGCTCGCCGTCGAGTCGCGCGAGCACGCGCGCGATGTCGTACTGCAGCAACTGCTCGGCAGCATCGCGCCGTTCCTCGTCCGGCGTGCCGTCGGCCAGCAGGCGCCTGATGAGCCGCTCGAACGCGGCCTCGCCAGCCGGCTCGGGCTCGCCGATCAAGAGGGCGGGTGAGTCGGCGCGTTCGGCATCCGGAAACGTCGGTGGCACGGTCGCCGGTCCTGTCGCAGGTCCGACGCTCGGTAACGGTCCCGCCTCAGCGGGTTCATCGGCCTCCGTCACCACGTCGTCGTAAACGAAGCGGTAGCCGTGTCGCGAGATGGTGCGGATGAAACGCGGCTCCCGCGAGTCGTCGCCGAGGGCCCGGCGCAGCACCCGGACCGCTTGCGCAAGCGCACCGTCCGACACGACGACGTCGGACCAGACGCAGGTGAAGATGTCGTTGCGGTGCACCGCCTCATGACGCCGCTCGACGAGCAGCACGAGCAGATCGAAGTAGCGGGGGATGAGCGGCACCTCGACACCCTCGCGCGTGAGCAACCGGCGGCGGGGCGAAAGCACGAAGTGGTCGAAGCGGTAGCGCAGCGGCAACTCGGTCACAGGGCGGAGACATTATCGGTCGATCGGGGGGATCGGCGGATCAGCCGATCGGCGGATCAGCCGATCGGCCGATCAGCCGATCGGGGCTCGAGCATGGCGCCCAGTGCCCAGCGCCCAGCGCCGAGTGCCGAGTGCCGAGTGCCCAGTGCCGAGTGCCGAGTGCCCAGTGCCGAGTGCCGAATGCCGAGTGCCGAGTGCCGAGTGCCCAGTGCCGGCTAGGTCAGTCCCCGCCCCCCACGATGGTGAGCGGGATGACGCGCGGCGGGGGTCCCTCGCCCGCATGAGGGCAGTGGCAGCTGCGTCCGCGTCGCCGTGGTCCGCCGTGAACCGGGCAGGTGTCACTGACGGCAGGCAGGGCCGCGGCTGCCTCGACCAGGTCGTCGCGGCGCACGAGCAGCATCTTTTCGTCGAGCAGCGCCTCGGCAATCGCCATCCGCGCATGAGCCAGGATGCGCGCGAAGGTCGGGCGCGACACGCCCATGCGCTCCGCCGCCGCCTCCTGGTAGAGCCCCTCACGATCGACGAGACGGATGGCTTCGAGGTGCGCGACGTCGATGACGACCTGCTCGAGAACAGCAGGGCCGGCGCCGACCGGGCGGAAGCCCCGCCCGGTCACGCCCGCCCGCACGCGTCGTGGCAGGGCAGGCCTCGGCATCGCTAGCGGCCCTCGAGAAACCGTGCGCGCGCCGTGGCGCGTACGACGCCGTCCTGCAGGAGTTCTGCCGTGAGCGTGTGGAGCCGGCCGCGCGAGCGCTCCAGCCGGCCCGTCACGACGGCCGGCCTGCCGATGCGGACCGGCTGCCGGTATCGCACCGACAGGTCGGCCGTGTAGGCCACGCGTCCGAGCGCGAACAGGCAGTGCGCCATCGCGCCGTCGAGGAGGCAACTGACGATGCCGCCGTGCAGTTGTCCGTCGTAGCCCTCGAAGCGAGGGTCGCAATCGAAGGTTGCGGCAACCGAGGGGCCCTCGCCGTTGGTCGTGAAGTGCACGCCCAGCGCGCCGTCACGTGCGGGCCCGCAAACCACGCAGCGCGGGTGCCACGCCGCCTCGAGCCGGGCGCGATCGGCTTCGGCCACGTCAGGACTCCGGCTGCCACTCGTGAAGGTGCCCGTGGTCATGTTCGTGCCCGTGGCCGTGGCCGTGCCCGTGTCCCGCGCAGGCTTGTGCCGGATCGATCTCGGTCAGACGGCCGGCCTTGAAGGCCTCGACCACCTCGACGGCGGTGGTCCGTTCCGCCAGATACGTGGCCATGCCGGCCGCGCGCAGCTTCGACAGCGCCCCGCGGCCGATGCCGCCGACGACGATGGCGTCAATCGCGTGTCCGTGCAGGACGGTCAGCGGCTGGCAGGCGCCGTGCTGATGGTGCGAGTTGGTGTTCTGGATCGTGTGGCACTCGTTCGTCGTCGTGTCGACGAGCAGGAACCAGGGCGTGGAGCCGAAATGGGCGCTCACGCGGCTGGCGAGGCCGGCGTTCTCGACGACGGGGATGCAGAGGTTCATGCGAAGACTCACGGCATGGGGGGCAGGTGATCGCTGAGGCGGCGACGGCCGCCTGTGGTAGTGAGCATATGCCCATTATTGTGGCGCTGTCCACCGCCTTCGCCGATCGCGGCACTCCGCACTCGCCGATGGGCCCTTCGGCCGATCCCTCCGCCGGCTCGCGTGGCCGCGGTTCGCGTGCCTGGAGAGCGGTGGGCGAGGGGTGGCGATGGGGTGGGCGGTGTGGGTCAGTCCCGGGAGGTGGTCCGATCCGCCACCGCCTGGTTGTGCAGCATCCGG
>JAHDVQ010000033.1:29460-31910 GCA_023384595.1 Vicinamibacteraceae bacterium | reverse complement strand
CTGTTCTACGACACGGTGAAGGGCGGCGACTACCGGGCCCGCGAGGCGAACGTCTTCCGCCTGGCCGAGGTGTCGGTGGACATCATCGACCAGTGCGTGGCGCAGGGGGTGCCGTTCGCGCGCGAGTACGGCGGCCTCCTCGACAACCGGTCGTTCGGCGGGGCCCAGGTGTCGCGCACCTTCTACGCGCGCGGCCAGACGGGCCAGCAGCTGCTCATCGGCGCCTATCAGTCGCTCATGCGGCAGGTCGACGCCGGCACGGTCACCATGTTCACGCAGCGCGAGATGCTCGACCTCGTCGTCATCGACGGGCGGGCGCGCGGCATCGTGACGCGGAACCTCGTCACGGGCGAGCTCGAGCGCTGGGCCGGCGACGCGGTCTGCCTGGCGACCGGCGGCTACGGCACGGCGTACTACCTCTCGACCAACGCTGTGAACTCGAACGTCACGGCCGCGTGGCGGGCGCACCGCCGCGGCGCCTTCTTCGCCAACCCCTGCTTCACGCAGATCCACCCGACGTGCATCCCGGTGTCGGGCGATCACCAGTCGAAGCTCACGCTCATGAGCGAGAGCCTCAGGAACGACGGGCGGGTCTGGGTGCCGAAGCAGGCGGGCGACACGCGCCCGCCGTCGCAGATTCCCGAGGCGGAACGCGATTACTACCTGGAGCGGCGCTATCCCAGCTTCGGCAACCTGGTGCCGCGCGACGTCGCCTCGCGCGCGGCCAAGGCGGTGTGCGACGAGGGCCGCGGCGTCGGCGAGACGCGGCTGTCGGTCTATCTGGATTTCCAGGACGCCATTTCGCGGCTGGGCGAGGACATCATCCGGCAGCGCTACGGCAACCTCTTCCAGATGTACGAGAAGATCACCGACGAGAATCCGTACAAGGTGCCGATGCGCATCTACCCCGCCGTGCACTACGCGATGGGCGGACTCTGGGTCGACTACAACCTGATGAGCACGGTCCCCGGCCTCTTCGTGCTGGGCGAGGCGAACTTCTCGGACCACGGCGCGAACCGCCTGGGAGCCAGCGCGCTCATGCAGGGGCTGGCCGACGGGTACTTCGTGATTCCGTACACGCTCGGCAACTACCTGGGCGGCGCCTCGCTACCCAAGGTCGCGACGACGGCGCCGGAGTTCGACGAGGCGGAGCACTTCACGCGGGACCGGATCGACCGGCTGCTCGCCGTGAAAGGCTCGAAGACGCCGCGCGAGCTGCACCGCGACCTCGGCGCACTGCTGTGGGACAACGTGGGCATGGCACGCAACGAAGCTGGTCTCGTCCAGGCCCTCGAGCAGATTCCCCGGCTGCGCGAGGAGTTCTGGCAGAACGTCATCGTCCCCGGCGAACCCACGACGATGAACAAGAACCTCGAGTACGCCGGCCGCGTGGCCGACTATCTCGAGTTCGCCGAACTGCTGGCGCTCGACGCGCTGGAACGCCGCGAGTCGTGCGGCGGACACTTCCGCGAGGAGAGCCAGACGCCCGACGGCGAGGCACAGCGCGACGACGAGCACTACAGCTACGCGGCGGCGTGGGAGTTCACGGGCGTGGGCCGGCGGCCGACGCTGCATCAGGAGCCGCTCAGCTTCGAGTACGTGAAGCCGACCCAGCGGAGCTACAAGTAGGCGGGGCGTGCCCCGACCGACGCGAAGCGAGGAGTGACAGTGGCCACATTGAACCTGCACCTGAAGGTCTGGCGCCAGCAGGGACCCGACACGCCCGGCCGGCTGGTCGACTACGAGGCGCCCGGCGTCTCGACCGAGATGTCGTTTCTCGAGATGCTCGACACGGTCAACGAGGGGCTCATCAAGCGCGGCGAAGACCCGATAGCCTTCGACTCGGACTGCCGCGAAGGCATCTGCGGCACGTGCGGATGCCTGGTCAACGGCATTCCTCACGGACCCGACCGCGGCACGACCGTCTGCCAGCTGCACATGCGGCGCTTCAAGGACGGCGACACCATCGTCATCGAGCCGTGGCGGGCGCGGGCGTTCCCTATCCTCAAGGACCTCGTCGTCGACCGCACCGCCTTCGACCGCGTCATCCGCGCGGGCGGCTACGTGTCGATCAACGCCGGGTCGGCGCCCGACGCCAACGCCACCCCCATCCCTCGCGACATGGCCGAGCAGGCCATGGACATGGCAGCCTGCATCGGCTGCGGGGCGTGCGTGGCGGTGTGCAAGAACGCGTCGGCCGCGCTCTTCACGGCGGCGAAGATCTCGCACCTCGCGCTGCTGCCGCAGGGGCAGGTCGAGCGCCAGCGGCGCGTGCTGCGCATGGTGGAGCAGATGGACGAGGAAGGCTTCGGCTCGTGCTCGAACGAGGGCGAGTGCGAGGCGGTCTGCCCGAAGGAGATCTCGATTTCGGCCATCGCGCGGATGAACCGCGACTACCTGAAGGCGACGCTCACGCGCCGGCCCGAGTCGGCGTCGGCCGGCGGCGCGGG
>JAHDVQ010000033.1:0-29360 GCA_023384595.1 Vicinamibacteraceae bacterium | reverse complement strand
CCTACACGCCGATCACGCCGACCAGCTCCTTCACGGCATTGGCCGACTTGTGCAGCGCCGCGCGCTCCTCGTCGGTGAGCGTGATCTCGATGATCTGCTCCACGCCCTTCAGCCCGAGCTTCACCGGAACGCCGACAAACAGGTCGTGGATCCCGTACTCGCCCTGGAGGAAGACCGAGCACGGCATGATGGTCTTCTTGTCCAGCAGGATCGCCTCGACCATCTGTGCCGCCGCGGCGCCCGGCGCATACCAGGCGCTGGTGCCCACGAGCTTCGTGATCTCGGCGCCGCCATTGGCCGTGCGCTGCACGATGGCGTCGATGCGCTCCTTCGGCAGCAGGTCGGTGATCGGAATGCCCGCCACGGTCGAGTACCGCGGCAGCGGCACCATGGTGTCGCCGTGGCCGCCGAGCACGAAGGCGTGCACGTTCGACACCGACACGTTCAGCTCCTGGGCGATGAAGGCGCGCATGCGGGCCGAGTCCAGCACCCCCGCCATGCCCACGACGCGCTCGCGCGGGAAGCCGCTCAGCCGGTAGACGGCCTGCGCCATCGCGTCGAGCGGGTTCGCCACGGGGATGATGAGGCAATCGGGCGAGTGCTTCACGACCTCGGCGGTGACCGCCTGCATGATCTTGTAGTTCACCTGCAGGAGGTCATCTCGGCTCATGCCGGGCTTGCGCGGAACGCCCGAGGTGATGACGACGATGTCGGAGCCCTCGCTCGCGGCATAGTCACTTCCGCCGGTGAGCCGCGTGTCCGAGCCGTCGATGGGACACGACTGCAGAATGTCGAGCGCGATGCCGGCGGCCTTCTGGTCGGCGATGTCCACCAGGACGACGTCGGCCAGTTCCCTGATGGCGATCGCCTTGGCGACCGTGGCGCCCACGTTGCCGGCGCCGCCTACGACGGTGACCTTCTTCTTCATGATTCCACTCCGTGATGAGGACGGGGGGCGGCGAGATCACTCCATGTTCTTGATGATGGCGTCGGCGAACTCCGAGGTCTTCAACTCCGTGGCGCCCTCCATCTGCCGGGCCAGGTCGTAGGTGACCTGCTTGGCCGCGATGGTCTTGCCCAGGGCGCGCTCGATGGCCTGCGCCGCTTCGTTCCAGCCCATGTAGCCGAACATCATCACGCCCGACAGGATCACGGAGCTGGGATTGATGACGTCCTTCCCCGCGTACTTCGGCGCCGTGCCGTGCGTGGCCTCGAAGAAGGCCATCTCGTCGCCGATGTTCGCGCCGGGCGCCATCCCGAGCCCGCCGACCTGCGCCGCGCACGCGTCCGACAGGTAGTCGCCGTTCAGGTTGGGCGTCGCGAAGACGTCGTATTCTCCCGTCCGCGTCAGGATCTGCTGGAAGACGCTGTCGGCGATGCGGTCGTTGATGAGGAGCTTGCCTTCGCGGCTCGCGCCGCCCCAGATCTCTTCCTCGGTCACGACGGCGTCGCGGAACTCGGTGGTCGCCACCTCGTAGCCCCAGTCGCGGAAGGCGCCCTCGGTGAACTTCATGATGTTGCCCTTGTGCACCAGCGTCACGCTCTTCCGGTGGTTCGCCAGGGCGTACTTGATGGCCATGCGCACCAGGCGCTTCGAGCCGAACTCCGACATGGGCTTGATGCCCACGCCCGAGTCGGGACGAATGCGCTTGCCCAGCTCCTTCTCGAGAAACGCGATGAGCTTCTCGGCATGGGGCGTGCCCTTGGCATACTCGATGCCGGCGTAGACGTCCTCGGTGTTCTCGCGGAAGATGATGACGTCCATCAGCTCGGGGTGCTTGACCGGCGCGGGCGTGCCCTCGAAGTAGCGCACGGGGCGCACGCACGCATAGAGATCGAGCACCTGGCGCAGCGTCACGTTCAGGCTGCGGATGCCGCCGCCGACCGGCGTCGTGAGCGGGCCCTTGATGGCGATGCGATAGAACTTCACCGCCTCGAGCGTGTCGTTGGGCAGCCACTCGCCCAGCGTGTCGCGGGCCTTCTCGCCGGCAGGGACCTCGAACCAGTGCACGCGGCGCTTCCCTCCGAACGCCTTCGCGACCGCGGCGTCGAACACGCGCACCGAGGCGCGCCAGATGTCAGGACCGGTGCCGTCGCCTTCGATGAACGGCACAATCGGTTCGTCGGGGACAACGAGTTGGCCGCCCTTGCGCGTGATGGGCACACCATCGGTGGGCGGCTTCAAGTGCGTGAACTGCGGTGTGGACATGGCGGCTCGTGAATGAGGGCGGGTTTAGGTCAACTCCCCTGTCACTCGTTACAGGACGTTCACAGAATCTGTGGAAAACCCTGTTGAAAAGCGCAGGGATGACGCGCGCCGCGCTTGCTGAATCGCGCTCTGATGCGGTTTGCACCATCCTGGTGCAACAGAGCGTGTCATGCGCGCCCGGCGCAGAACGCCGCACATTATACTGTAGGCCCCGCCCTCGTAACTCTGGAGTGACTCTTGAAGATCGTGATTGCCGATGATCTCCCGGCGTCGGCCGTGGCGCTGCTCGCTTCGGTGCCGGGCTGGACAGTCGATGCGCGCTCCGGCCGCCCGCGATCGGCATTGCTGGCGGCGGTGGCCGACGCCGATGCGCTCGTCGTCCGAAGCGCGACAAAGGTGGATCGCGAATTGCTATCAGCCGGCGCACGCCTGCGGGCCGTCGCCCGCGCGGGCACCGGCGTCGACAACGTCGACCTCGACGAGGCCAGCCGACGCGGCATCGTCGTCATGAACACGCCGGGCGCGAACAGTGTGAGCGTGGCGGAGCACACCTTCGCGCTGCTGCTCGCCGTGTCGCGCGCCGTCGCCGCCGGTGACGCCGCCATGAAGCAGGAGCGGTGGGAGAAGAAGGCGCTCACCGGCGCCGAGCTTCGCGGCAAGGTCCTCGGCATCGTGGGCCTCGGACGCATCGGACAGGAGGTCGCGCGGCGCGCGCGCGCGTTCGACATGAAGATTGTCGGGCACGATCCATACCTGCCCACGCACGTGGCGACCGACCTCGGGGTGTCGCTCGTCAACCTGGACGCCCTCTGCGAGTGCGCCGACTACATCACGCTGCACCTGCCGTCGACCGACGCGACGCGCGGGCTCTTCGACGGGGCGCGCTTCGCCCGCTGCAAGCGCGGCGTCCGGCTGATCAACACCGCGCGCGGCGAGCTGATCGACGAGGCGGCCCTCGCCGACGCCATCGAGTCGGGACAGGTGGCCGGTGCGGGCCTCGACGTGTTCAGGGTGGAGCCGCTGGCCGACTGGCGGCTGGCCAAATCGCCGCGTGTCGTGGCCACGCCGCACATCGCGGCGTCGACGACCGAGGCCCAGGAACTGGTGGGGATCGAGGTGGCCGAGAGCCTCCGCGACTTCCTGGCCGAGGGCGTTGTCCGAAACGCGGTGAACTTCCCCTCGGTGTCGCCCGAGGAGTTCAAGCGGCTCACGCCCTTCCTCGACCTGGGGGAGCGCCTGGGCGCGCTGCTCGCACAGTTGGCGCCGACTCCAGTCAACACCGTCGGGCTGCGCTACTACGGCCAGCTCGGAGAGGGCTCGACGGATCTCGTCGCGAGCGCGGTGTTGACGGGGGTGCTGCGTCCGGCCCTGTCCGAAGGCGTGTCGCTCGTCAACGCCCGGCAGCTGGCAGCAGAGCGCGGTCTCGAACTCGTCGAAACGCGAAGCAGTCGCCCCCGGGCCTACACACGGCTGGTGTCGGTCAAGCTGCACGCCGGCTCGGGCGAGCGCTGGGCCGAGGGGACGGTCCCGGAGCACGGACAACCGCGCCTGGTCCTGCTCGACGGCATCGAGGTCGACGCGCCGCTCGAGGGCACGCTCATCGTCATCGGGAACGACGATCAGCCTGGCGTCATCGGCGAGGTCGGCACCATCCTCGGATCGCACGGGGTGAACATCGCCACCTTCGCGCTCGGGCGCGACGTCCATGGCGCCGTGGGTATCGTAGGCGTCGATCGTCGCCAGGGCGGCGACGCGGTGACCGGGGCGGTGCTCGCGGAGCTTCGCCGCGCGCGCGGCGTCCGATCGGTGCAGCTGGTCAGGCTTCCGGAAGCGCGCCAGGCGGCACGGCTGACGCCCGAGGAGGACGCTCGGTAGGGGGCGGACGCTCGTCGCGGATCAGCGGAACACGAGTCGGTGCACGCGACCCGTGACGATGTCGGTGACGTCGACCCCGTCGGCGGTCACCTCGCCCACGGTGAACCGGTCGAGCAGCGTCTCGCCGGCGACCGCGTGGAAGAGCGCGCCCGGCGACGAGAGGATCGCCACGCGGTGTGGCGAGTCGCCGTCGATGTCGGCCAGGCCGATCAGAGACAGGGGGAACAGATCCGCGGGCGCCAGTGGGGCGCTCGCCCGGGCCTCGGCTGACGGCCCCGCCCCGCGCGCCACCGGGCGCTTCTGTGACGGGTCGCCGGTGCGGCGTTCCGCGAAGCGGAAGGGGTTGCGCGCCGCCGTGTCGGGCTCCGGCGCGTGCTCGAGGTACGTGGCGATGCGCTCGGACGTGCGAAGGTCGGGAAACGCGGCGGCGGTGAGGCCGCGAGCCGGTACGGTCGAGGGCGGCGCCGGCGGCACGGGCAGCGCGGCGTCGGCGGCCTGCTCCGCGCCGGACGGGACGAACCAGGCGAAGGCCGCGACCAGGGGCGCGGCGACGACCATCGCGCGGAGGATGGACCGCATGCTCGGCCGATCGTAGCACCGATTGTGCTATCCTTCCTCGTGCGCCCCGCCGAGCCCCTCTCGGGTCACACCTCACAGCTCACTATCGTCGCCATCATTCCCGCCCGGTACCGTTCGACGCGGTTCCCGGGAAAGCCGCTGGCCGACCTGGCCGGCGCGCCGATGATCGAGCACGTCTTCCGCCGGGCGAGCGAGGCTCGAAGCGTCTCGCGCGTCATCGTCGCGACCGACGACGGCCGCATCGCGGATGCGGTGAAGGCTTTCGGCGGCGAGGCCGTCATGACCTCGCCCGATCACCCGAGCGGCACCGACCGGCTCGCGGAGGTCGCGCGCGGCCTCGCCTGCGATCTCGTGGTCAACGTGCAGGGCGACGAGCCGCTGCTCGTTCCGGCGATGATCGACGAGGCCGTGGCCCCGTTCCGGGCGTCGCCCGCCGAACAGATGGCGACGCTCCGCCGGCGGCTCGACGATCGCGGCGCGTGGCTCGATCCGAACGTCGTGAAGGTGGTCGTCGACGGCCAGGACCGCGCCCTGTACTTCTCCCGGGCGCCCATCCCCTACGGCCGGTCGCACGACGGCGGCTTCGTGCCGGGCCTCGTCTCGAAGCACATCGGGCTCTACGTCTACCGCCGCAGCTTCCTGCTGACGCTGGCGGCCCTGCCGCCGACGCCGCTCGAGCGCGCGGAAGCCCTCGAACAACTGCGCGCCCTCGAGCACGGCTACGCGATTCGTGCCGTCCCGACGGCGCACGATTCCCTCGGGGTCGACACGCCGGCCGACCTCGACAAGGTCCGTCACCTCCTTTCAAGCTCCGCACATCGACCATGACCCAGACCGTGTCCTCCTCCGCTGCCCGCCCCGTGAAGTACATCTTCGTCACCGGCGGCGTCGTCTCGGCGCTCGGCAAGGGCATTGCCGCGGCCTCCATCGGCTGCCTGCTCGAGGGTCACGGATACAAGGTCACGCTGCAGAAGTTCGATCCGTACATCAACGTGGACCCGGGCACGATGAGCCCGTACCAGCACGGCGAGGTCTACGTCACCGACGACGGGGCGGAGACGGATCTGGACGTGGGGCACTACGAGCGGTTCACCGGGACGATCGCGTCGCGCAACCACTCGTGGACCACTGGCAAGATCTACCTCTCGGTGATCCAGCGCGAGCGGCGGGGCGACTACCTGGGGGCCACGGTGCAGGTGATCCCGCACATCACCAACGCCATCAAGGACGCCATCAAGTCGGTGGCCGATCATGCCGACGTCGTGCTGGTCGAGATCGGCGGCACGGTGGGCGACATCGAGAGCCTGCCGTTTCTCGAAGCCATCCGTCAGTTCCGGCAGGACGTCGGGCGCGAGCACACGCTCTACATCCACCTCACGCTGGTGCCGTACATCGGCACGGCCGGCGAGCTGAAGACCAAGCCGACCCAGCACAGCGTCCGCGATCTCCGCTCGATCGGCATCCAGCCCGACATCCTCCTCTGCCGCACCGATCGCCTGCTGCCGGCCGACATCAAGCGGAAGATTGCGCTCTTCTGCGACGTCGACGAGGAGGCGGTGGTCACCGCGCGCGATGTCGGCAGCGTCTACGAGGTGCCGCTCGTCTACATGGAGGAGGGGCTCGACCGCATCGTGCTCGACCGGCTGCACCTGCCCGCCACCGAGGCGAAGATGGACGCGTGGGAGGACCTCGTCGACCGCGTGCGCCACCCGGACGACGAGGTCACGATTCACGTGGTCGGCAAGTACGTGGGGCTCGAGGATTCGTACAAGAGCCTCAACGAAGCGCTGGCGCACGCGGGCTTCCGCCATCGCGTACGCGTGCGCACGCAGTGGGTCGAGGCCGAGGCGCTCGAGGAACCTGGCGGCGAGCACCTGCTCGACGGCGCCGACGGCATTCTGGTGCCCGGCGGGTTCGGCGATCGAGGCACGCGCGGCATGATGATGGCGGCCAGAATCGCCCGCGAGCAGCGCATTCCCTTCTTCGGGATCTGCTATGGCTTCCAGTGGGCGGTCGTCGAGTTCGCGCGGAACGTCTGCGGGCTCGCCGAGGCCGACTCGACCGAGGTCTCGCCGGACACCCCGCACAAGGTCATCTACAAGCTGCGCGACCTCCTCGGGGTGGACGATCTCGGGGGCACGATGCGGCTCGGCTCCTACGCCTGCCGGCTGACGCCCGATTCCCGCTCGCGGGCGTTGTACGACGCCGATGTGATCCACGAACGCCACCGCCACCGCTACGAGTTCAACCCGCAGTACGAGCAGGTGCTCGGCGAGCACGGCCTCCGCATCGTGGGGCGCTCGCTCGACGGGAAGTTCGTGGAGATGATCGAGATTCCGGATCACCCGTGGCACGTGGCCGTGCAGTTCCACCCCGAGTTCAAGTCGAAGCCGCTGCGGGCCCACCCGCTGTTCAGCGGCTTCGTCGCGGCCGCGCACGACCACCGCGCGGCGCGGCGCGGCACGCCGGCGTCGGCCTCGGTGCCGGCCGCCAGCGGCCGCGGCCTATAATGCGGGCTGTGAAGACCGTCGAGATCGGCACCGGCGAGGGCCGGCGCGGACGGGTGCGCCTTGGCGGCGGCGCTCCGCTGGCGCTCATCGCGGGCCCTTGTGTCATCGAGAGCCACGCGCACGCGGTGGACCTCGGGGGCCGCGTGGCCGAGATCGCGGCGCGGCTCGAGGTGCCCTACATCTTCAAGGCGTCCTTCGACAAGGCCAACCGGACGTCCATCCACTCCTTCCGCGGCCCGGGCCTCGAGGCGGGGCTGGGCACGCTCCAGGCGGTCAAGGCCGCGACAGGCGTGCCGGTCCTCACCGACATCCACGAGCCCTGGCAGGCGGAGCCCACGGCCGCCGTGGCCGACGTGCTGCAGATTCCGGCGTTCCTGTGCCGCCAGACGGATCTGCTGGTGGCGGCGGCGCGGACGGGCCTGCCCGTCAACGTCAAGAAGGGACAGTTCCTGGCGCCGCTCGACATGCGCTACGCCGTCACGAAGGTGCAGGAGAGCGGCAACCCGCGCGTGTTCGTCACCGAGCGCGGCACCACGTTCGGCTACGGCAACCTGGTGGTCGACATGCGCAGCTTCCCTCTGCTGCGGAGCCTCGGGGTGCCGGTCGTCTTCGACATCACCCACAGCCTGCAGCTGCCCGGGGCGGGCCACGGGGTGACGGCGGGTCAGGCGGAGTTCATCCCGACGCTGGCGGCCGCCGGGGTCGCCGCCGGGGTCGATGCGATCTTCCTCGAGGTCCACGAAGACCCGTCGCGCGCGAAGAGCGACGCGCAGAACGCCTTGCGCCTCGACCTGCTTCCCGGTCTGCTCGAACGTCTCCTCCGCATCCACGCCGCGGCCGGCTACGCCGAATGGCCCACGACGGCCTCGCCGCGATGAGCGCCCCGGCCAACAGCGTCGCACCGGCCGACCGCGAGCTCGCGCGGCGCGTGCTCAAGACCGAGGCCGCCGCGATCCTCGACCTGCTGCCGCGCGTCGACGAGGCCTTCGACCGCGCCGTCGACCTGCTCGCCTCGTGCCGCGGCCGGGTCATCGTCACCGGCATGGGCAAGTCGGGCATCATCTGCCGCAAGCTCGCCGCGACGTTCGCGAGCACCGGCACGCCCGCCTACTTCCTCCACCCCGCCGAGGCCATTCACGGCGACCTGGGCATGGTGCAGGGCGACGACGTGGTGGTGGCCCTGTCCTATTCCGGCGAGACCGACGAGTTGGTCCGCCTGCTCGAGTACCTGCGGCGCATCGGGGCGCGGCTCATCGCCCTCACCGGCACGCCGGGCTCGACGCTCGGCCTCGCCGCCGACGTCGCGCTCGACTGCCACGTGAACGAGGAGGCCTGCCCGTTGAACCTCGCGCCGACGGCCAGCACCACCGCCGCCCTCGCCCTCGGCGATGCGCTCGCGATGGCCCTGCTCGTGCGGAAGGGCTTCCGCACCGAGGACTTCGCGAGCCTGCACCCCGGCGGCAAGCTGGGCAAGCGGCTGATGCGCGCCGAGGCGCTCATGCACGCCGGCGAGGAGGTGCCGCGGGTGGCGGCCACCACGCCCGTTCGCGACATCATCTACGAGATCTCGAGCAAGGGTCTCGGCATGACCACCGTGCACGACGAGACCGGGACGCTGGTCGGCATCATCACCGACGGCGACCTGCGGCGCCACCTCCGCGATCCGGACATCCTCGAGCGCGAAGCCCGCGACGTGATGACGCCCTCACCCATCACGATCGCGCCGTCGCTGCTGGCGGTCGAGGCGCTGAAGATGCTGGAGAGCCGCAAGATCACCTCGCTCGTTGTCACCGACGACGGGCGCCGGGCCGTGGGCGTGCTGCACATCCACGACCTCTGGCGGACGGAGCTGTTCTGATGGGGGCGCCCACGCTCTACGACCGCGCCGCGCGCCTGCGGCTGCTGTTGTTCGACGTCGACGGCGTCCTGACGGATGGGGCGGTCTACCTGGACGGCCGCGGCGAGTACAAGCGCTTCTCCATCCGCGACGGCACGGCCATCGTGCTCGCCCACCGCGCGGGCCTGCTGACGGGCGTGCTCTCGGCGCGATGGTCGGCCGCCACGGAACAGCGCGCCACGCAGTTGCGGATGGCGGTCATCTCGCAGGGCGTCGCCGACAAGGCCGACGCGTTCGAGGCCATCCTCCGCGAGCAGGGGCTCACCGTCGAGGAAGTCGCCTTCATGGGCGACGACCTGCTCGACCTCCCCGTGCTCACGCGCGTCGGCCTGTCGGCGGCCCCCGCCGACGCCGCGCCCGAGGTGATCGGCCGCGTGGACTTCGCCGCGCCGAGCCCCGGCGGCCACGGCGCCGTGCGCGACTTCATCACCTTCGTGCTGAAGGCGCAGGGACGCTGGGACGAGGTGCTGGCGACGCTCTCGACGGGGGAAGGGACCACGGCGTGAGCGGCCCGCTGCTGCTGCTGCTCGTGCTCGTGACGCTGCTCGTCGGCCTGGTGGCCGGCAAGGCCTGGGAGCGCTACCGGCTCGAGGGCGGCCAGCTCGTCGACCGGCGGCGGCTCCGCAACTCGCCCCATTACCTGCAGGGGCTCAACTGTCTCGTGTCGCGGCAGCTCGACCTCGCCGTGGACGAGTTCAGCCGCGCGGCGACGATCAACGAGAACGCGCTCGACATCCAGATCACGCTGGGCAACCTGTACCGCGAGAAAGGACAGGTCGGACGCGCCATCCAGATCCACCAGCTGCTCCTGCAGCGTCCCGGCCTCTCGCGCGCCGAGCAGGTCGCCATCCTCCTGTGTCTGGGGCTCGACTACAAGCAGGGCGGCTTCGTGGACCGCGCCGTCGAGGCCTTCGGCGAGGTCATCAAGCTCGACGCCGACAACGTCCCCGCGCTCGTGAACCTCGAGAAGCTGCACGAGGATCAGCAACAGTGGGACGAGGCGGCGCGCACCCGCCGGCAGATCGCGGAACTCTCGCCCGCCGACGAGCAGGCGCGGCACCAGACGGTCCTCGCGTATCTCGAGAACGAGTTGGGTCGCCAGGCGATGGAGCGGCAGGACTATGCCGAGGCCGTGTCGCGGTTCCGGCACGTTATCGAGCTCAATCCCGCCATCGTGCCGGCCTATCTGCACCTCGGAGACGTCGACGCGCTGCAGGGCCGGCTCGCGGAGGCCACCGCCACCTGGGAGCGCGTGGTGAGCGTGGCGCCGGCCCGCGCCTACCTGGCCTTCGATCGGCTGGCCAGGGCCTACAGTGCGCAGGGGCAGCCCGAGCGCTTCGCCGGGCTGTGCGAACGGCTGATTGCCGAACACCCCACCGACTGGCGCGCGCGCCTCGCCCTCGCGCGACACCGCCGGGCGGCGGGGCGGCCGGCCGAGGCGCTCGACCTCCTCATGCAGGCCATCAGCGTCAACCCGCACGCCATCAGCGTGCACCAGACGGCATGGGGCGTGATGGGCGATCTCGGCTTCGAGCCGTCGCTGGTGCAGCGCTACGTGGACGGCTGCCGTCAGGCGGTCTTCTACCAGGACCCGCACGTCTGCGTGCGGTGCCACTATCGCAGTACCGAGCTGCTCTGGCAGTGTCCCCACTGCCACGAATGGGACCCCTTCATCGAGGAGCGCCTGACGCCGGCACGCGACGAGAGCGAGCTGGCGGCGCCCCACGCCGGAACGTAGCTCGTGTTGAGCGTCGCGCTCACGGGCGGCATCGCCACGGGCAAGAGCTACGTCCGCGGGCGGTTCGAGGCCGAGGGACTCCCCACGATCGATGCCGACGTGCTCGCCCGCGCGGTCGTCGCGCCGGGGACGCCCGGTCTCGCGGCGGTGGTCGGCCGCTTCGGCGCCTCGGTCGTCGGCCCCGGAGGGACTCTCGACCGCAAGCGCCTCGCCAGCCTCGTCTTCCACGACGAGACCGCACGGCGCGATCTCGAGGCCATCATCCACCCCAGGGTGTACGAGGCCATTGCGGGGTGGATGGCCCGCCAACGTGACGAGGGCGCGGCCCTGGCGCTGGCCGACATTCCGCTGCTCTTCGAAACCGGCCGTGAGGGCGAGTTCGACGTGGTCGTCGTGGCGAGCTGCCCGCCCGAGGTGCAGATGGCCCGCGTGATGACGCGCGACGCGACGAGCGAGGCCGACGCGCGCGCCCGGATCGCGGCCCAGTGGCCGATTGCCGAGAAGGCGCGCCGGGCCCACCACGTCATCGACACGACAGGCGCCTTCGCCGACACCGACCGCCGCGTGGCGGAGATCGCGGCGCTTCTGAAGGCTCAGGCGGCGGCGCGGTAACCCCGACGCGCCCTACGCCGCGCGCGGCCGCCAGCGCTCGCCGGTCGCCCGGCGCAGGGCGAGCCCGAGCAGCCCGACGACCACGCCGACCGCCAGCACGCCCAGCCCCACCATGTCGGCCTGGTGCGCGGTGACCCCGATCTCGTGCCACTTCGCGGTGGCCTCCGTCGTGATCCCGAGCTCGGTCATGAAGCCGAGCACCGTCATGAAGAACCCGTTGAACACGATGATGGCGCCCGTCATGGCGACGAAGTTCGCGAAGCCCTGCGCCATCGTGCGCCCACGGCGCTCCGCCTGGTCGACCAGCGGGCTGTGCGTGCGTCCGTAGAGCCAGTAGATGATCAGGCCGATGTCGAGCCACACCAGGAACCGCACCCAGGTGATCACCGACAGGCTCAACATCAGATACAGGCACGAGATGACGCCGAGCACCGGGAACAGGTAGCCGCCGGGCACGCGGAACGGCCGCTTGGCGTCGGGCCGCTTGATCCGCAGCATGATGACGGCCGCGCACACGACGACAAACGCGAACAGCGTGCCGATACTCGTCATCTCGCCGACCACGTCGATGCGCAACAGGCCCGCGAAGAGGGCGACGACCACGCCCGTGATGATCGTGGTGATGTAGGGCGTGCCGAACCGCGGATGCACGGCGCTCACCGAGGCCGGCAGCAGCCGGTCGCGGCTCATCGAGAAGAAGATGCGAGGCTGGCTCATGAGCATGACCAGGAGCACGCTGGTGATGCCCGCCACCGCGCCGGCCGAGACGAGACCGGCCGCCCACGGCTGGTTGATGACCGACAGCGCGTAGGCCACCGGCGCGTTGAGGAAGCGCGCGCTCTCGGCGGGGTCCACAATCGTCGTGCCCGGCAGCCCGGCCTCGAACGTGCGGTAGTGGGTCACGGGCATGATGCCGGTGAGCACGGCCGAGACCGCGATATAGAGAATCGTGCAGATGATGAGCGACGCGATGATGCCGATCGGCAGGTCGCGCTGCGGGTTCTTCGCCTCTTCCGCCGTGGTCGACACGGCGTCGAAGCCGATGTAGGCGAAGAACACCACGCCGCCCGCGGCCATGATGCCCGACCACCCGTAGGGGGCAAACGGCGACCAGTTCGACGTGTCGACGTGGCTGAAGCCCGCCGCCACGAAGAACAGCACCGCCGCGGTCTTCACCGCCACCATCACCGCGTTGAACCGCGCGCTCTCGCGCACGCCGATGACCAGCAGCACGGTGATGAGCAGGACGATGATGACGGCCGGGAGGTTGATGATGCCCGCCGGCGGCGCGGCGGCCATCCAGGTTGGCAAGTGGATGTCGAACCCCGCCAGGATGCGTTGGAAGTAGCCGCTCCAGCCGATGGCGACCGTCATCGACCCGACGGCGTACTCGAGGATGAGGTCCCAGCCGATCATCCACGCGACCAGCTCACCGAGCGTCGCGTAGGCGTAGGTGTAGGCGCTGCCGGCGATGGGAATCATCGACGCGAACTCCGCGTAGCAGAGCGCCGCGAACCCGCACGCCAGTCCCGCCAGCATGTACGACAGGGTGATGGCCGGGCCCGACTGGTTGGCCGCGGCCGTGCCCGTGAGCACGAAGATGCCCGTGCCGATGATGGCGCCGATGCCGAGCAGCGTGAGGTCGAGGGCCGACAGCGACCGTTTCAGGTGGCTGCCGTGCTCGACGTCGCTGACGAGCCGTTCAAGGGACTTGGTGCTCAGCAGGTTCGAGTCCATTCACCCTCCAACGCGGCCGCGTGCGGCCGCGTGTCGTCGTCTCCGGGAACGCGGATCGCCGAAAAAGCTCCGGCATTATACTCTGCGGCTCGCCGGGCCCGGCTCACCGTCCGAGCGCCGCTCCCCACGCGCGCACGCGCGCCTCCGGGTCGCCGTGCGTCACGAGATCGCCGATGACGGCCACACTCGCCGCACCCGCCGCCAGCACCGCCGGCGCCGTCTCGAGGCCGATGCCGCCAATGCCCACCACGGGCCGGCCAGCCGCGCGCGAGACGGCGTACCGCACCAGATCGAGCCCCACGGCGCCGTATCCCGTGTCCTTCGTCGTCGTCCCGTAGACGGGACCCACGGCGAGATACGACACCGCCGCCGCCGCCGCTTCATCGACCTGCTCGCGGGTATGGGTCGACACGCCCACGAGGGCGGCATCGCCGACCACGCGCCTGACGTCGGCGACCGACAGGTCGGTCTGCCCGACGTGCACGCCGTCGCAGCCGGCGACGAGCGCGACGTCGGCCCGGTCGTTCACGATGACGCGGGCCCCGGCCCGATGGGCGGCCTCGGCGATGACGCGGCACGCCTCCACGAGCGGGCCCGACGCCATCGTCTTCGCGCGGACCTGCAGCAGGCGCGCGCCGCCATGCAGGCAAGCGGCCGCGAGCGCGACGAGGTCGAGGCCGGCCCGCGAGGCGGCCGCCTCGTCGACGATGGCGTAGAGAGGGGGGAGCATCGGCGCCGCGTGCGGCCGGTCAGGACGTCCGGGGCGGCGCCGTCTGGTAGCGGTCCATGAACGCCGTGCTCAGCCGGCCCGCCTCGAAATCGGGATCCGCGAGGATCTTGAGGTGGAGCGGGATGCTCGTGTGGATGCCCTCGACGACCGTCATCTCGAGGGCGCGGCGCATGCGGGCGATCGCCTCCTGCCTGTCGCGCCCCCACGTCATCACCTTCGCGATGAGCGAATCGTAGTAGGGCGGAACGACGCAGTCGGCGTGCGCGAAGGTGTCGATGCGCACGCCCGGACCGCCGGGAACCGAAAAGGCCTGGATCTGACCGGGACTCGGCACGAACGTCTCGGGGTGCTCCGCGTTGATGCGGCACTCGATGGCGTGGCCGGTGAAGGCGATGTCGCTCTGCTTGAACGAGAGCCGCTCGCCCGCCGCGATGCGGATCTGTTCCTTGACGACGTCGACGCCGGTGATGAGCTCCGTGACGCCGTGCTCGACCTGCAGCCGCGTGTTGGCCTCGATGAAGTAGAAGTGCCCCGACGGGTCCATCAGGAACTCGAAGGTCCCGGCGTTGGTGTACTGCACCGCGCGCGCGGCGTCGACCACCGTCGATCCGAGCTTGCGGCGCTGACGGTCCGTGAGGGCCGGCGAGGGCGCCTCTTCGATGAGCTTCTGGTGGCGGCGCTGGATGGAGCACTCGCGCTCGCCGAGGTGCACGACCGCGCCGTGATGGTCGCCGAGCACCTGCACCTCGATGTGGCGCGGCGCCTCGATGTACTTCTCGATGTAGACGTCGCCGACGCCGAAGGCGGCCTGCGCCTCGCGGGTCGCCGTGCGCAGCGCGCTCCCGAGGTCGCCGGGGCTGCGCACGATGCGCATGCCGCGGCCGCCGCCGCCCGCCGCCGCCTTGATGATGACGGGGTACCCGAGATCGCGCGCCACCTTGAGCCCGCGCTCCTCGCTGTCGATCGGGCCGTCGCTGCCCGGCAGGATGGGCACGCCCGCCTTCTTCATGGCCCGCCGCGCGCGCGCCTTGTCGCCCATGAGACGGATGACACCCGGAGACGGGCCGATGAACTTGATGTGGCAGGCCTCGCAGACCTCGGCGAGGTAGGCGCTCTCGGAGAGGAAGCCGTAGCCGGGGTGAATGGCGTCGGCGCCGGTGATTTCGGCGGCGCTGATGATGGCCGGCACGTTCAGGTAGCTGTCGGCGCCGCGCGCGGGCCCGATGCAGACGTCCTCGTCGGCAAAGCGGACGTGCAGCGAGTTCTCGTCGGCCTCAGAGTAGACCGCGACCGTCCGGATGCCCAGCTCCCGGCACGCGTAGACCACGCGCAGCGCGATCTCGCCGCGGTTCGCAATCAGGATTTTCTTGAACACGGGCGGCTTACTTGGTCTTGATGGCGAACAGCCGCTCGCCGTACTGGACCGGCTGACCGTTCTCGACGTAGACCTTGACGACCTCGCCCTCGTACTCGGACTCGATCTCGTTCATCAGCTTCATCGCTTCGATGATGCACAAGACCTGGCCCTTCCTGACGGACCCTCCGACCTCGACGAACGAGGACGCCTCGGGCGAGGGCGCGCGGTAGAAGGTGCCGACAATCGGCGAGGTGACGATCGCGAACTCCTCGGTGTCGCCGCCCGGCACCGGCGTCGGCGGACTCGCCGCCACGCCCGCGGAGGCCGCGGCGGTCACCGGCAGAGGCGCAGGCGCGACGGCCACGGCCGGCGCCACGACAGGGGCGGCTGCCCCCGCCTTCCTGACACGCAGCTTGAGCCCGTCCTGTTCGTACTCGAACTCGGCGAGGTCGTGCTCGCGCACGAGTTCCAGGATCTGTTTCAGGTCGTCAACGTTCATGGTGGTGTCTACAGCAGCCCCGTCTCGAGCGGCACGTGCGTCAACTGCTCCACGCCGTGCTCGGTCACGACGACATCGTCCTCGATGCGCACCCCGCCGACGCCCGGCACGTAGACGCCGGGCTCCACGGTGACGACCATGCCGGCCTCGAGCGCCACCGGGGGCGGGCCGTCGGCCCGGCGCTTGGCCATGCGCGGGTCCTCGTGGATCTCGAGGCCGAGCCCGTGCCCCAGGCCGTGGCCGAACGCGTCGTCCAGCCCTTCCCGCTTCAGCACCACGCGCGCGGCGTCGTCGACCGCGTCGGACTGCACGCCGGCGTGGATCGCGGCGATCGCGTCGCGCTGGGATTCGACCACCGCGCGATACATGTCGCGCCGGCGCGCGTCGACGGCCCCGACAGCGACGGTGCGCGTGAGATCGACGGCATAGCCGTCGAGCATCCCGCCGAAGTCGACCACCACCAGCTCGCCCGTCTCGATCCGCCGCGAGGTGGGATGCGCGTGGGGCAGGGCCCCGTTCGGCCCACTCGCCACGATGGTGTCGAAGGCTGGCCGCTCGAAACCCGCCCGCTTCATCCGGTAGTCGATGTCGGCGGCCACCTCGAGCTCGGTGCGGCCCGCCGCGACCACCCCGTCGGCGAGCAGGGCCGTCGCCACCTCGGAGAGCAGCGCCCCCGCGCGCCGGAAGATGTCCAGCTCGCCCGCGTCCTTCACCGCACGCAGCCGTTCGACGATCCCGTCGACCGCCACGAGCGACCCCTTCGCCGGAGTCTCGGCCCCGGCAAGCCGATCTTCGAGCCAGCGGAACTGCTTGACGGTCATCCGCGCGGCCTCGAACCCGAAACGCCCGCCCGCGAGCGGCCCGTCGAGCAGCCGCGCGAGCGCGGCGTCGTACGACCCCTCGATCTGCAGCGGCTCCGCGTCGGGCGGCGCGTCTGGTCCGGCCAGCAGCGACGCGACCGCGGCACTGTAGCGGAAGTCCGTAATCAAGTAAAGCCGCGAGGGCGCCACGACGGCGATGGCCGCGCTGGCCTCGAAGTTACTGAGATAGAAGACGTTGGGAAGATGCGTGACGACGAGCGCGTCGAGCTCGAGCTCGGCGACACGCGTGCGGACGCGCTCGAGGCGGTGGCCGAGCGCGGCGGATGAGGCTCGCGACATCCCCATATCCTACGGGATGTCGCACCGCCTGTCAGGACGCCAGGTCCACCGGAGGCGTTCCCCGCCGCTCGCGACGGATGGCAGCCAGGAAGCGCTCGAGGGCGCTTTCTACGGGCTCAGCTGCCGGCGACGCCTCGACCGGCCCCTCCGCCGGTGGCGGCTCGACGCTCAACTCGCGGTCGAGCGTCTGCTCGAAGGCGAGGACGAGATCGGGCTCGTCCGCCGGATCGAGCCCGGGCACGTCGCCGGCGGCGAGGCCGGTGCCGGCCGCGCGCTCCGCATCCAATGGAGCGTCGGGACCGGCCACGGCATCGCCGGACACGGAATCTGGAGGCAGGAGCCACGGCCACTCGACCGGCTCTTCCGCCACGAGGGCCAACTCCGACGCCTGGCGGTCGTCGTCTGAGGCTTCCGCTTCGGGGGCAGTCACCTCCGTCGGAGCCACGAGCTCGAACGCCGGCTCCGGTGCAGAAGCCGGCTCCGGTGCAGAAGCCGCCGCCGGCGCGCAGCGCGTCCCGACCGCCGGATCCGATGCGGCTTCGAGTGAGTCGTCGCAGGACGAGTCGTCGTGGAGCGAGCCGTGGTGAAACGCGTCGCCGTCGAACGCGTCGCCGTACGACGCGTCGTCGGCGGCGGGCGCCACGGGCTCGGAGTCCCGCCGCGGAGCCGACGAATCGAGTTGGGCCAGCACCGCCGCGATCCCCTCGTCCTCGGGCGCGAGGGACTTCACGACCCGGCAGTGATCGCGTGCCTCGTCCGACAGCCCGAGGACCCGGCAGGCCTCGACGAGCGCCCGCTGGGCGACGAGGTTCTCGGGCGCCTCCGCAATGGCGCGTTCCAGCTCTTCGCGGGCCGCCTCGGGCTGGCCGGCCTCGAGGAGCGCGCGGCCGAGCGTCACTCGCGCCGAGGTGTACCCGGCGTGGTGCGCCAGCCCGGCCACGCACGTCTCGATGGCCTCCTCCAGCGCCCCGGCGCGACGCAGCTCTTCGGCCAGGGCGCCGAAGACCAGCGACCTCGGGTCGGCGTGGAGCCGGCGCCTCAGTTCGGCGACGCGTGGAGACTCGCCCATGGTGCGCTTCCCGTCCTCGTTACGGCGTCTTCACCGTCAACGAGATGCTCGCCGTCGCGGTCTTGCCGATGTCGTCGGTGACCGTGAGCGTGACGTTGTAGGTCTTCGCGGCGCCGTAGACGTGAGAGGTGGTGACGCCGGCCGCGCTCGCGCCGTCGCCGAAGTCCCACTTGTAGCTCACGATGCTCCGGCCGGCCGCGGCCTTCGAATTGCTGGCGTTGAAGAAGACGGCCGTGCCGATGGCCGGGTCGGTCGGCGAGATGACGAAGCTCGCCGTCGGCGAGGCGCCCTCGCCCACGGTGATGAACTTCGAGGTCGAGTCGCTCTTGCCGCGGCTGTTGGTCACCGTCAGGGTCACCGTGTAGGTGCCCGGCTTGTTGAAGCGGTACCAGTCGCGCATCCAGCCGCCGCCGCCGCCGTCGCTGAAGTGCCACTTGTAGGTCAGCGCGTCGCCACCCAGGTAGCACTGGGACTCGGCGGTGACTCCGGGCGGGCAGTCGAGCGAGGTCGACGCGTCGAACTGCACGTCCTCGCCCTCCTTCGGGTTGCTCGGCGCGTAGGTGAACTTCGCGCGCGGCGTTCCCGCGGGCGGCTCCACGACGCCGACCGGCACGAGGCGGATGTCCACGGTGCGCGCCACGGCGCTCGAGTAGTCGCTGCCTGCGGGAATGGCGCGCAGCGTCACGATTGTCTGGGTGTCGACGCGATCGGCTGGCGGCACGGGCGAGGTGTAGCTGGCCGACCCGCGGCCGTCGCTCCCGGTCACGACCTGCTTCGACGAGAGCCGGCCGAAGTCGGTCACGACGCCGTCCACCGTGATCTCGAGCCGGACGCTCTGCCCGGCCAGCGCTTCGCCATTGGGGCCGCGCGTCTCGACGACGATGGTCGACGAGGACTGGCCGTCCCAGTTGAGGACGTCGGGCGTCGCCGCCAGGCTCACCGAGCGGCCCAGCTCCGACGGCCCGGTCAGTCCCGGCGCCTTCGTCTCACTCACGCTGCAGGCCGACACGGCCGCCAGCGTGACCAGCGTGAGCACGGTTCCCAAGCTGCGGGCAAACCTCTTCCCCATGGCGGCCCTCCGGCCGAAGTCCGCGCGACGCCCCGTGACGCCCGCGTGCTGATTGCTGCTGTGCGGTTGGCCTGGCGCGACGCCAGACGCGTGGTGCGGAGTCATGGTCGTCACGTCCTAGTCCTCGGGATCGACCCAGTCGGCGAAGTTCACGCTGATGGTGCCCGTGACGGTCACGTCGCGGCCCGTCTGGTCCTTGCCGTAGAAGGTCACGTCGGCGAGCGTCGAGATGGCCAGGGCCCCGCCGCCGCCGCGCAGCTCGATGAGCGGCGACTCGACCTTGGCCTGCACCCGCACGATGACGAAGGTCGCTTCGACGGGCTGCTCCCCGATGGTGAAGGTGACGCCCCCGTCGAAGGTGTAGGGCACGTCGACGCCCTGGCGGTTGCGGCCGTCGCTGCGCCGGAACGAGACGCGGTAGCGCGTGACGGTGACGTCGTTGTTGGTCGAGAGCGGCTGCGTGACGTCCTTCGGCACGAGCCGCATCCGCACGCGGCCGATGTCCTCGATGACGCCGCCGTTGGTGAGCACGTCCGACGACAGCTCGGTGGCGAACTCGTCGTCCTCGGCGCCCGAGGCGCCCTCGAGGAGGTCGATGACGAGGAAGCCCGAGCCGCGCCCTTCCTTGACGGCGGAGCCGCAGGACGCACCGGTGAGGCCCACGAGGACCGCGACGGCAAAGGCCGCGGCAATCTGGCGAATGAAGCGAGCGTTCAACACGGTCGTATCTCCTCGAGGTGCCTACTGGATGCGGATGATGCGCGGCGTGATGAAGATGAGAATCTCTTCTTCATCGAGCGACTTGATGTCGTTCCGGAACAGGCGGCCGACGAGCGGCAGCTTCGAGAGCCCCGGCACGTTGTCCTGCGACACGGCCTCGCTGTTGGTCTGGATGCCGCCAATCACCGTCGTCGCCCCGTCGGCGACGAGCACGGTCGTCTGCGCGCGCTGCGTGTTGATGGCGCGGTTGCCGTTGGCTTCGGCCTCGCCGGGCGAGCCGTTGTCGACGTCGACGTCGAGAATCACGGTGTTCGCGTTGGTGATCCGGGGCGTGACGGCCAGCGTCAGCGCGGCCGTCTTGAACTGCACCGTCGGAATCGGCTGGATGTAGCTCACGTCGCCCACGGGCGCCGCCACCGTCGTGGTGTACGGAATCTCCTGGCCGCGCGTGATCGTGGCCTTGACGTTGTTCTGCGTCACGACGCGCGGGGTCAGCAGCGTGCGGATCTTGCCCTCGCGCTCGAGGGCGCTCAGCTCGACATCGAGGTTGAAGGCGCCGTTGATCGCGCTGAGCCCCACCCCGATGGCGCCCGTCGTCGGGTTGATGGGACGCGTTGGCGCGTTGACGCCGCCGTTGACGGTCCCGGAGTTCGGGAAGGCCCACGGCGAGGTGTTGCCCAGCTCGGGGGTCATCGCCCCCGAGAAGCCCCAGCTGATGCCGAGCTCGCGCGCGAACCGCTTGGTGGTCTGCACGATGCGCGCCTCGATCTCGACCTGCAGCTCGGCCTGATCGAGGGCGTCGAGCAACGCGTCGACCCGGATCAGGTGCTCCGGGAGATCCGTGATGATGAGCATGTTCGTCCGCTCATCGACGGCCGTGCGTCCGCGGGTCGAGAGCACGTTCTTCAGGAGTACCTCGACGGCGCGGGCGCGGGCGTAGTTGAGCGTGCGCGTCTTCGTTTCGAGCTCGCCCGACAGCGCCTTCGCGTCGGAGAGCTTCCGCTTTTCTTCTTCTTCCTGACGCAGCCGCGAGAGCGGCGCGACGCGGACGATGCTGCCCTCGACGGTGTACCCGAGCTGATTGGCGCGCAGGATCATGTCGAGCGCCTGGTCCCACGGGACCTCGCGCAGCGCGACATCGACGCTGCCCTGCACGGCCGGGTCGATCACGATGTTCAGCCCGCTGATTTCCGCGAAGGTGCGGAGAACCGCCCGGAGGTCGACGCCCTGGAAGTCGAGGCTCACCGGGTGTCCGCTGAACCCGCCTTCGGTCACGGCGCGCGCGGCGGCAGCCCGGGAGGGCGGCGGAGGCGGCTCGGCGGGAGTAGCGGCCCCGGCGACGGGTGCAGGAGCCGGCGCCTTGGCCGGAGTGGGTGCCGGGGCGGCCGGCGGCTTCGCCGCGCGGGCGGTGCGCCTGGCCTTCGGCGCCGGTGCCGGCGTGGCCGGCGCCGGGCTGGCGGGCTTCGCCGCCGCGGCGGCGGGCGCCTTGGGTTCGGCCGCCGGCTTGGCCGCAACGGGTGCTGCCGTGGCGCTGGCGGCCGCGGCTGGCGGCGTCTTCGGCGTGACGGTCACGATGAGATCGCTCGCCGCGCCGGGCTCCACTTTGTAGGTCACCGGTCCCGTGAGGTCGAAGACGACGCGGGTGACGAGCGGCGAGGCACTGTTGGGCGCGACGCGGATGCGACGGACGCCGTTCTTCCCCACCGGGATGACCGACGGCACGTCCGACGCCACGTCGGCGAAGTCGAGCACCAGCCGCGCTGGCGGATCCTTCGCCTCCTCGACGCTCTTCGGCGTGAGGGGCGCGGTGCCCTTGATGACCACACGAAGGTCACCGTTGGTGGGTTGGGTCGTGATCGACGCGATGCGTGCCGTGGCCTGGGCCGCGTGCACGACGGGCGCGAGCAGCGCGCCGAGCGGCGGGGCCACGTGACCAGAGGAAGCCAGGGTTGCGCCAGCGAGCGCAGCCAGAGTGACGAGAGACCGCGCGCGCATTTACTTGCCCTCCTCGGCCACCCGCAGGGGTTTGCGGATCTCGCGCTGCTTGACGAGCGACAGCGGGTCGTTGACCTGCTGCACGAAGACGACGGCATCGGCGGTGACGGCCTTGACGGAGGCGTCGAAGAGACGGTCGCCGCGCCGGATCAGGTAGGTCTTGGCGTCGGGCGCCTCGATCATGGCCACCAGCGCGCCGCGGCTCCGCACGATGCCCTTGACGGCAATCTCGTGCATCATCAGGCCCGCCAGCCCCGAAGGTCGCGACGAGGCCGACGAAGTGTCGCTGCCGCGGTTCACGAGGCTGACGAACGGGTCGCGCCGGCCGTCGGGGTTGTAGCTGTAGCCCTGTGCCGGTGGGGTCGCGCCCGTCGTGGACGTCGATGGCGCCGGCTTGCTTGCCCCGGAAGCGGGCTGCGCCGTCGCCGGCGCCCCGAACGCCAGACAACAGGCGAGCACGCTCAGCCCTCGAGAGAGAATCGTTGCCCTCGTCATGAGTCAGCCTCTCAGCGTCGTGCAGCAGCCGCGGGCCGCTGTGGACCGGCCTTGCCCGCCTTCGGGTTGGCCTCGGCAGGGGGTTCCGACAGCACGAAGGTGGTGGCCAGGCAGGCGGCCTCGACCGTCGCTCCACCCTCGGGCGCCGCGGACGCCCCCGGCCGTCCGCGGTCCTTCGACTTCAAGCCAATCGCCGAGATGTTGATGATCCGGGGCACCTTCGACACCTTGTCGAAGAAGATGCCCAGGTCGTGGTACGTCCCGTCGAGCTCGAGCTGGATGGGCCACTCGGCGTGCATCTGCTGCTGCGCGATGGCGAGCGGCTTGAACGCGCGGATGGCGAGGTTCGACTGCGTCGCGAGCGTCTGCAGGCGGCGGAGCAGTTCGCCCACGTCCTTCTGCTCGGGCAGGACCGCACGCAGGCTGTCGAGCCGCGCTTCGAGGTCGGCAATCTCCCGCCTGAATTCGGGCAGGCGTCGCTCGATGGCCAGGCCGCGGGCGACCTCGGACTTGACGGTGGCGAGCTGCTGCTCGCGCGCGCGGAGCTTCTCGCGCGCCGGCGAGTCGTAGAAGTACCAGAACGCCCCGGCGCCCACGGCGCCGATCGCGGCGAAGACGGCGACCTGGCTGTACCAGGGCAGTTTGTTGAGCGTCAGTTGCATGGTCGGCCTGCTCTTCCCTGCACGCGTCGGCTAGGCACCCGCCCGGCGCTGGTTGGTGGGCACCGTGCCCGGGCGCGCGGGAGCCGAGACGCCCTGCGGCGCGGCTCCAGGCATCGCGAAGGTGGCCTTCACGGTGAACTTCACGAGGTCGCCCTGGCCCTGCGTCGACTCGACCTGGCTGTCGATGATCTCGACCGGCCGCTGGAAGTACCCCGAGCTCTCGAGGTTGCCCACGAGGTCCGAGAGCGAGGTGAGCGAGGTGGTGTGGCCCTGGAGCCGCACGTCGCTGCCTTCCTGCTTCATCTCGGTGAGCCAGAGGCGGTCGGGCAGACTGCGGCTCACCTCGTCGAGCAGGTGGACCGGGCCGCTCTGACCGCGGCGCAGTTCCTCGATGAGGGTCACGCGCTGCTGGAGCTGGCCCTTGCGCTGCTCGAACTGCTCGACCTGCAGCAGGACCGACTTGAGGCGCGCGGCCTCGCGCTGGGCCTCGGCGGTCTCGCGCGTGAGGCGGGCGTCTTCCTGCGTGAGGTGCCAGTAGCGCCAGCCGATGCCGGCCGCGAAGACCACCAGCACCAGGGCGCAGAGCGCCGTCGTGTGGCGGGCGATGTCGAAGGACGCCTTGGGCGCCTTCGGCCGCTCGAGGAGATTGATGCGAATCATCGGTCGCCTGCCCTGCGCAAGGCGAGCCCTACCGCCACCGCCGACACCGGGGCGACGTCGGCCGCCGAATCCACGCCGAACTTCTGCGGATCGAACTGCACGGCCCGGAACGGGTCGAACTCCTCGACCTGCACGTCGAAGCGCTCGCCGACCATCTCGGCAAAGCCGTCCACGCGCGACCCGCCGCCGCTGAGCACGATGCGATCGATGCGGTCGATGCCGGTCGTGCCGCGGAAGAAGTCGAAGGTCTTCTGAATCTCGAGAAGGAGGTTGTCGGTGACGGCCCGCAGGAGGGGCCGCGCCACCTCGAAGTCGTAGCCGTCGACGGGATGGCCGCGCTTCAGCAGCTCGGCCGACCCGGGATCGAGGTGCAGCTCCTTCTGGAGCGCCTCGGTGTAGGCGTTGCCGCCGAGCGAGATGTCGCGGGTGAAGAGCGAGTGCTCGCCGCTGATGACGTTGACGTTGATGGCGCTGGCCCCGACGTTGAGGAGCGCCACGACCGCGCCGTGCTCGACGCCGTAGTTGGCCTCGTACGCGTTCTGGAGCGCGAAGGCATCGACGTCGACGACCACCGGCGTGCGGCCCGCCTGCGAGATGACGCCGGTGTAGTCGGCGATCTTCTCCTTCTTGGCCGCCACGAGCATGACTTCCATGCCCGGCGTCGACAGCGCGCCGCCGCCGGCGGCCTTCTTGTCGGGCAGCCCCGAGATGACCTGGTAGTCGAGGTTGACGTCCTGAACGGCGAACGGGATGTACTGCTCGGCCTCCCAGTAGATGGCGTCGGCGAGCTCCGTCTCGCTCATGGCCGGGAGGTTGATCTTCTTGACGATGACGGCCGTACCGGCCAGCGAGGCCGCGACGTCCTTCGTCTTGATCTGCTGGCTCTCGAACAGCCGGCGGATGGCTTCGGCGACGGCCGCTCCGTCGATGATGGCGCCATCCACGATGCTGTCCGGCGGCACGGGCTCCGAGCCGAAGGCGGTGATCTTGTAGCCCTTGCCGGAGGGCTTCAGCTCGACGGCCTTGACCGCGCTCGAGCCGATGTCGAGTCCGACGACCGATCGGGATTTGCCAAACACCTGCAACCTCGTCGTGGATGAGGCCCGCACCGCGCAACGGCCACCTGGCCGGCACCCGGGGCGGGGTCTGCAGCGGCGAGCACGGCTCGCCGGTCACGGACACCCGGGCAGCAAGGCCGGTGCCAGCACGGCAGGTGGTCCCACATGGCCAAAAATTGGCGCAAATCGGCGGGACGACACCGGGGCGCCAGGATGCGATGCTGCGGTTTTCTCAACGAAACTGCGGCGGCACTGACGCAAACTGTCAGCGGCCGGCCCGGGCGAGCGGTCATCCGGGCTGGGTGTCCCGGACGACAGGGCGGGGTCGGACGGGCGTCAGGGTTGTCAGCGGTTCGTCAGAGGAGCCTGGAGCCCGGAGCCCGGAGCCTGGTGCCTGGAGCCCGGAACCCGGTGCCCGGAGCCTGGTCTGGAGCCTGGAGCCCAGACGCGGCCGGTAGGCGGATGCCGGACGCCGCATGCCAGACCGGACGCCGGACGCCGGATGCCTTTCATTGACAGTCGGATCGGGGCCACGGTATCATTTCGGTTTGCCGTCGCCATGGAGTGGCGGAAAAGGGAGTTCATGCGTACGTTCGTTCCGAGCGCCACGAAGACACCGCGCCGGTGGCACGTCATCGACGCCGAGGGCAAGTCGCTCGGCCGGGTGGCCACCGACGCCGCCCGCCTGCTCATGGGCAAGCACAAGCCGGTCTTCACCCCCTTCATCGACACGGGCGACCACGTCATCGTCGTCAACGCCGCGAAGGTGCGGCTGACGGGACGGAAGGAAGATCAGAAGGTCTACCGGACGCACAGCGGCTACGAGGGCGGCCTCCACGAGGTGCGCGCGAAGGTCGTGCGGCAGAAGACGCCGCGGCGGCTGGTCGAGGAGGCGGTGCGCGGCATGCTGCCCAAGAACAAGATGGGCGACGCGATGTACCGCAAGCTGAAGGTCTACGTGAGCGCCGATCATCCGCATGCGGCGCAGCAACCCACCAAGTTCGAGGTCGCCTAACGTGTCTGTCGTGCAGTACTACGGAACGGGTCGCCGCAAGACGTCGACCGCCCGCGTGTTTCTCCGCCCCGGCACGGGCGCCATCGTGATCAACGAGCGGCCGGTCGAGCAGATGTTCCCCGCCGAATCGCTGCGCATGCAGATCCGGCAGCCTCTCTCGATCACCGAGATGGGCGACAAGTTCGACATCCTCGCGACGACCAGCGGGGGCGGCATCTCGGGCCAGGCCGGCGCGCTGCGCCTGGGCATCTCGCGGGCGCTCTGCGAGTACAACCTCGAGCTGCGCCCGACGCTCAAGCGCGCGGGCCTGCTCACGCGCGACCCGCGCAAGAAGGAACGCAAGAAGTACGGGCTGGCGGGCGCCCGCAAGCGCTTCCAGTTCAGCAAGCGCTAGTTCACCCGGTTCAGGACCCTGTTGGAGGCAGCTTGACGCCCATTGCTGTGAAAGACCTGCTGGAGGCCGGCGTGCACTTCGGCCACCAGACCAAGCGCTGGAACCCGAAGATGAAGCCCTACATCTTCGGCGAGCGCAACGGCATCTACATCCTCGACCTCGCCAAGACGGCGCGGATGTTCCGCGACGCCGAGGAGTTCGTCCACGAGCTCGCCAGCGAGGGGCGCACCCTGCTGTTTGTCGGCACCAAGCGGCAGGCCCAGGACGCCATTGCCGAAGAGGCGCAGCGCTGCGGGATGTACCACGTCAACCAGCGGTGGCTCGGCGGGCTGCTGACCAACTTCACGACCATCCAGCGGAGCCTCGGCCGGCTGCGCGAGCTCGAGGCGATGGCCGAGGACGGCCGCTACGAGACGCTGTCGAAGAAGGAGATCGCGCGCATCGAGAAGGAGAAGCGCAAGCTCCAGAAGAACCTCGACGGCATCCGGCACATGTCGCGGCTGCCCGACGCGCTCTTCGTGGTCGACACGCGCCACGAGCAGATCGCGGTCGACGAGGCCCGGAAGCTGAAGATTCCCGTCATCGGGATCGTGGACACCAACTGCGACCCCGACCAGGTGGACTTCCCCATCCCGGGCAACGACGATGCGCTCAGGGCCATCCGGCTGTTCTCGTCGCGTGTGGCCGACGCGGTCATCGCCGGCCGCGGCCTCCGCGAGACGGCCCAGGCCGAGCAGGCGGCCGAGGCGCAGGCCGAGGGCGACGAGCCCAGGGTGAAGCGCGCCATCCAGCGCACGGCGCCGGTGCCCGTGCGTCCCGAGACGCCCTCGACCGCGCCGGTCTAACGACGCGGACTTCGACGAGGCGCCGGCCGCTCCCCCTGGGCCGGCGCTTCGTGTGTACGGGCCGCCCGGGCGGCCAGACCCCACGCGACATCCGTGCGGCGCGAGGGCCCAACGCGGGGCCGGGACGCGACGCGCCGCCTTTTCGTTCGGAGACATCGACTCATGGAGATCACCGCCGCACAGGTGAAGGCGCTGCGCGACAAGACCGGCGCGGGCATGATGGACTGCAAGGCCGCGCTCGTCGAGACCGCGGGCGACATGGAGAAGGCCATCGACCTGCTCCGCAAGAAGGGGATGGCCCAGGCCGCCAAGCGCGCGGGCCGCTCGACGAGCGAGGGCGTCATCGGCGCCTACCTCTCGCCCGACGCCACGACCGGCGTCCTCGTCGAGCTGAACTGCGAAACCGACTTCGTCGCCAAGAACGAGAGCTTTCAGGCGATGGCGCGCGAGCTGGCCGAGGCGCTGGCGAAGACGCCCAATGCCACGCCGGCGCTCCTCACCGACCCGAACGGGCCGGTGCAGCCCGTGGTGACGGCCGCCATCGCCAAGATCGGCGAGAACATGAGCGTGCCGCGCTTCGCGAAGTACGAGAACGCCGGGGTCGTGGGCCAGTATATTCACCTTGGCGGGAAGATCGGCGTGATGGTGGAGTTCTCGGGCGTCACGCCCGAGGTCGCCGGGCGCGACGAGTTCAAGGGCTTCGTGAAGGAGATGGCGATGCAGATTGCGGCGGCCTCGCCGCAGTTCGCCGCCCGCGCCGAGGTGCCCGCCGCCACGCTCGACCGCGAGAAGGACATCTACCGGGCGCAGATGGAAGGCTCGGGCAAGCCGGCCAACGTGATCGAGAAGATCATCGAGGGCAAGCTCGGGGCGTTCTACGAGCAGGTCGTGCTCGTCGATCAGCCGTCGATTCGCGAGCCGAAGATGAAGGTCAGCGAGGTCGTCGCCGCGGCCAACAAGACGCTCGGCGCCGAGGTGTCGGTCGCCCGCTTCGTCCGCCTGCGCGTCGGCGAGCACGCGTGAAGAAGGCCGGAGCCTGGAGCCCGGAGCCTGGAGTCTGGAGAAGGGGCCGGCCTTCCCGTGGAGGCCGGCCCTTTCCCATATAATCGTCCGGCATGTCCTCGCCCGCCTACCGTCGCATCCTGCTGAAACTGTCCGGTGAGGCCCTCATGGGCGAACGCGGGTACGGCATCGATCCGGAGGTGGCGGTGCAGGTGGCCCGCGACGTGGGCGAGGTCCAGGCCCTCGGCGTCGAGGTCGCCATCGTCATCGGCGGCGGGAACATCTTCCGGGGCGTCGCCGCGAGCGCGCGCGGCATGGACCGCGCGACGGGCGACTACATGGGCATGCTGGCGACCGTGATCAACGCGCTCGCCCTGCAGGACGCCCTCGAGAAGGCCGACGTGAGCACGCGCGTGCTCACCGCCATCGAGATGCGCGAGGTGGCCGAACCCTTCATCCGCCGCCGTGCGATGCGGCACCTCGAGAAGGGGCGGGTGGTGATCTTCGCCGCCGGCACCGGCAACCCCTACTTCACGACCGACACGGCCGCCGCGCTGCGCGCCAACGAAATCCGCGCCGACATCATCTTCAAGGCGACGAAGGTCGACGGCATCTACTCGGCCGACCCCGTGACACACCCCGAGGCCACGAAGTACGATCGGATTTCGTACCTGGGCGTGATCGAGCAGGGGCTGAAGGTGATGGACGCCACCGCGATCACGCTCTGCATGGACAACCGCCTGCCGATCATGGTCTTCAACCTGCGGACGCCCGGCAACCTGCGGCGCGCCGTGATGGGGGAGCCGATCGGCACGCTGGTCACGGTCTGAACGAGCGCGGCGGCCGACTCGCGGGCCGCCCGCGATTACCACGGAGCCGAAGCCACATGGACGCGAAAGACGTGAAGAGCGTGCTCACCGAAACGCGCAAGCGCATGGAGGGCCTCGTCGAGCACGTGCGCAAGGACCTGGCCGGCGTGCGCACGGGGCGGGCCTCGGTCTCGCTGCTCGACTCGGTGCACGTCGAGGCGTACGGATCGTCGATGCCGATCAATCAACTCGCCTCGCTGTCGATTCCCGAGCCCACGACGATCATCGCGCAGCCCTTCGACCCCCAGTTGATGAGCGCCATCGAGAAGGCCATTCGCGCCGCCAACCTGGGCCTGAACCCGTCCAACGACGGCAAGGTCATCCGCATCCCCCTGCCGGCGCTCACCGACGAGCGCCGCAAGGAACTGTCGCGCATCGTCCACAAGATGGCCGAGGAAGGGCGGAACGCGGTGCGGCAGGTCCGCCGCGAGGCCAACGACCGGCTGAAGAAGATGGCGAAGGACTCGCTCATTTCGGAGGACGATGAGCGGCGCGGTCTCGACGACGTGCAGAAGCTCACCGACCAGCAGATTGCCGCCGTCGACGATCTGCAGAAGAAGAAGGACGGCGACCTGCTGAAACACTAGGCGCTAGGCGCTAGGCG
>JAHDVQ010000032.1:24332-31915 GCA_023384595.1 Vicinamibacteraceae bacterium | reverse complement strand
GACGACCCGAGGTGGAAGGCCGTGCGTGCGCGCGATCGCCGCGCCGACGGCACCTTCTTCTACTCGGTCTCGACCACGGGGGTCTACTGCCGGCCTTCATGCCCGTCACGCCACGCCAACCCGAGGCACGTGCGCTTCCATGCCTCGGCGGACGAGGCCGAGCGCGCGGGCTTCAGACCCTGCCGCCGCTGCCGGCCGAACGAGGCCTCGCTCAGCGAGACGCACGCGGCGGTCATCGTGGAGGTCTGCCGCCTGCTCGCCCGCGCCGACCGCGTCCCTCCGCTGGCGGCACTCGCCAGAAGAGCCGGGCTTAGTCCGCATCACTTCCACCGCGTCTTCAAGAGCGTCACGGGCGTCACGCCCCGCGCCTACGCCGCCGCGCATCGGGCCGCGCGCGTGCGCCGCGAGCTGGGCAGGTCGGGCCAGACGGTCACCGATGCGTTCTATGCGGCGGGCTTCAACTCGGGCGGGCGCTTCTACGAGTCGTCTCCCGGCGTCCTCGGCATGACCCCGACGCGCTACCGCGCGGGCGGCGCCGGCACCGAGATCCGGTTTGCCGTGGGCGAGTGCTCGCTCGGTTCGATCCTCGTCGCCCAGAGCGCCCGCGGCATCTGCGCCATCTCGCTCGGCGACGATCCCGAGACGCTCGTGCGGGAGCTCGAGGACCGCTTCCCGAACGCCCGGCTCGTGGGCGGGGATCGCGCATTCGAGCGCACCGTCGCCGCGGTCGTCGGCCTGATCGAGGCCCCGGCCATCGGTCTCGACCTGCCGCTCGACATCCGCGGCACCGCGTTTCAGCAACGCGTCTGGGAGGCGCTGCGGATGATTCCCCCCGGTGCCACGGCGAGCTACGCGGAGATGGCGGCCCGGCTCGGCGTGCCTCGGGGCGCGCGCGCCATCGCGCGGGCGTGTGCCGCCAACCCGCTGGCCGTCGCCATCCCCTGTCACCGGGTCGTCCGAACCGACGGCGTGCCCTCCGGCTACCGCTGGGGTATCGCGCGAAAGCAGCAGTTGCTCGCCCGCGAATCCGCCGCGCCCTGATTCGGCGGCTGGAGGTATCCTGTAGGCGATCGGCGGCCGGACTCTGCGGCCCTCGCGGCCCTGCGGCCCGCGCGGCCTGTCCGGCAGACGGAGGTTGCCATGCAGCCAGCCCTGCGGCGCGCCTTCGGCGTCGCGCGCCTCACACGACACCACCAGGCCCTCCCCTTCCGGGCTTCGCGTTCCGGCAGCCCTCCCACGCTGCTCGACCGATGGGGCGCCCGCACCTTGCTCGACGTCGCGAGCGGCGTGCCGCTGCGCCTCGTGCTCTGGGACGGGAGCACGTGGGAGAGGACCGCCGCGCCGGAGTTCACGCTCCGCATCGCGTCGCGCCACGCGCTGTGGCGCCTGCTGCGCGATCCCGATCTCGGGTTCGGCGAGGGGTACACCGACGGCAGCATCGAGATCGACGGCAATGTCCATCGCCTTGTGGACGCCGTTGCCAGTGCGTTGCAGCGCACCCGCCTGCCCTGGCACCGCCTGGCCCGCCGCGTTACGCACCGGGTCGGAGCCGGCCTCGACGCCGCACGGCGCAACGCCCGGCACCACTACGACCTCGGCAACGACTTCTATCGCCTCTGGCTCGACGAGAACCTCGTCTACACCTGCGCGTGGTTTCCGACGCCCGCGGCCTCGCTCGAAACGGCACAGCAGCAGAAGATGGAGCGGGTGTGCCGCAAGGTGCACCTGACACCGGGCCTGCGCGTGGTCGAGGCCGGGTGCGGCTGGGGCGCACTCGCCTGCCACATGGCGCGGGAGCACCAGACCACCGTGCGGGCGTGGAACGTGTCGCACGAGCAAGTCGTCGAAGCCCGGCGCCGCGCCGCCGCGCAGGGCCTCGAGGGCCGCGTGACGTTCATCGAGGACGACTGGCGCCGCATCGACGAGCCCTGCGACGTGTTCGTCTCGGTCGGCATGCTCGAGCACGTCGGTCCGGCGCGCTACGCGGAGCTCGGGGCCGTCATCGACCGGGTGCTCGATCGCGGGCACGGGCGCGGACTGCTCCACTTCATCGGGCGCGACCACGAAGCGCCGAGCAGCCGGTGGACCCGGCGCTACATCTTCCCTGGCAACTACCTGCCCACGCTGCGCGAGGTGGTCGGCCGCGTGCTGGAGCCCTATGGCTTCTCGGTGCTCGACGTCGAGAACCTCAGGCGCCACTACACGCTCACGCTCGAGCACTGGCGCGATCGTTTCGAGCGCGCGGCGCCGGAGGTGACGAGGCAGCTCGGCGAGCGCTTCACCCGCATGTGGCGCTATTACCTCGCGGGCGCGCACGCCGGGTTCGCCGCGGGCTACCTGCAGTTGTTCCAGGTGACGTTCGCGCGCGAGGGATGGGACAGTGCGCCGTGGACGCGGCCCGTGTGACCTGTTCGACTCCACGCTCCACAGGCGCGCGGAGTCGGGCAGGGCATCGACACTGATACGCATCGAGACGGCGCACCATGACCAGACGATGTGACGTCGCCATCGTCGGCGGCGGGCCGGCCGGTTCGTCATGCGCCCGCGTCCTCGCCGCCGCCGGACTCGACGTGGTCGTGGCCGACAAGGCGGTCTTCCCACGCGACAAGGTGTGCGCGGGATGGATTACGCCCGACGTCGTCGAGGCGCTCGCCCTCGATCTCGCCGACTACGCCGCTGGCCGCACGCTCCAGCCCGTGCTCGGCTTCGAGACCGGCATCATCGGCGGGCATCGCGTGACGACGCGCTATGCCGAACCTGTGAGCTACGCGATCCGCCGGTGCGAGTTCGACACGTATCTGTTGCGCCGATGCGGCGCCGAGGTGATCGAGGGGACGGCGGTCGAGGGAATCGAGCGCACGCCGCAGGGATGGGCGCTTCGCCTGAAACCGGCACAGCACGAGGAGCCCGGCCCTGGAGCCGCCGGGCGCGCCACGCCGCGGCCACGGCTCGCGATCGCGGCGCCGGTGCTCGTCGGCGCCGGCGGGCACTTCTGTCCGGTCGCGCGGTGGCTGAACCCATCCGAGCCGCCGTCTCCCACGCTCGTCGTCGCGCAGGAGCTCGAACTCCGGCTCGAGGCCCCTCCGACGAGCGGCGTCGCTCCGGAGCTGCCGGCGTTGTACTTCTGTCGCGATCTTCGAGGCTATGGGTGGTGCGTCCGCAAGGGCGAGTACCTGAACGTGGGCTTCGGGCGGCAGGACGCCGACGGTGTCGCCGAGGCCTCGCGGGCGTTTCTCGCGTGGCTTCGTAGTTGCGGGCGCATCCCGGCCGGCTTCCCCGACCGCTGGCACGGGCACGCCTACCGCGTGTGGGGCCGGCCCGTGCGCCGCGTCGCCTCGGACGGCGTGCTGCTGGTGGGCGATGCCGCGGGGCTCGCCTATCCCGCCAGCGGCGAGGGCATCCACCCCGCCGTCGTGTCGGGCCAACTTGCCGCCCGCCACATCCTCGGGGCCCCGTCGAATGACCCTGGCGGACGCCCCGACGCGTACGTCGCCGCGCTCGAACGGGCCTTCGGCGTGCCGTCCGCCACCGGGCCCGCCGCGTGGCCGCTGCCGCCTCGGCTCTACGCGGTCATCGGACGATCCCTCATCGCGCAGCCGTGGTTCGCCCGCCGCCACCTGGTCGAGCGGTCGTTCCTGCGCCGGCAGCCGCGGGCCTCGCGGTCTGCACCTACTCCCCCACGCTGAAGGCTCCCGGGACGATCTCGACGCCGGTCGGCTCGCCCCCGGGCCCCATCCGCACGCTGACGATGTCGAACCGGCACGGGAGGTGGTGGAGCCTGGACCTGGCAAGAAATTCCAACGCCACGCGGTGGAGGGTACGCCGTTTTCGCCACGTCACCGCCTCGGCCGGCAGGCCCGCGCGCAGCGATCGCCTCGCCTTGACCTCGACGAACACCAGCGTGTCGCCGTCGCGCGCGACGATGTCGAGTTCGCCGCTTCGCGTGCGAAACCGCCGCGCGAGGATGGCGTAGCCGCGCCGCCGTAACGCCTCGCAGGCCGCGTCCTCGCCTCCGGCACCCATCCGCAACCGCTCCAAGGTCATGAGGGCCTCCCCTGACCACCGGAGCAAGAGTTGATCCGCCCGCGGGCCTGGCCCAGAATCGGGGCCATGGACCCCGATCAAACCGTGCGTATCCTCGTCACCGGCGGCACCTTCGACAAGGACTACGACGAGATCAACGGCCGGCTGTACTTTCACGACACGCACGTCCCCGAGATGCTGCGGCTTGGACGCTGCCGTCAGCCGGTCGTGGTCGAGACGCTGATGATGATGGACAGCCTCGACATGACCGACGCCGACAGGGCCGGCATCGTGGAGCGCGCCATGGGCTGTGAGGAGGCGAAGCTGGTCGTCACGCACGGCACCGACACGATGGTCGAGACCGCCACGGCGCTCGCCGCGCGCGCCTCGTCGAAGACCATCGTGCTCACCGGCGCGATGGTGCCCTATGCGTTCGGGTCGTCGGACGGGCTCTTCAATCTCGGGAGCGCGCTCTCGTTCGCGCAGGTGCTCCCGCCAGGCGTCTACATCGCGATGAACGGGCGCTGCTTCACGTGGGACCGGTGCCGGAAGAACCGTGAGCTGGGCGTCTTCGAGGCCGGCTAGGGTTATCGCCGCTACTTCCGCTTCCAGCGAGTCCCGGTGGGCGAGTCCTCGAGCACGATGCCGCGCGCGTCGAGGTCGGCCCGGATACGGTCGGCTTCGACGAAGTTCCGGCCACGCCGTGCGGCTTGCCGGGCCTCGATGAGCTGCTCGATCTCCTCGACGGGCACCGGCGGCCGCGCCTCCTCGGCGCGGCGGAGCGCCACCACCCCGAGAATCGCGTCGAACCACTCGAAGGCCCCGGTGACGACGGGCACGTCGCCCGTGCCGAGACGGCCATCGTCGATGGCGGCGTTGAGCGTGCGCACGAGGTCGAACATCACGCCCGTCGCTCCGGGCACGTTGACGTCGGCATCGAGCATGGCGCCGAAGTCGCGCCGCGCTCCGGCCACGCGGTCGGCGATCTCGGGATGCGTGCCCTCGACGGCGACACGCTCGAGGCGTCCGAGGAAATCCATCAGGCGCTTGAGCGCCTCCTCGGCCTGATCGAGATTGGCCCACGAGAACTTCAGCTGCTTCCGGTAGTGCACCGAGAGCAGCAGGTATCGCAGGGCCGACGCGCGGTACCCGCGCTCGAGGACGTCCGAGACGGTGTAGACGTTCCCCACCGACTTCGACATCTTCTCCCCGTCGTCCATGATCAGGTGCTCGACGTGGAACCAGAAGCGGGCAAACGGGTGGCCCGTCGCGCATTCGGTTTGCGCGATCTCGTTCTCGTGGTGCGGGAAGATGAGGTCCACGCCGCCCGCGTGGATGTCGATGGTGTCGCCGAGCAGCCGGCGCGCCATCGCCGAGCACTCGATGTGCCAGCCCGGACGGCCCGGGCCGACGCCGAAGTCCCAGGTGGGTTCGCCCGGCGAGGTCGCCTTCCAGAGGACGAAGTCGCGCGCATCCTCCTTTTCGTACTTGTCGGTGTCGACACGTGCGCCCGGCTTCATGCCCGCGTGGTCCAGCCGCGCCAGCTTGCCGTAGTCCGGCATCGTCGCGATCTTGAAGTAGATCGAGCCGTCGCTCAGGTACGTGTGGCCGCGCTCGTCGAGCGCCGCGATGATTTCGCACATCGCGCGCAGGTTGGCGTCGTCGGTCGCGCGGGGGTTCTCTTCGACCGCCTCGAGCCCGAGCGTGTCGGCGTCTTCGCGGAAGGCCTCGATGAAGCGGTCGGTGTACTCGCGCAGCGGCACGCCGGCCTTCTGCGACTCGAGGATGGTGCGGTCGTCGACGTCCGTGAAGTTGACCACGTGCCGCATGGCGTAGCCGGCGTGGTGACGAAGCACGCGGCGCAGCACGTCGACGGCCGTGAAATAGCGGAAGTTGCCGATGTGCCCGCGGTTGTAGACCGTGAGCCCGCACGAGTACATGCGGACGGTGTGCCCGTCGAGGGGCACGAACTCTTCTTCCTGGCGAGACAGGGTGTTGTACAGGAACATGGGAGGGCTACAGGCTCAGGGCTACAGGCTACGGGCCTGAGCCCGGGCTCCAGGCTCCGGGCTCCAGGCTCCAGGCTATGACGACGCCGGGCGGATCTGCTGGGTCAGCCGGCAGCGCGTGCCGTCGCCCTCTATCTGGACCTCGCTGCGGTCGACGAGCGCGCGCAGGCGCGCGGCGCCGTCGCCATCCTGCAGGTCGGCAAGGGCCGTGGCGGCGGGGCCGGGGCAATGGACGTCCACGTGCAGCAGCCGGCCGTTGCCGCGGAAGTCGAGGTCGACCTCGCCTTCGCCACCCACGGCGGCGCGCGCGCGCTCGAACACCAGACGCACGGCCTGCCCCAGACGTCCGGCGTCGCCCGCCGGGCACCCGGCGAACTCGCCGATGCGCGCAGAGAGCGCCTCGACAATCGAGGAGAAGGCCGGTGTCGTCGTGACGCGGCAGTCGACCACGAGGTCGTCGCTCTCGGCTCGGCGCGGCTCGCTCATGTGTCGCCAGATTCTATAGCGAAATCCGGTCGAAGAGCGCCGCCGCCTGCGCCGCATCCGCGGCAATCTGCGACCTGAGCGCCTCGACGCCCTCGAACCGCCGCTCGTCGCGCAGCCGGTGGACGAAGGCCAGCGACACCTCTTCGCCATACAGGTCGCGCTCGGTGTCCATGAGGTGCGTTTCGATCGTCCGGTGCGCGGCATCGGTCACCGTGGGCCGGACGCCGATGTTCGTGACGCCGGCCAGCCGCTCGCGTCCCACCTGCAGGACCGTCGCGTACACGCCGTTCGGAGGCACCAGTTCGTTCTCCGTGTCGAGATTGGCCGTCGGAAACCCGAGCGTCCGTCCCCGGCGGTCGCCCTCGACGATCCGTCCCGCGACGACGTAGTGGTGCCCGAGCAGCGCGCCCGCCTCGTCGACCCGTCCTTCGGAGACGAGCCGCCGCACGCGCGTGCTGCTCACCACGAACTCCTTGTAGCGGACCGGGTCGATCTTCTCGGCCCGGAACCCGTGATGAGCGCCCAGCCCCCGGAGCATCGTGAAGTTTCCGCTGCGGTCACGTCCGAAGAGGAAATTGCCTCCGACCCATACCTCGGACACGCGCAGCCAGTCGACGAGCACCTCCTCGACGAAGCGCTCGGGCGACCACTGGGAGAGTTCCGGGGTGAAGCGGACGACCGCGAGGCCGTGCACGCCGGTCCTGGCAATGGCGTCGGCCCTCTGCACGGGCGTCATCAGCAAGGGCGGCGCCTTGTCGGGGCGCACCACGCGCGGCGGATGGGGATCGAAGGTCAGGACGAGCGCCGTGGCGTGGCGCTCGCGCGCTTGCCGGCACACGCGCTCGATGATCTTGCTGTGGCCCCGGTGCAGCCCGTCGAAGTTGCCGATGGCGACCACGGGCTGCCGCCACGACGCCGGCGCCGGCGCATCCGGAAAGTGCACGATGTCGAAGGCCACGGGAGGATCATACCGGGGATCGGCGGATCGGCGGATCAGCGGATCGGGGCGGGAGTCCCCTCTCGAGTTGCTCACTGCCGAGTGCCGAGTGCCGAGCGCCCAGCGCC
>JAHDVQ010000032.1:0-24232 GCA_023384595.1 Vicinamibacteraceae bacterium | reverse complement strand
GCCGAGCGCCCAGCGCCCAGCGCCCAGCGCCCAGCGCCCAACGCCTAGCGCCCAGCGCCCAGCGCCCAGCGCCTAGCGCCCAACGCCCAGCGCCTAGATCTCGACCCTCAGCCCGTCGTAGGCCAGCTCCACACCGCTCGGCAGCGTGGCGTTGGTGGTCGCGTGGCCGAGGTCGTGGCACATGTGCGTGAGCAGCGCCCGCCGCGCGCCGATGCGCCCCGCGGCCGTCACCGCTTCATCCACCGTGAAGTGCGTGGGGTGCGGGCGCCGCCGGAGCGCCCCGATGACGACGACCTCGACGCCGTCGAGCAGGGGGAACGACGACTCGGGAATCGCCGAGCAGTCGGTGAGGTAGGCGAATCCGCCGATCCTGTACCCGAGGATCGGCCGCGACCCGTGGAAGATGGGCACCGGCACCACCTGGTGCCCTCCGAGACAGAACGGGCCCGTGACGACCGCAGGCACCACCCGCGGCACACCACCACCCACGTCGGCCGCCGGGTCGAACGCATAGGCGAACGTGCGCCGCAGGTCGGCCACCGTGCGCGCATCGCCGTAGGCCGAAATCGCGTGCCGGGCCAGGTGGTTGTAACGGCGCAGCTCGTCGAACCCGAACACGTGGTCGGCGTGGCTGTGGGTGTAGAGCACCGCGTCGACGCGCTCCACCCCGAAACGCAGCGCCTGGCTGCGCAGATCGGTCGCCGTGTCGACGAGCACCGCGAGGTCGGGCGCCAGCTCGAGGTAGACCGAGGGCCGGAACCGCGCGTCGCGCGGGTCGCGCGAGGTGCAGACCGCGCAGTGACAACCGATCATGGGCACGCCGTGCGACGTACCCGTGCCGAGGAACGTGATGCGCACCGGGTCGTGTCCGCGCCTGGGCGCGTCAGGGCGTGATGATACGCGACGCGGGTTTGGTCGCCTCGACGTAGCGCAGACGCAGCTCGAACAGCACGCTCGACACCAGCTGCTCTTCGTCTTCGCTGAGGTTCCCCTTCGTCTTCTCCTGCAGCATCGAGAGGATGTCGATCAACTGCGCGGCCCCGTCGAGATCGGCCTCCATCGGCTGGCCATCGGGCCCCGGGACGTCGCCAAAATGCATGGCGGCCGAGGCCGCCAGCGAGACAACGAAAGCCCCGAACGAGACCTCGGGGCGGTGCTGGTCGGTCATAGGCGGATGCTAGCATAGCCGCATGTCCGACGAGCCGAGCGCCACCCGGGGCCGCCTCGTTCCACCCGCCGCCGCCCCGTCGTCTGCCGGAAACGAGCTGACCCGTCTGGCCGAGATCATGCGCCTGCTGCGATCGCCCGAGGGCTGTCCCTGGGACCGCGAGCAGTCGTTGGCCTCGCTCGCGCCGTTCGTCCTCGAGGAGGCGCACGAGGTGGTCGAGGCCATCGAGCGCGACGACCTCGACGGCCTGCGCGGCGAAATCGGCGATCTCGTCTTCGAGGGCGTCTTCCTCGCCCAGCTCGCCAGCGAACAGGGCGCCTTCACGCTCGCCGACGCGCTGGGTTCGGTCACGGAGAAGCTGATCCGGCGCCACCCGCATGTCTTCGCGCAACCCGGGGCCGACGCCGCTCGACCTGGAGCCGACGCCGCGCAAGCGGGGGCCGACGGCACGCACCCGGGGGCCGACGGCACGAGCGGCCGGGCCATCGACTCACCCGCTGCTGTCAAAGAGCAGTGGGACGAGATCAAGGCGCAGGAGCGCGCCGACGCCGGCAAGGGGGGTCACGGCCCCATGGACGGCATTCCCGCCTCGCTCCCCGCCCTGATGACGGCCCACGAGATCGGCCGGCGCGCGGCGAAGGTGCGCTTCGATTGGCCCGACGCCGCGGGTGTGCTCGCCAAGGTCGAGGAAGAACTGCGCGAGCTTCGCACCGAGATGGCGGACGGCGACCGCGAGAGAACCCGCGAGGAGCTGGGCGACCTGCTGTTCTCGATGGCGAACCTGGCGCGGCAGCTCGGTGTCGACCCCGAGGCGGCCCTGCGTGCCGCGAATCGCAAGTTCCTCGCGCGCTTTGCCGCACTCTCCGAGCGCCTCGCCCGGCGCGGGACGAGATGGGACGACGTCTCGGTCGAGGAGATGGAGGCGGAGTGGCAGGCGGTGAAGACGTCGATGAAGTGACGAGCACCCGGTCGGCCGCTCGTTCCCCGACACGCCATCCCCACCATCGTCCACGCACGGTCTCGACCAGCAGGACGCGCCCATCGGTCCTGGCCGTCACGGCCCCGTCGCGATCCGTCCGCAACACCAGCGTGCCGGCGCGGACGTAGCGCTCGAGCACGGCGTGCGCGGGGTGGTTGAAGCGATTGTGGCGGCCCGCGCTGACGACGGCCACCGTGGGCCGCAGGGCGCCCACCCACGCCGCGCCGCTCGAGCCGGCGCTGCCGTGATGCGCGACCTTCACCAGCGTCAGGGGCTGGCGCCCGAGCGCAGGCGTCAACCCCTGCTCGCTCTCGCGGCCAATGTCGCCCGTCAGGTACACGGCGGCGGCGGCCCGCCGGAGAGCGACCACGACCGAATCCTCGTTGCGCACGCGCCGGCGCTCCCAGTCTGGATCCGGCGGGTGCAGCACGCGCAGCCACCACGCGCCAAATGCGCGCTCGAAGGTGCGCCGCACCTCGCGCCTGCGCGCGCCGCGCGCCCGGGCGCGGTCGCGCACCCGCTCGCCCAGCGTGTCGGGCGGCACGGGAATCCCCTCCCAGACTTCGTCGACGCGCAGATCGTCCACGACAGCCAGGGCGCCCTCGGCATGGTCCGGATCGCCGTGCGTCAGCACCAGGAGGTCGAGGCGCCGGACACCGTGCGCCCACAACGCCGGCACGGTGATGCGCGCGCCCACGTCGAAGCCACCCTCGCCGGGCGTCCCACCGGCATCGACGAGCATGGCCGGGCCGGCCGCCTCGCGCACGAGGGCTGCATCGCCCTGCCCCACGTCGAGAACCGTCACCTCCAGCGCACCGGGCGCCAGGTCCCAGTCGCCCGGAGCGCGCACGCCGGACCTCGCGGGCGCAGAGGAGCCCATGACCACACGCCCGCCTGGGACGTACGACGGCGGCAAACCCGACCACGCCGGGCCCAGTGCGATGCTCACTGCCGTCGCCGAGGCGATGGCCGTCCAGGCATGCCGGGCGCGCGAGGTGCCCGACCACGCCGCGCCGAGCGCACCGTAGTACACCGCCAGGACGGCCACGGGCGGCGGAGGCACTCTCCAGCTCACCCACGGAAACCAGTCCACGAGCACGGCGCTCTCGACGAGCGTGGTCACCGCGAGGTGTGTCGCGCCGCCGGCGAGCCACGCACACGTCGAGGACAGGGGCCACAACGCCAGCGTTGCGAGCCCGCCCACTTGCGTGGCCGCCATGGCCGGCACCGCCAGCAGGTTGAGCAGCAGGCCGGCGACGGTGACGCGGTGGAACCACCACGCGCCGAGCGGCATGACGACCGCCTCGGCGGCCAGCGTCGCCAGCACCACGCCCGCGGCTTCCCTGGCCAGCCGCGCGGCGCGCCATGACGAGTCGGGAGGCGCCCGGCTCGTCGTCGCCCCTGCCGGGGAGGGGCTGAGCCACCGGGGCATCGCCGACAGGATGCCGAGCGTCGCCCCGACGGTCAGCCACAGTCCCGGGTCGAAGACCGAGGACGGCTGCCCGACGACCATGAGCGCCACCGTGAGCGCGACGATGTTGATGGCCGAGGCGGGACGATCGATTGCGTGGGCCACGAGGGCCGCCGCCGCCATGAGCGTGGCGCGCCAGACCGAACTGCCGCGCGTCACCGCGGCGGCAAAGACGACGACCGTCGCGAGCGCGAGCGCCGCGCGAAGCGGAGGCCGCGCGCGCGTCCAGGCCAGGACGCCGAGCACGAGCCCGGTGAAGATCGCGACGTTGCCTCCGGAGATGGCCACCACGTGGAACGTCCCGGCCTTCTGGAGACGCAGTTCGGTAGGCGCATCGAGGCCCGATCGGTCGCCGATGAGGATGGCCGCCGTGACAGCCGCCGACCGGGTTCCCCACGGCGCGACCGCCTGCGACAGCACGTGCCGCACGTAGCGCCGCGCCTCGACGACGTGCTCCTGCCAGCCTGCCCCCGGGGACATCAGCTCCACGAGCAGGGGACTCTTGATCTGCCCGACGAGCGCGACGCCTCGGCGCGCGAGCACGACCTCCTGGTCGGCGAGTCCGGGATTGAGGTAGGGACTCGCACGGCGGAGCCAGACGGGGGCCTCGACGATGCGGCCGGCGGCCCAGTCGGCCAGGTGCGCGTCGGAGACGGTGCCGCCGACGGTGAGGCGAACCAGCCCGCGTGCTTCCCGCTCGAGGCGGCGGCCGTCCACCGCGAGCACCCGCGCCGAGAGCGAGGCGCCGAATGGCGTCCGCGCGGCATCGTCTTCGAGCCGCATCCGGAGACGGTGCGGTCCCCGCTCGCGAATGTCGCCCGGCACGGGACCGTTGCCGAGGCCGACGAGGTCGCGTAGCGGCGGCGCGTGGGCCGCGTGCCCGACGCGGGCGCCCAGACCGAGGCCGGACACGAGCGCGAGGATGGTCGCCGCCCGCACAAGCCGCGCGGCGCGTGCCCGCTGCCCGAGACCGGCCGTGGAAGCGCCCTGGCGAGTACCGGCAACGGCGGTGACAACGACCGACACGAGGAAGAGAGAGGCGGGCGCCGCCGCGGAGCGCGGGAGAGCCGCAGGCCAGGCCGCTGGCCAGGTGGCACCCGCGAGGATGCCGGCGACCAGCGCCACGGTGAGGGGCAGCAGCGGCGCACGCACGCCGCCATCAGAGGCAAGACGCGCGCCGGCCCGGCAGGCGAGAAGATCGCGCGGAATCAGGCCGGAACCGCGGGTTCCCGGTTGCGGCAGCGGGCGGGCCGCGCACCGTGCGCGTACTTGCCCTCAGTCCGGTGTGGCAACGGCTGCCACATCAACGAGTTCGAGTGCTTCTGGTTGCCTGTTGCCAGACGGCCTCCTATGCTGGGCAGCAGCCCGGAAGGCGCGTTGCGACGGAGGGACCATCCAGATGGACGAGAGCCCCGAGCTCGATCGGCTGGTCAGCGAGTTGAACACGTCGGCGGTTAGGAGGGCCGCCTCGGCGCCACGTCTCGAGGAGTGGCTCGCCCGACTCAGAAACGAGGGCGCAAGCGACCTCTACCTGGTCGCCGGTGCCCCGCCGGCCATCCGGATCGACGGCACCGTGCGGCGCCTGGACGAGGCACTGCTCGATGGGGACGACATCGAAGAGGCCGTGCTCCCGGCATTGCCGCCCCACGCGGCGGAGCACTTTCGCACGCGGGGCATTGCCGATGCGTCCCTGCGCCGCCACCCGGGTGGACGCTTCAGGGTGAACCTCCACCGGGAGCGCGGCCGCCCGGCGTGCAGCATCCGGGCCCTGCCCCTCGCACCGCCCCAACTGAGCGAGTTGTCGCTGCCGGCGGGTATCGAGGTGCTCAGCCGGCTTCCTCACGGCCTCGTCCTGGTCGGCGGGCCAACCGGTTCGGGAAAGACGACCACGGTGGCGGCCCTCGTCGACGCGATCAACCGGCGCGACGCGAAGCACATCATCACGATCGAGGATCCGATCGAGTACGAGCATCCCCATCGTCGGAGCGTGGTCGAGCAGGTCGAGATCGGGATCGACGCGCCGGACTTCGCCACGGCGCTGCGGTCGGCGGTCCGGCAGTCGCCGGACGTGATCGTCGTGGGAGAAATGCGCGATCCCGAGACCATGCGCTTCGCGCTGGCCGCGGGCGAAACCGGTCACCTGGTGTTCTCGACGCTGCACACGACCGATGTGGCCTCGACGATCTCCCGCGTCTCCGACGCGTTCCCCGCCGAGCGGCAGGCGACCATACGCCAGGAACTCTCCATGGCGCTGGCGGCGGTCATGACCCAGGTGCTGGTGCCGGGCATTGGCGGCGGCCGGATTCCCGCCGCAGAGCTGCTGATCGTCGGCTACGGGGCACGCCAGCACATTCGCAAGAACGCGCTGCAGCACCTGGCCCAGGAGATGACGATCTCGCGGCGCGAGGGCTCGTTCACGTTCGAGGAGTGCCTGGCCCAGCTTGTCGGGCGCGGGGCCCTGAGCGTCGAGGACGCGCGAGCCCGTGCCAGGCACCGCGAAGAACTCGAGGGCCTGCTCGCCGCTCAGCGTGCCCGGACGTGACGTCTCGCGTCGCCGAGTGGCGGCGGCGTCAGGCCTGGTCCACCGCCGCCGTGGCGTAGTAGTCCTGCAGCGCGCGCACGTCGAGGCCCTCTTCGCCCAGCGCCTTCACCGCGGCCACGGTCGCCGACCCGCCGGTGAGCGTCGTCACGCAGGCGATGCCGTGCATCATCGCCAGCCGCCGCACGGACCGATCGTCGAAGAACGACTCGCGGCCGAGCGGCGTGTTGATGATGAGCGAGATCTCGCCGTTGAGGATGCGGTCGCCGACGTGCGGACGCCCTTCGTTGATCTTGTAGGTGACCTCGGCCGGGATGCCGTGCGCGCGGAGGTAGGCGGCGGTGCCGCGCGTGGCGACAATCGTGAACCCCAGCTCGACGAGGCCCCGCGCGATGCCGAGCACGTTCGGCTTGTCGTCGTTGTTGACGCTGATGAACGCCGTCCCCGTGCGGGGCAGCTCGTGCCCCGCGCCCATCTGCGCCTTTGCGAACGCGGTGCCGAAGCTCGGGGCCCCGCCCATGACCTCGCCGGTCGACTTCATCTCGGGCCCGAGAATCGTATCGACGCCGGGGAATCGCACGAACGGGAACACGGGCGTCTTCACGAAGACCCCGGCCACCTCGAGGTCGGCGGTGAAGCCGAGCTCCGGCAGGGTCTGCCCCAGCATCAGCCTGGCCGCCACCTTCGCCAGCGGCACGCCGGTGGCCTTCGACAGGTAGGGCACCGTGCGCGAAGCGCGCGGGTTCACCTCGATGACGTAGACCACATCGTCCTTGATGGCGAACTGCGCGTTCATCAGCCCGACGACGTTGAGGGCGCGGGCGATGCGGCGCGTGTAGTCGCGGATGGTCTCGAGGTGCCGTTCGGCGACGAGGTACGGCGGCACGACGCACGAGCTGTCGCCCGAGTGGATGCCGGCCTCCTCGATGTGCTCCATGATGCCGCCGATGACGACGTGGCCTTCGCGGTCGCACACGGCATCGACGTCGAGCTCGAAGGCGTCCTCGAGGAAGCGGTCGACGAGAATCGGCCGCTCGGGCGAGACGTCCACCGCGCTCGCCATGTAGCGATCCAGGCTCGCCGGGTCGTACACGATGGCCATGGCGCGCCCGCCGAGCACGTACGACGGCCGCACGACCACCGGGTAGCCGATCGACTCGGCCACCAGGCGCGCCTGCTCGCGCGAGACGGCCATGCCGTTGGCGGGCTGCGGGATGCCGAGATCCCACAGTAGTTGCGAAAACCGTTCGCGGTCTTCGGCGAGATCGATCGAGTCGGGCGAGGTGCCGATGATGTCCACGCCGGCCGCCTGGAGCCGCAGCGCGAGCTTGAGCGGCGTCTGCCCGCCGAACTGCACGACGCACGAGACCTCGCCGCCCTCCTGCTGCTCGCGGGCGATGATGGCGAGCACGTCCTCGAGCGTCAGCGGCTCGAAGTAGAGCCGGTCCACCGTGTCGTAGTCGGTGGAGACCGTCTCGGGATTGCAGTTGACCATCACGGTCTCGAGGCCCTCGTCGCGCAACGCGAAGGCCGCGTGCACGCAGCAGTAGTCGAACTCGATCCCCTGCCCGATGCGGTTCGGGCCGCTGCCGAGGATGACCACCTTCCGGCGCGAGGTGGGGTCGGCCTCGCACTCCTGCTCGTAGGTGCCGTACAGATACGGCGTGTGCGACTCGAACTCGGCCGCGCACGTGTCGATGCGCTTGTAGGTCGGCGAGAGGCCGAGCTCCTCGCGGCGCGCCCGCACGGCCTCGGGGGTCGTCTGGCAGATGGTGGCGATGTCCCCGTCGCCGAAGCCCGCCTGCTTCAGCGTGCGCATCAGGTCGGCCGACATCTCGCGCACCTCGCCGAGCGCCGCCGTCTGCGCGAGGTGCACGATGTCCTTGAACTGGGCCAGGAACCACGGGTCGATGTGCGTCAGCTCGTGCAGCGTCTCGATGGAGTCACCCCGCTCGAGCGCGCGGAAGATGGCCCACATGCGCCGTTCGTTCGGCACGACGAGCTGCCGGTGCAGCTCCGCGGGGTCCTCGTCGGGCGACTGGCCGAAAATCTGCCCGCGCGCGCCGCCCAGCTCGAGCGAGCGGATGCCCTTCAAAAACGCCTGCTTGAACGTGCGCCCGATGGCCATCGCCTCGCCCACCGACTTCATCTGCGTCGTGAGCGTGGCGTCGGCCAGCGGGAACTTCTCGAACGCCCACCGCGGGAACTTGACGACGATGTAGTCGATGGTGGGCTCGAAGGAGGCCGGCGTGACCTTCGTGATGTCGTTCGGGATCTCGTCGAGGCGGTAGCCGAGGGCGAGCTTGGCGGCGATCTTCGCAATCGGAAACCCCGTCGCCTTCGAGGCCAGCGCCGACGAGCGCGAGACGCGCGGGTTCATCTCGATGGCGACCATCCGCCCGTTCTCGGGATTGACCGCGAACTGGATGTTCGAGCCGCCCGTCTCGACGCCGACCCGCCGGATGATGCGCCGCGCCACGTCGCGCATGCGCTGGTATTCCTTGTCGGTGAGCGTGAGCGCCGGCGCCACCGTGATGCTGTCGCCCGTGTGGACGCCCATCGCGTCGATGTTCTCGATCGAGCAGATGACGACGAAGTTGTCGGCGCCATCGCGCATCACCTCGAGCTCGAACTCCTTCCAGCCGATGACCGACTCCTCGACGAGGACCTCGTGCACGGGGCTCAGGTCGAGGCCGCGCGACACGATCTCGCGGAACTCCTCGATGTTGTAGGCAATCCCGCCCCCCACGCCGCCGAGCGTGAACGAGGGCCGGATGATCGCCGGGAACCCGACGTGGGTGACGACCTCGAGCGCCTGTGCCATCGAGCCCACCACGCCGCTGCGCGGCGTCTCCACGCCGATTTCGGTCATCGCGTCCCGGAACAGCTGCCGATCCTCGGCGACCTTGATGGCGGGAATCTGCGCGCCGATGAGCGTCACGCCGTATCGCTCGAGCACGCCGCGCTCGGCCAGCGCCACCGCGAGGTTGAGCGCCGTCTGGCCGCCGACGGTCGGCAGGAGCGCGTCGGGCCGTTCGCGCGCGATGATCGCCTCGACCATCTCCGGGGTGAGCGGCTCGACGTAGGTCCGGTCGGCCAGCTCGGGGTCGGTCATGATGGTCGCCGGGTTCGAGTTGACGAGCACCACCTCGAGCCCCTCGGCCTTCAAGGCCTTCACCGCCTGGGTGCCGGAGTAGTCGAACTCGCACGCCTGGCCGATGACGATCGGGCCGGAGCCGATGACGAGCACGCGATGGATGTCGGTTCGCTTGGGCATGATCTACGGCGGGAGGCCGCGCGCTACGCGCGGCGCTCCATCTCGTCGAGAAACAGGCGGAACAGGTAGTCGGCATCGTGCGGCCCGGGGGCCGCCTCGGGGTGGTACTGCACGCAGAAGACCGGCTGGCGCCGATGGCGCAGCCCTTCCACCGTGCCGTCGTAGAGGTTCACGTGCGTCACCTCGACATCCGAACCGAGGCTGTCGGGATCGACCGCAAAGCCGTGGTTCTGCGACGTGATCTCGACCTGGCCGGTCGGCAGGTGCTTCACCGGATGGTTCGATCCGCGGTGACCGAACTTCAGCTTGTAGGTGCGGCCGCCCATCGCCTGCGCCAGGATCTGGTGCCCCAGGCAGATGCCGAACACCGGAACGCCGGCATTCACGGCCTGGCGCGCGTTCTCGACCACGTAGTCGAGCACCGCCGGGTCGCCGGGGCCATTGCTGAAGAAGATGCCGTCGGGACGGCCGGCGAGCACCTCGCCGGCGGGGGTCGTCGCGGGATACACGCGGACGTCGCAGCCGTAGGCCGCGAACCGCCGCAGGATGTTCCACTTCATCCCGAGGTCGTAGGCCGCCACGCGCAGCGGACGCGAGGCGCGCCGCTCGGGGGCGACCACGTAGGCCGCGTCCGGGTCGGCCGGGTCCACGACCGGGGTCCAGTCGAACGCCGTCTCGCAGGTGACCTCCCTGACGAGATCGCTGCCCTCCATCAGCGGAATCGCGCGCGCCTTCTCGACCAGCTCGCCCGGATCCACGGCGCCCGTCGCGATGACGCCCCGCATCACCCCGCTCGATCGCAGCACGCGCGTGAGCGCCCGCGTGTCGATGTTGGCAATGGCCACGACCCCGTTGGTGGCGAGGTAGTCGGCCAGCGTCCCATCGGCGCGCCAGTTGCTCGCCAGCGGCGAGGACTCGCGCACGACGAAGCCCGCCACCTGCACCCCGCGCGACTCCTCGTCGTCGGCCGCGACGCCATAGTTGCCGATCTCGGGCGCCGTCATCACCACGATCTGCCGTGCGTAGGACGGATCGGTGAGGATCTCCTGGTAGCCGGTGAGGCCGGTGTTGAACACGACCTCGCCCGATGTCTCGCCGGCCGCGCCCGCGGCCGTGCCTTCGAACCATTGCCCGTTCTCGAGGGCCAGAATCGCTTTCATCGTCAGTCTTGAGTCTCCAGGGATGCCGCCACGCGGGCGGGTGTCCCTCCCTGCACGCGCACCGTCGTCGTCCAGGGCCGGTAGCCGTCGAGTTCGAGCCTGATGGTGTGAGGACCGGGGGCGACCCGGTCGAGGGTGAGCGGGGTGCTGCCCACAGGCCGCCCGTCCATGATGACGCGCGCGCCGGCCGGGCGCGACACCACCTCGAGGCGCGCCGCGGCGGACGTGGGCGCGGAGGCTGCCGCCGATGACGCCGCGGGCGGAGCCGGGGCGGGGCGGCCCGGCGCGGTGCCGGGGGCGGCGGCCTGCGCGGCCGCGCGGGGCAACGTGATGGTGACGGTGGCCTCGGGCCGCGTCCGCGTCAGCGCCACGCGAGTGCTGCGTTCGGAGTATCCCTCCTCCACGACCCGCACGCCGTACGTGCCCAGCGGCAGGTCGACCAGCGTCAGCGGCGTCGTGCCCCGCGACCGGCCGTCCACGATGACCCGTGCGCCCGAGGGGGTGCTGCGGACGATGAGGCGGCCGAGCGTAGGGGCGGCGGGCTTGGCGGGAGCGGCAGGCTGTGCGGCAGCGGGTGTCGCCGGGCCCCCTTCCGGCCCGGTGGTGACCGGCGGCGCCAGCGGCTCGTCCACGACCGGCGCCGGCCCGGCCTCGCCAGCCGCCGCCTCGCCTCCTTGTGCAGCCGGCACCGCCGGGTGCGCGCCGGCGGCTCCTCCGCGCGACGCGTCCGTGCCGCGGCCCCAGATCAGATAGCCACCAGCCAGTCCCGCCAGCAATCCCACGAGCAACACCGCGGCCAGCAAGCCGAGCGGACGGGAGGACGCGGGGGGATGCGGGTCGAGGAACTCGCGGCCCGGGGGCCCGACGGGTTCGCGCTCCCTTCCGTGCCCGGTCATTCTCGCGGGTGCGCCATACACGGCGTCGTCATCCGCATCGTCGATGGAAGCGCGTGCGATAGGGGGCGACGGCTCGGGCGATGCCGGCTCGGGCCATGCCGGCTCGGGCCATGCGGGTTCGGGCCGTGCCGCCTCGATCGATACCGGTTCGGGGGATAACGGCACCACCTCGTCGGCTACAGGTTGCGGCCACGAGGCCTCGTCCTGGCCCGGCGCGGCCTCGAGCACCACCGGCACCGGCGTCACCAGGGGGGCCGCCTCTTCCGACGCCAGCACCGCCTCCAGTTCTTCGTCGGACGCCTCCGGCGCCTCGGGTTCCGAACCGGCGCGCAGCGGCAGGTCGAGGGGCACGCCCGCGTCCTCGTCGGCGTCGGGCTCGAAGACGGCCGCCTGCAGCATCGCCACCAGGTCGGACGCACGGCGGGGCCGCGCGCCGGGCGAGTCGGCCAGCGCGTGCGCCAGCGCGCGGCGGCACGCCTCCGGGTCGAGGCCCTCGCTCTGGACGAGCAGGTCGTTCAGGGTCGAGGCGGAGCCGCCCGGCGTGGGGCGGCGGCCGGCGAGCAGTTCGGTCGCGAGCACCGCAAGGGCGTAGATGTCGGCGCGGTGGTCCCAGCCGAGGCGTCCCGTCTGTTCGGGCGCCGCGTACGGCCGCCTGAGCGGAGGCCGCCCGCCGGCGGCCTCGATGGCCTGCGCGACGCCGACGCCCGTGACGTGCGTGTCGCCCGTCGTGGCGACGAGAATGTCGCGCGGGTGCAGCCCGCCGTGGGCGAGTCCCGCCTCGGCCGCAGCGTCGAGCGCCGCCGCCACCTGAGCCAGGACCGGCAGGAGTTGCCGGAACCCGCCGGCCACGCGCCGTCTGAGCCGGGCGTCGAGCGAGTCGCTGGCGATGTACTCCGACACCAGGTAGGGCGTGTGCCCTTCCAGACCGCCCGCCAGCACCCGCACGAGCGCGGGGTGCGCGGGCCAGACCGCGACCAATCGCTCGAGGTGGTCGGCGAGGGCGCGGCTCTGCTCGGGCGTGAAGTCGAGCTGGAACAGCTTGACGGCGACCAGGCGATCGGCGTCGGGATCGTGCGCGCGAAACACCGGGCCGAGCACACCGGCACCAAGCTGGTGCAGCACGCGAAAGGGCCCGATCGAGGCAGGCGACGCCAGAGGCGAAGACGGGTCGTCGTGTGTCAGAGCAATTACCTCGGACGCCCGGCGCGCGAGCGACGCGATGGCGCTGAGCCTTTCAGTATAGCAACCCGCCGACCCGCGCACGCCGCGCGGGCGGCGCCGCGTGTCCGTTACCTTGACACGGTTGCGAACGCTCTGAGACAGTAGCGAACTGTGCCAGATTCGTCTGCCTCCACGATAGTACGGCACGGCATCCCCCAGCATCACTTTCCCTGGATGCGGCGGTTCGCGATCGACTACACCCAGCATTTCGATCGCCTGGCGCACGCGTTTGCCGGCAACCCGAACGAGAAGGACGACTGGGCCGCCGCCATCGGCCGCGCCCAGCTCTTTCCGCGCGACCGCGAGCGGCTGCACGCCCTGCTCGCGGCCCAGGCGGGGCGCTACGCCAGCCCGCCGGCTGCCCGCGCCAACATCGATCGTCTTCGCGACCCTCGCACCGTCGCCATCGTCACCGGTCAGCAGGCCGGCGTGGCCGGTGGACCGCTCTACACGCTGCTCAAGGCCCTCACCGCGATCAGGCTCGCGCGCGACGTCGAGGCCCGCCACGGGGTGCCGACCGTCCCGGTGTTCTGGATCGATGCCGAGGATCACGACTGGCCCGAGGTGCGATCGGTGGCGGTGCTCGATCAGGAGCTGGCGCTGAGGACCATCACGCTGCCCGATCTCGAGGGGGCGGGCGATACGCCGGTGGGACGGCTGGTCCTCGACGAGCACGCGGCCGCGGCCGTGGCGTCGCTCGGCGACGTGCTGTCGCCAACCGGGTTCACGGCGGATCTCCTGCAGGGACTCGCCGAGGCGTATCGGCCCGGCCGCACCATGGCCGAGGCCTTCGGGCACTGGCTTTCGCAGGTGCTGGGCACCCGGGGCCTGGTGCTCTACGACGCCTCGGACGTGGCGGCGAAGCCGCTGGCCGCCGAGGTCTTCGCGCGGGAAATCGCGGAGCCGGGGACGACCGTGTCGCTGGCCACGCGCGCGGGCGAGGCCCTGCGCGCGCAGGGCTATCACGCGCAGGTCACGACCCACCCTGACGGCCTCGCGCTCTTCTATCTCGACGGAGGCCGGCATGCGATGCGGTTCGACGCCGAGGGAATCCGCGTCGACACGCGCACGGTCGCGCCGGCGGCGATGGCCGACGAGGCCCGCCGGCATCCCGAGCGCTTCAGCCCGAACGTCCTGCTGCGTCCGCTCGTGCAGGACACGATCTTCCCCACGATCTGCTACGTGGCGGGACCGAACGAGTTGGCCTACCTCGGACAGCTCAGGGACGTGTACCGGCACTTCGGCGTGCCGATGCCGCTCGTGCACGGGCGCCAGTCGGCCACGGTGCTCGATGCCGCCGCCCTGCGTTTCCTCGCCCGCTATGGTCTGCCGCTCGAGGCACTGCAGCCGCAGGACGAGGCCGGGCTGAACAAGCTGCTCGAGGCCAACCTCCCGGCGGCCGTCGAAGACGCGCTCCAGGAGGCGGCCCGCGCCATCACGGAGCAGATGCAGCGGGTCATGGCGGCCGTCCCGGCCATCGATCCGACGCTCGAGGGCGCCGCGCGATCGACGCTCGGCAAGATGGAGCACGACTGGCGGACGCTCCACACCAAGGTGATTCACGCCGCGAAGCGGCGCGACGAGACGCTGAGGCGGCAGTTCATGCGCGCCCGGGCCCTGGCGTTCCCCGGCGGTCACCCGCAGGAGCGCGAGGTCGCGTTCGTGTTCTTCCTGAACCGCTACGGCCCGGCCTTCGTCGATCTGCTCGAGGCCGACCTCCCGCTCGACCCCGGGCAACACTGGGTCGTGTCGATCTGACGCGCGCCGCGCGCGATCGACACGCCGGATCGGAACGTTGGCGACGACGCACCCTCGCACCCGATCGGCCGCTCCCCCGCGCGGCAGGCCGCCGCGGCGCCGCCGTGGTTTCTTCGTGCGCGCGCTCCGCGCGCTCGCGCTCGTCACGCTCGTGGTGGCGCTCGCCGGCGCCGGGGTGTTCGCGTACTACTACGTCCAGTTCTCGCGGCTGCTCGACGCCCGGCTCGCCGACGGGCTGGCCCGGTCGGCCCCCCGCGTCTACGGCCGCCCGTTCGAGCTGCGGCGCGGCCAGCAGCTGACGCAGGACGAGGTCATCGAGCGGCTCGACGATCTCGGCTACTCGCTGCGATCGCGCGTCGACGCGCCGGGCGAGTTCGCCATCGGTCAGCGGTCGGTCGCCTTCGTCGCGCGCAGCGGGCAGTGGCAGGGCAAGACCATCCGCGTCGTTTTCGCGGCGCCGCCGAAGCGGCAGCGAGGCGCGCCAGCCGCGGTCCCCGGGCGGGTGGAGCGCGTCGAGGTCGCCGGCGGCGGCGAGATCGAGACCGTCACGATGGAAGCGCCCATGCTGAGCGCCCTCGTGGCGCCGGGCCGCGAGAAGCGGCGCCGTGTCCCGCTCGCCTCGATCCCGACGCACGTGCGCGACGCGGTGCTCGCCATCGAGGACCGGCGGTTCTTCGACCATCCCGGTGTCGACATCGTCCGCACGCTCGGGGCCATCCGCACCAACCTGAAGGGCGAGAAGAAGTACCTCGAGGGCGGCAGCACCATCACGCAGCAGTTCGTGAAGAACATCCTGCTCACGCCCGAGAAGAGCTACGCGCGCAAGCTCCGCGAGCAGATGCTCGCCATCATCCTCGAGCGGCGGCTGGGCAAGGAGAAGGTGCTCGAGCTGTACCTGAACGAGGTGTACCTCGGGCAGCGCGGCTCGTTCGCCGTCCACGGCGTGCCCGAGGCCGCGCGTCTCTACTTCGGCAAGCACGTGAGCAACCTCACCGTGCCCGAAGCGGCGACGCTCGCGGGCATGATTCAGGCGCCGCCCGTCTATTCCCCGCTGCGCAATCCCGAGCGGTGCACCGAACGGCGCAACCTCGTGCTGCGCGAGATGGCCACCGCCGGCTACCTGTCGGCCGACGCTGCGACGCGGGCCTCCCAGGCGCCCCTCGTGACCGCCACCCTCGCCGTCGACGATGAAGCGCCGTACTTCGTCGACGAGATCGGCGCCATCTTCGCCGACCAGTACCCGGCGCTCGCCCTCACTGACGATGTGGAGCTGCACACGACGCTCGACCTGCACCTGCAGCGCATTGCGCAGCAGGCCGTCATCGAGGGCCTCGGCAAGGTCGAAACGCAGTTGCGGCGCAAGCGGCGGGGCCGCCCGCAGGCCGCGCTCATCGCCATCGATCCCCGGACCGGTGACGTGCTGGCGTACGTCGGGGGCCGCAGCTACGGGCAGTCGCAGTTCAACCGGGTCGCGCACGCGCGGCGGCAGCCGGGCTCGGTCTTCAAGCCCTTCGTCTACCTGGCGGCGTTCGAGCACGCCGCGGCCCTTGGGCGCCGCGACATCACGCCGGCCACCATCGTCATCGACGAGCCGACGACGTTCTACGACGGCGTGGAGGAGTGGACGCCGCGCAACTACCAGGGCGAGTACTCGGGGCCCATCACCCTGCGCCGCGCGCTGGCCCTCTCGCGCAACGTCGCGACGGCCCGCGTGGCCGAGATGACGGGCTATGGCGAAATCGCGCGGCTCTGGCGGCGGCTCGGGACGGCCACCGCGCCGCACGCCTACCCGGCGATCTCGCTGGGCGTCTTCGAGGCGACGCCGTGGGAGATTGCCGAGGCCTACACCGTGTTCGCGAACGGCGGCGAGACGCGCCCGCTGCAGACCATCCGCCGGGTGTCGGCCCACGGGCATGAATACGCCCCGCCGCGTGGCCGCCCGGTCCAGCGCATCGCGCGGGACGACACGACCTACCTCGTGACGAGCATGATGCGGAGCGTCATCAACGAGGGCACCGGCGCCGGCGTGCGGGCCGCCGGATTCGCCTTCGACGCTGCGGGGAAGACCGGCACGACCAACGACCTGCGTGACGCCTGGTTCGTGGGCTTCACGCCCGAGTTGCTGACCGTCGTGTGGGTGGGCTACGACGACAACCAGGCCGTGGGCCTCAGCGGCTCGCAGGCCGCGCTGCCCATCTGGACGTCTTTCATGAAGAAGGCGCTCTCGGGCCACGCGAACGTCCCGTTTCCCGCCCCGCCGCCGGGCATCATCTTCGCCGAGATCGATCGCGACTCGGGAAAGCTGGCGACGCCGCAGTGCGAACGGACGATCACCGAGGCGTTCCTCATCGGCACCGAGCCCTTCGAGATGTGCGACCAGCACGGCACCGGCCTCGCGTGGCCGTTTCTGACGAGTGCGGCAACGCACTGACGCGAGGCCCGGGGAGGCCGGATCGCCCGACGTCCCGATCCGCTGATCTGCCGGCTTTCCCGAAATCCGCTGATCCGCCGGTTATCCCGATCCGCTGATCCGCTGATCGGCCGATCCCCGTATACTGAGATGTTCTCGTCCTGACCTGGAGCTTTCGTGAAGAAGACCTGTCTCATCGTGATCGCGCTCGTGGCCTCCGTCGGCTGCCAGCGCACCCCGGCCCAGTCGGCCTCGACCAATCCTACGGCCACCCCGGCGTCCTCGGGCGCCTCGACCGCCCAGACCCCTGCCGCGGCGGCGGGTCAGACCCCGGCCGCCCAGGCGCCGGCCGAGCCCGAGGTGAAACCGGTCCCGGCGGAGCTGCCGGCCGTGCTCGCGCGCGTCAACGGCGAAGCGGTGAACCGCACGGAGTTCGAGCGTGCCGTCGCCAACATCGAGGCCCGCGCGGGGCGTCAGATTCCCGCCGAGGAGCGCGACCGTGTCTACCGGGGGCTGCTCGAGCAGATGGTCTCGATGCGCGCCCTCGTCCAGGAGACCAAGACGAAGAAGATCGCGGTGTCGGACCAGGAGGTCGCGGCGCAGATCGACGAGATCAAGAAGCAGTTTCCGAACGAGGCCGACTTCACCAAGGCGCTGGCCGAGCGCAAGATGACGCTGGCGCTCCTTCGCAACGAGGCGCGCGACGAGATTGCCGTCCGGAAGCTCGTCGAAGCCGAGGTCGGGCCCCAGGTGTCGGTCTCCGATCAGGACATCAAGACCTTTTACGACCAGAACCCCGACCAGTTCCAGCGGCCCGAGGGCTTCAAGGCGAGCCATATCCTGATTGCGGTGCCCAACGGCGCGACGGCCGAGCAGAAGCAGGCGGCGCGCGCCGAGGCGGAGGGGCTGCTCAAGCAGATCCGCGGCGGCGCCGATTTCGCCGCCCTGGCCAAGGCGCACTCGAAGGACAGCAGCTCGGTGAACGGCGGCGACCTCGGCTACTTCGGCAAGGGGCAGATGGTGCCGCCCTTCGAGCAGGCCGTCGAGAAGCTGAAGGTCGGCGAGGTGAGCCCGGTCGTCGAAACGCAGTTCGGCTTCCACATCATCAAGCTCACCGACAAGCAGCCGGCGCGGGCGGTTCCGCTGGCAGAGGTCAGTCAGCGAATCGGCCAGTACCTGGTCATGCAGCAGCAGTCGGCCAAGGCCAACGAGTACGTGCGCGCGCTGCGGGCCAGGAGCAAGATCGACATCCTGATGTAGCGGTTCGCATGCACGACGAGGTCTACCTCGGGCTGGCCCGGCTCGTGGCGTCGCGCGGGCGCGGCGCGCTCGTGACGCTCGTACGGGCCAGCGGCTCGACGCCCCAGCGCGTGGGCGCGAAGCTCCTCGTGCTGCCGGACGGATCGACAATCGGGACCATCGGCGGCGGCTGCTACGAGAACGAGGCCGTGCAGCGCGCGCGGCGGCTGCTCGCCGACGGAGGGCAGGCCGTCCTGGCCCGCTTCGATCTCAACGACGACGTCGCGGCCGAGACCGGCCTCATCTGCGGAGGCCAGATGGACGTGTTCATCGAACCCATCGTGCCCGCCCCGGACCTGTACGTCGTCGGCGCGGGCCACGTCGGCGTGGAGGTCGCGCGCCTTGCGGCCCACGTCGGTTTCCGCGTCCACGTCATCGACGATCGCGAGCGATTCGCCAACCGCGAGCGCTGCCCCGAGGCCTCGGAGATCGTGGTGGCCGACGTGCCGTCGTGGCTGACGCAGGCGGAACTGCCCCGCGACGGCTACGCGGTGATCCTCACGCGCGGTCACCGGCACGACCTCGAGGCGCTGCGGTCGCTCGCCTCGCGGCCGCTCGTGTACCTGGGCCTCATCGGCAGCCGCGCCAAGGTCGCGCGGCTCTTCGAGGTGCTGCGCGACGAGGGCGTCGCCGAGGACGCGCTCGCACGGGTGTACTCACCGATTGGCCTCGACATCGGCGCCGTGACGCCCGAAGAGATCGCGGTCGCCATCGTCGCCGAACTCATCGCCGTGCGGCACGGCCGCACTCCGGCCGTCGGCGGCGAGGACGAACGGTCGGGCCGCACCGGGACGGCGGCGCGCTCGCTCCGGTGGTCGCCGCCGGCAAAGGTCGCGACGGCGGACCCGTCCCGTGCGTAACGGGTAGTCACCCCTCGTGCCGCCCCAGGCAGCGTCCCAGCCATGTCTTCTCTGCTGATCCGCAACGGGACGGTCGTCACGCTCGACGACGCCTTCACCATCGTCGAGGGCGGCGTGCTCGTGTGCGACGGCCGCCTGGCGGCCGTCGGCGCCGAAGCCGATCGCCATCCCGACGCGGCCGGCGCACGCGTGCTCGACGCGGCCGGCGGCCTCATCCTGCCCGGGTTCGTCCAAACGCACGTGCACCTGTGCCAGACGCTGTTCCGAGGCATGGCCGACGACCTGCCGCTGCTGCGGTGGCTCGCCGAGCGCGTCTGGCCGCTCGAGGCCGCGCACTCGCCGGCGACGCTGGCCGCCTCGGCACGGCTGGCCTGCGCCGAACTGCTCCTCGGCGGCACCACCACGGTGCTCACGATGGAGACCGTGCACGACACCGACGCGGTCGCCGACGCCGTCGCGGCGACCGGGCTTCGCGCCGTCCTCGGGCCCTGCCTGATGGACCGGCGCGAGCCGCACATCCCGCCGCGCCTCTGGAAAGACGGGCCCGACGCAATCGGCGAGGCCCTGGCCCTGCACCGTGCGTGGCGCGATCACGCCGACGGACGCATCCGCGTGGCGCTCGCGCCCCGTTTTGCCCTGTCGTGCTCGCGCGGGCTGCTCGAGGCGGTGGCGGCGACCGCGGACGACGAGGGCCTGCTCGTTCACACGCACTCGTCGGAACAGCGCGACGAGGTCGCGGCGGTCGTCGCCGAGACCGGCCTCCGCAACATGGCGTACCTCGCGGCCACCGGTCTCGCCTCGCCCAGGCTCTGCACCGCGCATGCCATCTGGCTCGACGAGCACGAGATGGATCTCGTGGCGGGGCACGACGTCAAGGTGCTGCACTGTCCGACGTCGAACTTCAAGCTCGGCTCCGGGATGGCGCACGTCCCCGAAATGCGCGCGCGGGGCATCACGGTGTCGCTCGGGGCCGACGGGGCGGCCTGCAGCAACCGGCTCGACATGTTCGACGAGATGCGGCTCGCGGCCACGATGCAGGCCGTCCGCCTCGCCCCTGGGGCGCTGCCGGCGCGCGAAGTCGTGTGGATGGCGACGCGTGGCGGCAGCCGCACGCTCGGGCTCGATGCCGAGATCGGCTCGCTCGAGCCCGGCAAGCGCGCCGACGTCATTGTCGTGGACCGCGGAGGCCCGCACGCAACGCCGGCTGGAGATCCGTACTCGACGCTCGTGTACTCGGCGCGCGCCACGGACGTGCGCCACGTGGTGGTCGACGGCACGCCGCTCGTCGAGGACTTCGCGCTCACGACCCTCGACGTGGACGAGGTGACGGCGTCGGCACGCGAGGCGGCCCGCACGCTCGTCGCCCGCGCAGGCCTGTAGCAGGTGAGCCTGGAGCCTGGAGCCCGGAGCCTGGAGCCCGGAGCCTAGAGCCCGGAGCCTGGAGCCTGTTATAATGCCCCTAGCACTCGTGAGGGCCGACTGCTAATGCCGACCGGCGGTTCCAAAGGGCCTTCCCGGCCCGTTCCGACACTCTCCGAGCGCAACCGGCGCATCCTGGGGCTGCTGGTGCGCCAGTACATCGAGTGCGGCGAACCCATCTCGTCGCTCTGGCTGGCGGGACAGGCCGGTATCGGCGTCTCGTCGGCGACGGTGCGCAACGTGCTCGCCCAGCTCGAGGAGCTCGGCTACCTCGTGCAGCCGCACACGTCGGCGGGCCGCGTGCCTACCGACCTCGGCTACCGCACGTACGTCGACGGCCTGCTGCACGGACGGCGTCCGTCACGGTTGGTACCGGAAGTGGAGGCGCGGCTGCGCCAGGCCGGCACGCTCGACCTCGTGCTCGAGAACGCGTCGCACGAGGTGTCGCGCGCATCGCACCTCGTCGGGTTCGCCCTGGCCCCGGCCTCGGACCAGACGACGCTGAAGCACGTGGATTTCGTGCTGCTCGATCCATCGCGCGTGCTGATGGTAATCGTGGCCGCCAACGGGCAGGTCTGGAACAAGGTGCTGGCGCTCGACGATGCGCTCACGCCGACCGAGCTGCAGCAGGCGGCCAACTACCTGAACCGCGAGTTCGCGGGCCGGCCGCTTTCCGAGATTCGTGCCGCGATCGTCGAGCGCATGCGCGAGGATCGGGCGCTGTACGACACCCTCATCGCGCGCGCGCTCACGCTCGCCTCGGCCACGCTCGAGGATCTCGGTCCCGACGCGCAGATTCACGTGCACGGGACGCCGGCGCTGCTCGACGCGGCGCCCGAGGCCGACGCCGTCACCATGGCGGCGCTGCGCACGGTGCTCGTCATGCTCGAAGAGAAGCATCGGCTCGTCAAGATCCTCACGGAGTACATCGACGGCCCCGGCTTCACCGTCGTCATCGGCGCCGAGCACTCGACGCCGGCCTTGCGCGACTTCAGCCTCGTGGCCTCGACGACCGTCGAGAACGGCCAGGCGACCACGGTGGGCGTCCTCGGACCCCGGCGCATGAAGTACTCGCGCACGCTGACCACCGTGGACAGCTTCGCCAGAACCCTGGGCCGCATTCTCGACCCTGGAACGGAACCAACGAACTGATGGCTGACTATCCAACTCCCGACCCCGCGGCGCCCGAGTCGACCGCGGCCGATGCGACTTCGCCCGCGTCTTCCACGCAAGGAGACGAGCGTCCCGAGCTGCGTGCGCCGGGGCCGCAGGACGAGGCGCTGGCCTCGATCGAGCGCGAGCGGGACGAGCTCAAGGATCTGCTCCTGCGCAAGAGCGCCGAGTTCGACAACTACCGGCGGCGCGTCGAGAAGGAACGGCGCGACCTCGTCGAGCACGCCAACGCCGACCTCGCCACGGCGCTGCTGCCGCTCGTCGACAACTTCGAGCGCGCGCTGCAGGCGCCGAGTACCGGCACGGCCGACGCCTACCGGCAGGGCGTGGAGCTGATCTACAAGCAGCTGCTCGACGTGCTCGCACGCTATGGCGTGGTGGCCATCGACCCGCTCGGCGCCGATTTCGACCCGCACGTCCACGAGGCGGTGGCCCGGGAGATCGATCCCGCGCGTCGCGACGGGGAGATCGTCGAAGTGTTCGCCCGTGGCTACCAGATGCGCGACCGGCTGCTCCGGCCGGCCCGTGTCAGGGTCGTCCAGTCGTGACGAAGCGCGATTTCTACGAGGTACTGGGGGTCGCGCGCAACGCGAGCGAGCCTGAGATCAAGAGCGCCTACCGGAAGCTCGCGCTCAAGCACCACCCCGACCGCAACCCCGGCAACAAGGACGCCGAGGAGAAATTCAAGGAGGCCGCCGAGGCCTACGCGGTGCTCGCCGACCCGGAGAAGCGCGCCGCCTACGACCGCTTCGGTCACGCGGGCGTGAGCGGCGTCGGCGGCGGCCCCGGCTTCGACCCCTCGGTCTTCCAGGACTTCGGCGACATCCTCGGCGGGCTCGGCGACTTCTTCGGGTTCGGCGACATCTTCGGCGGCGGCCGCCGGCGCGGCGGGCCGCAGCGCGGCGCCGACCTGCGGTACGACCTCGAAATCGAGTTCGAGGAGTCGGCCACCGGCACCGAGACGAGCATCCTGATCCCGCGCGAGGAGACGTGCGAGACCTGCCGCGGGAGCGGCGCGGCGCCGGGCAGCACGCCCGAGGTCTGCCGGCAGTGCGGCGGCCACGGACAGGTGCGATTCCAGCAGGGCTTCTTCACGGTGGCGCGCACCTGCGGGCTGTGCCGCGGCACGGGCCGCGTCATCCCGAAGCCGTGCAAGGACTGTCGCGGGGCCGGCCGCGTGCCGCGCGAACGCAAGCTCACCGTCAAGGTCCCGGCCGGCATCGCGACGGGCCAGCGGCTCAGGCTGTACGGCGAGGGCGAGCACGGCGCCGCCGGCGGTCCCCCCGGCGATCTCTACGTCGTCATCCACGTCAAGGAGCACCCGGTCTTCAAACGGGACGGCGACGACCTGCACTGCGAGGTCGAGATCCCCTATCCCACGCTCGTGCTCGGGGGCGAGATGGAGGTCGCGACCATCGACGGCGTCGAGACGCTCAGGATTCCCGAGGGTACCGCCACCGGCACCCGTTTCCGCCTGAAGGGCAAGGGCATGCCCAGCGTGTCGGGACGCGGCCGCGGCGATCTGTTCGCGTACGCGAAGGTCGCCGTTCCGCGCAAGCTCACCAAGGAACAGAAGAAGCTCGTCGAGGAACTCGCGCGCCTCATGCCGCCAACGCCGGCGGAACCTCCATCCACGGCGAGCGCCCCGGCCGACGAGGACAAGCCGTTCTTCGAACGGGTGAAGGACATCTTTGGCTGACGAGGCCGCGCGGCGCTGGCCGGCCGTCGACATCGACGCGGGCCTCTGGTCGGCGCTGCCCGCCACCTTCGGCGATCGGCTGGCGCTCCTCCTCCACGATCTCGACGAGGTCCTGGCCGTCGAGGAAGAGGGCGGCACGCACTGGCGCGTGTTCTTCTCGACGCCTGCCGCGCGGGACGCGGCGGTCGCCGCGCTCGCGCCGGTGCTTCGAGATGAGGCGGCCGTCGCGCCCGTCGACGTGGAGGACGAGGGCTGGGCCGCGAAGGTGCAAGCCACCCTGGGCCCGGTTCGCGTGGGCCGGTTCGTGATCACGCCGCCGTGGGCGGCCGGCGAGGCGTGCGCGCTCGGCTGGAACGTGGCAGATCCGGCGCCGCCGGCTGCGGCTGGGACTCGCGACCGCGCGGCACGTCCCCTCGTCATCGAAATCGAGCCCTCGACCGGCTTCGGCACGGGCCATCACCAGTCGACGCGTCTCTGCCTCCGCGCGCTCGAAGCGACGCGGCTCGACGGACGCACGGTGATCGACGTGGGCACCGGGTCGGGCGTGCTGGCGATTGCGGCGGTGGCGGCTGGCGCGGCCGGCGCCGTGGCCCTCGATCACGATCCCGACGCCGTGTCGGCGGCGCGCGACAACGTCGCGCGCAACCTCGTCGGCGATCGCGTGACGACGCTCGTGGGCGGCCTCTCGAGCCTGTCCACGCCGCCAGCCGGCGTGGTGCTGGCCAACCTGACGGCGAACATCCTCCGCCGGTTCGGCGCGGCCATCGCCGCCCTCGTGGCGCCCGAGGGCGTGCTCATCGTGAGCGGGTTCACGACCGAGCAGGTACCTCTCGTGACGGAGACCTTCGCCGCGCACGGCCTCGGCGAAGACGCACGGTGGGACGAAGACGACTGGGTGGCGCT
>JAHDVQ010000275.1 GCA_023384595.1 Vicinamibacteraceae bacterium | reverse complement strand
TGGTAGTCCTGGACGTCGACGGGCGCACCGTCGTGGCCCGGCGTTCCGAGTGTCTGGGCCAGCGTCAGCGCCATGAGTGGCGGCGGGCCCTCGCGCAGCGCCTCGACACGGACGAGACACGACGCCGCGCGCACCCTCGTCACGTAGTAATCCGGCGACGAGGGGTCGGCCGAGAGGTGTTCGTGCACTTCGACGAGCGCGGGTTCGGCTCGCCCTGGGTCGTCCATGGTCGCGGGATCCGTCGGATCCACGAGCGGCTGCGGGGGCGCGCTCTCCCAGCACACGACCGTCAGCCTGAACGCGCCGGCCTGCGGCTCACGCGCGTCGTCCGATTCGATCTTCACTGCGAGGCCGTTCGACCAGGCGCCAGGTCCGGCCGCGCGAAGCCTGGTCTTCTCACCGAGATCCGCGGTCAGGGTGGCTGCGGTGCGCGAGGTAACGCGTCCGATGACCGCCCGGCGGCCGCCGTTCAGGAAGAAGCCCTCGACGGCAAACGGCAGCGGGGAGTGGGCGGCCGGCAGGTGCGAGCCGAAGATGCGTACGAATTCCGTGAAGCTCGTGACCACGCGAGGGTCTTCTGGACCACGCCGCGTGATTCCGAGGAAGCCGGCCGTGTCGGTGGGCACGCCCGTGATGGGCCGTGGGGCTGTTCCGCCTTCGTCGATGTGGACGTGGTCCATCCTGCTTCCCTCCGCCGCCGCGCGCCGCCGCGCGCCGCCGCGCGCCGGCGCGGACGGCCAGAAGCCTGACCGGCATCGCCGGAGCTCGGATTCCGGAGGCCGGATGCCTAATTCCCCCAGCCCGGCACCACGCCCGCCTCGATCCCGAACACCCAGGGGCCCAGCAGCAGCAGGAGCCCGACGAGCACCGGCACGAGCACGACGTTCAGCACGAGCCCCGCGCGCGCCATCTGGGGCAGCGTGATCCGCCCGCTCGCATACACGATCGCGTTGGGCGGCGTGCCGACCGGCATCATGTACGAGCAGTTGGCCGCGAGCGCCGTCGGGACGAGGAACAGCAGAGGGTTCTCGCCGAACGACAGCGCGATGGCCCCCGCAATGGGCAGGAACGTGGCGGCCGTCGCCGTGTTGCTCGTCAACTCCGTGAGCATCAGGATGCCGAAACAGAAGACGCACAGGATGAGCACGTGCGGCAGCCCCTCGAGGCCGCCGGCGAGGGTGCCAAGATAGGACGACACGCCGTGGCTGTCGATGCGCTCGGCCAGGCTCAGCCCCCCGCCGAAGAGCAGCAGCACGCCCCAGGGCAACTCGCGCGTCTCCTGCCACGACATCACGAACTCGCCGCGATCGAGGTTCACGGGAATCGCGAAGAGGACCAGCGCGCCCGCAATGGCAATCGTCGTGTCGGACACCATCGGCACGACGCGGGCCAGGAGCGGCTGAAGCACCCACGCGGTGGCCGTCAGCGTGAAGACAATGGCCACGGCGAGTTCCTCGCGCCCGATGGGGCCGAGCCGTGCGCGCTCGGCGGCCAGCAGGTCGGCCATGCCCGCGAGCTCGTGGCGTTCGAGCCGGAACATCACACGCGTCAGCACGAGGTAGACGCAGGGCAGCGTGACGGCCACCACGGGAACCCCGAGCAGCATCCACTGGCCGAAGCCGATCGTCAGGTTGTAGATCTCGCTCACGTATGCCGCGAGGAGCGCGTTGGGCGGCGTCCCGATCGGCGTGGCCATCCCGCCGGTCGTCGCCCCATAGGCCACGGCCAGGAGCAGTGCGGTCGCCAGTCCGTCCCCTCCCCGGGCAGCGCCGCGATCCGGCAGGAGCTGCACGACCGAGAGCGCGATGGGGAGCATCATCAGTGCGGTCGCGGTGTTGCTCACCCACATGCTGACGAGCGCCGACGACAGCAGGAAGCCCGCGACGATCGCGGGAGGCCGCGTCCCGATCACGCCGATGAGCGAGATGGCCACACGGCGGTGGAGCTGCCAGCGCTGCATGGCGAGCGCCAGGATGAAGCCGCCGAGGAACAGGAAGATGATCGGATTGGCGTAGGGCGCCGCGCTGCCCCGAATGTCGGCGAGACCCAGCGCGGGGAACAGGACGAGCGGCAGGAGCGCCGTCGCGGGAATCGGGATCGATTCGGCGATCCAGAACACGGCCATGAACAGGGCCGCGCCCGCCGTGCGCCATCCCTCGACGCTCAATCCCTCGGGAGGCGGCAGGACCAGCGTGGCGAGCAGCGCCCCGGGGCCGAGCACCCAGCCGGCAAATTGCCGCGCGCCGTACGCGTCCGTCCCCCGATCCTGCGCGGCGGGTCCCGCTTCACGGCCGGGGCGAGTCGTTGACACGGCGAGCACTATACCGCGCCGGCGTGCGGACGGCCCGGCCGAGTGCCGAGTGCCGGGTGCCCAGTGCCGGCGGAGATCAGCGGATCAGCGGATCGGCGGATCAGGGCGTGAGTTCCCGCTCGCGGGCGCTCGCTGCCGCAACTGACGCTGCTCTGCGGCACCCGATGGCCGACGCCCGACCAAGGCCCGTTTGACCCCCGCGCAGTCCCCGCGTCACGATGGCCGTCATGGTCCGTCCTGCGTCCCGCGAGTCCCGCCCTGCCCGGCGACATCTCCTCGCTCGCGTCGTCAAGTGGCTGGCGGCGGCCTTCGTCCTCCTGCTTGCTCTCGTCGGCTTTCTCCACCTCACACGGGGCACGGCCGTCCGGCACGTGCGCGGCATCGGCACGGGCGGATCTCCGGTCGCGGTGGGCAGCGACGGCTTCCCGTTCAACGTGACCATGCACACCGGAGCGGCGCTCACGGGGGGCCACCGCGTCGAGCTGATGCTGAACGGCGACGGCACGTACGAGCGCCTCTGGCAGGACCTGGCCTCGGCGACGCGCTCGATCACCCTGCAGATCTACTACGGGAAGTCCGGGCACATGGCGACGAGGCTCGGGCAGATCCTCGTCGATCGCGCACGCGCGGGCGTGCGCATCTTCGTGCTCTACGACGCCTTCGGGGCCCTGGGCATCTCGCTCGAGCACGTGGACGTCCTGCGCGCGGAAGGCATCCGCGTCGAGCCGTTTCGTCCGCTGCAGCTCTCGACGCTGCACCTCGTGCAGAATCGGTCGCACGTCCGCGGCATCGTCATCGACGGAAGGGTGGGCTGGACCGGCGGGTTTGGCATCGACGACAAGTGGTTCGGCGACGGACTCACCAACGCGTCGTGGCGCGAGACGAACGTGCGGTTCGAGGGGCCCGCGGTGCGGCAGCTCCAGGCCGCGTTCGCCGCGGCGTGGGTCGAGGCGACGGGCGTGCTCGTGAGTGGCGGAGAGGGGGCTCCGCCGGAGCCGCCCGGCGAGGGTGTGACGGCGGGGTTGCTCCACACCTCGCCCTCGCTCGGGAGCACGGCCGCCGAGCGGTTCATGGCGCTGTCGATCGCCGGCGCCCGCAGGACGCTCTACGTGACCAACGCGTACTTCGCGCCCGACGACAGCTTCGTGGAGCTG
>JAHDVQ010000274.1 GCA_023384595.1 Vicinamibacteraceae bacterium | reverse complement strand
TCCCCCGATCCCCTGATCCCCCGATCCCCCGATCCCCCGATCCACCTGATGTCCCCGGAACGCGCGGAGCGTGCCGGTGCCGCCCGGCTGCCCGTACAGCCGCGGAGCCTCGTATCCGTAGTCGACGAGCAGCAGATAGCCACGGCCGATGCGCGAGGCCGCATCGGCGACCCACGCCATGGCCGCGGGTGACACGTCGGCGACGATGCCCGGGCGCGGTTCGACGCCCATGTCCTCGAACCAGCTCGCCAGCGCCGGGGTCGAGACGGGGCCGAGGCCCAGCTCGAACGCCTCGGGCTGGCCGGCCGGCGCGTCCGCGAGCCTCACGAACGCCTCCTTCACGCCCTCGCGGGTCACCACCAGGCGATGCGCGGGGAAGGCGTCGAGCAGTTCGTTGGCGTAGAGGATGCCGTCGAGCGGTCCGCGGGGCAGCGACGACGACGACCGCACGCGGCCGGCGTGCGGCCCGAGCGTGGCGGCCTGGGCGGCGCGCGCTTCGGCGCTGCGCTCCACGAGCACGGGTTGGACCGCCGCGTAACAGTGCGGCCACCGCGCGGCCAGCCTGTCGAGGACGTCCCGCGCGAGGCGGCCGTCGCTGGCGGCAGCCTCGACGAGGTCGAACCGGCGGAAGGGGGCGGGCTCGGCGTCCGCGCGTGTGGGCCAGGCCGTGGCGATCGCGGCGCCGATGAAGTCGGCAAGCGCCGCTCCGAAGAGCGGGCCCGCGTCGACGCTGGTGACGAAGTCGCCGGCGCGGCCGCTCCGCCTCGGGGCCGTGGCGTAGTAGCCGCCCTCGGGGTCGTAGAGGGCGGCGTCGATGAACGCCGCGACGGTCAGCGGACCGTCGCGGCGGATGCGTTCGCGAAGGCGCGCGGCGAGCGCGCCGGGCTGGGGCGGCACATCAGGGCTACTCCTTGCGGACCACGAAGAACTGCTCCTGGCCCTCGCGGAGCACGAGCAACTGCGCGAGCTGGCCCGACTCGACGCGCTGCAGGGCGGCCACCGCCTGGCTGGCGCTCTCGACCGGCTCGCGGTTGACGGCGACGATGACGTCGCGCGGCTGGATGCCGGCGCTCTCGGCGGCGCCGCGCCGCGTCACCTCGACGACGAGCGCGCCGCTGCGGCCCGAGGGCACGCGCAGCTGCCGCGCGATGTCGGGCGTGAGGTCCTGCAGCGTCATGCCGAACCCCGAGGTCTCGTTGGGCTCGCCGCGCCGCGAGGTGCGCCCCGCCTCGGCCTCGACGTCGAGCTCCTCGACCGTGACGGTGAGCGACTCGGTCTTGCCGCCGCGCAGCACCTTCATCGGCACGCTGGTGCCGGGCTTCGTGCGCATGACGCGGGCGACGAGGTCGTCGCTGTCCTTCACCGTCTGGCCGTTGTACTCGATGATGATGTCGCCCGCCTTGAGGCCCGCGCGGCCGCCCGGGCCGTCGGCCTCGACGGCCGAGACGAGCGTGCCGTTGCCCTCGGGCGCGCCCATGTCGCGCAGGTCGCGGCGCGTCGAGATGCGGCTCAGCGAGACGCCAATGCGCCCGCGCGTGACCTTGCCCGCGCGGAGTTCCGGCAGCAGCTCGCGCACGGTGTTGATGGGCACCGCGAACCCGATGCCGATGTTGCCGGCCGTGCGCGTCAGGATGGCCGTGTTGATGCCGACCACCTCGCCCCGCAGGTTGAGCAGCGGCCCGCCTGAGTTCCCCGGGTTGATGGCCGCGTCGGTCTGGAGCACCTCCACCGTGCGTCCGGGCGCCACCTGGAACGGGCGGCCCTTGGCCGAGATGACGCCGGTCGTCACCGTGTGCGTGAACCCGAACGGGTTGCCGATGGCGATGACCCAGTCGCCGGGCTCCATCGCCGCCGAATCGCCGAGCGTGGCGACGGGCAGTTCCCGCGTCGGCGTCTTCACGAGCTCGATGAGCGCGCTGTCGGTGAGCGGGTCGCGGCCGAGGACCTTCGCGTCGTAGTACTCGTTGTCCTCACCGAAGAGCGACACGCGGATGCGCGTGGCGCCCTCCACCACGTGGTTGTTGGTGAGGATGAGCCCCGCCTTGTCGATGATGAACCCCGTCCCCGCGCCCACCATCACCTCTTCGCGCGGCCGGCGCGGCCCCTGCTCGGGATCGCCGAAGAACCGCCGGAACATGTCGTCGCCGCCGAAGAACTGCGTGAGGTCCTGCGTCTGCTGCCGCTGCTCCGTCTGGATGTTGACGACGGCCGGCGTCGCGTTCTTCGCGATGGTGCGGAACGTGTCGGCGTTGATGGTGCCGGTGATCGGCGCCGGGTTCGCCGGCGCGATCGACAGCGTCTGCGCCGTCGACGAGGGCGACAGGTCGAGGCGCGAGGCGATCACCATGCCGATGGCGACCGACGCGACGGCAATCAGCACGGCATAGAACAGCGTGGTCTTGCGCGTGGACATCTTCTCCTCCGCGGGGCCGGCGCGCTCAGTCGACGAGCGGGACGAGCCCCGTCTGTATCGGTCCGGTGACCTCTGCGCCACCGGCGGTCACGTACATGTTGATCTCGGTGCGGACGCCGAACTCGCTCGTGTAGAGACCCGGCTCGATCGTGAAGCACGAGCCGACGAGCAGCCGGCGCTCGTCGTGCGTCTCGTAGTCGTCCATGTGCACGCCGTTGCCGTGGACCTCCTCGCCGAGGCTGTGTCCCGTGCGGTGCCAGATCTCGTCCTTGTAGCCGGCGGCCTCGAGCACGCCGCGGGCGGCGCGATCGACCTCCCAGCCGCGGACGGCCTCGCCCTTCGCGACGCGCTCCTTGACGAGCGCGATGCCCGCGTCGCGGGCCTGCATGGCGGCCTCGAAGGCCTGCGCGACCTCCGGCGGGGCCTCGCGGCCGGCCACGGCCATCCAGGTGATGTCGGCGTAGACGGCGCCCGGCGTCTTCAGCTTGCCCCAGAGATCGATGAGCAGCACCTCGCCCTTGTTGAACGGGCGGTACTTCGCCGGGCTCGGATGGTAGTGCGGGTTGCCGGCGTTCTCGGCCGCCGAGACGTTCGGCGTCGAGTCGGCGATGAGGCCTTCCTCCTCGAACCACTGCATCATGAGGTGCTGGAGATCGAGCTCGGTCGTCGCCAGCCCGTCGCGCAGCCGCCGCGCGGCCTCGGCGAAGGTGCGGTCCTTGATGCGGTAGAGCGCCGCCGACGCCTCGCGGTGCGTCTCGAGCGCGGCCTCGCTCCAGATGCCCTCGAAGCGCTGGATGAGATCGCCCGACGAGACGACCTCCGCCCCGGCCTTGCGCACGAGATCGAGCGTGCCGCCGTCGACGCGCGAGACGTAGGGGTTGCCGCCGTCGGGCGCATATTCCATGGCGACCTGCCGCGCGCCCCCGAGCAGCTGCTCGAGGCCGGCGGCGAGCGAGTCGCGGTGCGAGTAGACGATCTTCTCGCCCGGGAGGTGGTCCAGGTTCCAGCGTTCGATGGCGTGCACGAGCGCGCGCGGCTCGCCGGTCCGGGGAATCAGGTAGAACCAGCG
>JAHDVQ010000273.1:1787-3490 GCA_023384595.1 Vicinamibacteraceae bacterium | reverse complement strand
ATAACTCCCGACCCCAGGATTTTCCGCCGCTGCGATCCTGATCGCAAAAAGTGAAAATACTCCCGACCCCAATTTCCCCCTACCGCGTCGGTACGCGCTTCTCGTAGGCCGGCGCCCCGGGATGCGTCACCGGCTGCGTCTTCAGCTGCTTCATCACTTCCTCGATGGCCCGCTCGAGCTGCGGATCCACGCCCTTCGCCAGCTGCGACGGATCCTCCTCGACCTCGATGTCGGGCTCCACGCCGTGGCCCTCGGGGAACCACGTGCCGTCGGTGCCATACATGCGGAAGGTCGGCACCGTCACGCTGCCGCCATCGACGAGCGGCGGCGCGCCGCTGATGCCGATGAGCCCGCCCCACGTGCGCTTGCCGATGAGCGGCCCCACCTTCGCCTCGCGGAAGTAGTAGGGGAACGCGTCGCCACCCGATCCGCTCCAGCCGTTGATGAGCATCACCTTCGGGCCCTTGTGCGCGACCGGCGGCCAGTTCGACGGCTCGCCGTGGCGCGTGGCCCAGTACGACAGCATCGGCCGGTTGAGCAGCTCAATGAACCGGTCGGGAATCTGTCCGCCCGAGTTGAAGCGCTCGTCGATGATGAGCCCGGGCTTCCGCCACTGCGCCATGAACTGGCGCACCAGCTCGTTCTGCGCGTCGATGCCCGTGCTCTGCACGTAGATGTAGCCCACCTGCCCGTTGGTGGCCTTGTCCACGTACCGTCGCCGCTCCTCGATCCAGTCGCGGAAGCGCAGCTCGTTCTCGTTCGTGATGGTCTGCACCACGACCTGCCGCGCCCCCTCCGTGGTCGGCTTGTCGTTGACGGTGAGCTGGACGCTCGTGTTGCCGAGGCCCGAGAACGCCGCCCACGGATCCTTCGAGGTGTCCACGGGGATGCCGTTCACGGCCAGGACGTAATCGCCCTCCTTCACGCCGAGACCCGGCTCGGCGAGCGGCGCGCGCGCGTCGTTGTCCCACTCGCCGCCGCCGACGATGCGCTTGATGCGGTAGGCGCCGTTCTCGAGGGCCCAGTCGACGCCGAGCATGCCGGTGTTGCGCTGGGCGGCCTGCTCGAGGTCGCCGCCGCCCCGGTAGGTGTGCGACGCGTTCAGCTCGCCGATGAACTCGCCGAGAATCCAGTTCACGTCGTAGCGCGACACCGCGCCGTCGAGCAGCTTCGCGTAGTGATCGCGCAGCGCCTTCCAGTCGACCCCGTGCATGTTCGGGTCGTAGAAGTAGTCGCGCTCGAAGCGATAGGCGTCGGCGAAGATCTGCTTCCACTCGGCGCGCGGATCGACGGGCGCCTCCATCTCGGCCACGCGCAGCGGCTTCTCGAACTTCTGCGCCGGCTTGAGGTCGATGATGGCGAACCGCCGCTCGTTCACGACGAGCAGCTTGTTCCCGTCGTGCGACAGGTCGAACCCGTCGGCATCGTCGAGCACCGTCTTCTCTTCACGCGCCTCGAAGTCGTAGTAGACAATCGGCGTCTTGTCGTCGCCCGACCCGGCGGCCGGCCCGCGGCGGTACACGAGCTTGCCCTTCGCCGCGGCAAGCGCGGGGTAGCTGCCCGCCTTGGGCGGGAGCACGATGGCGCGCGACTCGAAGCCGTCGAGGTCGATGGCCACGGGCGCCGGCTTCTTGTCGCCGGCCTTCGCGTCACCGGCCTTCTTCTCGTCGGCCTTCTTGTCGTCGGCCTTCGCGCCGGCCTGC
>JAHDVQ010000273.1:0-1687 GCA_023384595.1 Vicinamibacteraceae bacterium | reverse complement strand
TCTTCGCCTCGCCCTCCATGTCGTTGCGCGCGGCGAGCGGCGACTTCACGTCGCGCCGGAGCGGCACGGCAATGAGCCGCATCGAGTTCGGGTAGGTCCACGAGTTGTCGAAGTCGCCGTAGACGGGACGGAACTCGCGGTTCGAGCGGTAGTAGAGGAACTTGCCCTCGGGATCGAACGTCGGCCGCGTGTCGTTGAAGTACGCCGAGGTCACCTGCGTCGTCTTCCTCGTCGTCGTGTCGTGCAGGTAGACGGCGTTGTTCGTGTTCTTCGTCGGCAGGTCGAACGCCAGCCAGCGCGAGTCGGCCGACCAGCTCACCGAGGCGCCCTGCAGCGGACCATGCGACATCCACAGCGGGCTCTCGGCCACCTTCGTGAGGGCGCCGGTCGTGACATCGGCCCGCCACAGCCGTCCACCCTCGTCGAAGAAGGCGACGTGCTTGCTGTCGGGCGACCAGTGGATGTTGTAGCGGAAGCCTGACCCGATCTTCGTCAGCGTCTTCTCGGCGCCGAGCCCGTCGGCGGGACGCACGGTGAGCTCGTACTCGCCGCTGCGGTCGCTCCAGTACGCGAGGGTCTTCCCGTCGGGCGACCACGCGGGGTACCGCTCGGCGACGCCCGACGAGCGCGTGAGGTTCACGACCGGGCCGTGCTCGGCCGGCACGCTGAACACGTCACCGCGCGCCTCGAAGTACGCGCGCTTCCCGGTGGGCGAGATGCCGCCGTTCATGATGAGCGACTGCACCTTCTCGACGCGCGGCTTGAGCGTGGCCTGGTCGGTCACGACCTGCACCTTGACGGGCGACACCTTCTCGCTCGCGAGGTCCATCAGGTAGAGCGTGCCGCCCGCCTGGAACACGATGTCGTTCGGGCCGATGGCGGGAAACGTGATGTCGTCGGTCGTGAACTTCGTGATCTGGCGGGTGTTGCCGGTCTTCCGCTCCCAGACCCAGAGGTTCATGCGCTCTTCCGGGCCGCGATCGGACGAGAAGTAGACCTTGTCGCCGTGGAACATCGGCTGGGTGCTGTTGGCCGGCGAGGGCACCATCGGCTCGGCCTTCATCGCCGACAGATCGAAGAGCCAGATGCGCGAGTTGTCGCCGCCGCGATAGCGCTTCCACGTGCGGAAGTCCTGCGAGGTGACGAGGTAGGCGAACTGCTTGCCGTCGGGCGAGAAGGCGCCGAACTCGCCGTAGGGGATGACCATCTTCTCGGGGAGGCCGCCCTTCGCGGGAACCAGGTAGAACTGGCTGTACCGCTGCCGGCCGCTCTCGCGGCTCGAGGTGAAGAGCACGCGCTGGCCGTCGGGATGCCAGCCCTGGACGCGATCACCGCCGGGGTGGTGCGTGAGGCGCACCGGGTCGCCGCCCATCGCCGGCACGACGTAGACATCGTCGTTGCCGTCGTAGTTGGCCGTGAAGGCCAGGCGCGACCCGTCGGGCGAGAATCGCGGGAAGCTCTCCTCGCCGGCCGGCGAGCTGAGCTTGACGGCCAGCCCGCCAGCGCGGGGGACCGTCCAGATGTCGCCGCCGTAGACGAAGGCAATGTGGGTGGCCGACACGTCCGGATACCGGAACATGCGGGCATCGATCTGCGCTGAGGCCACCGTGGGCGCCAGGCAGGCAACTCCGAGGGCCGCGAGGGCCAGGCCGAAACGTCTTCTCACAGTGGGTTCTCCCGGGGGACA
>JAHDVQ010000031.1:18981-32472 GCA_023384595.1 Vicinamibacteraceae bacterium | reverse complement strand
GCGCCGAATGCCGGCAGGAGCGGAATCAGGACCAGGTAGCGCATGACGTTCGGCTCACCACCGCATCAGGTTCATCTCGTCGATGTTGACGGTTTCCTTGTTGCGGTAGAACGCGATGATGATGCCCAGGCCCACCGCGGCTTCCGCGGCCGCCACCACCACCACGAACATCGCGAACACCTGCCCCAGCGTCTGGCCGTAGAAGTGCGAGAAGGCCACGAGGTTGATGTTCACCGCGTTGAGCATCAGCTCGATCGACATGAAGACGATGATCAGGTTGCGCCGGGCGACGACGCCGATGACCCCGATGATGAAGAGCGCGGCCGAGAGCGCCACGTAGTGGCCGGGGGTGATGGGCAGCATCAGAGTTCCCTCTTCGCCAGCACGATGGCGCCGATGAGCGCCACCAGCAGCAGCACCGACGCCACCTCGAACGGCACGAGGAAGTCGGTGTAGAGCAGCCAGCCGACGCGCTCGATGTTGTTCGCGCCGGCGACCGTTTCGGCCGGCGGCGAGGCGGGCAGCGGCTGCATGAAGGCGTAGAGTCCGATGGCGACCAGCTCGGCCAGCACGGCGCCGCCCACCAGGATCCCGAGGCGGTCGCGCCGGCGCGGATCCACGCGCTGCTCGGGCGCCCGCTTCAGGTTCACGAGCATCACGACGAACAGATAGAGCACCATGATGCCGCCCGCGTAGACGAGCACCTGGATGACCGCCAGGAACTCCGCGTGCAGCAGCACGTAGAGCATCGCGACGAGCAGGAAGCTCGCCACCAGGAAGATCACGCTGTGCACGGCGCTGCGCACCGTGACGACCGCCACGCCGCACGCGAGAATCAGCGCGGCGAGCAGGTAGAAGGCCACACCCTCACCCATGACGAATCACCTCGCCGCGACCGGCGCGCCTTGCGCCCGTCACGAGAGCCACCACACCTTCACCGCCGCCGTCACGATGACGTTGGCAATGGCCAGCGGGATGAGCACCTTCCACCCGAGCCGCATCAGCTGGTCGTAGCGGTAGCGCGGGAACGTCGCGCGCACCCAGAGGAAGGCGTAGAGCACGCCGAACACCTTGATGACGAACCACATCCATCCCGGGATGTAGCCGAGCCACGAGAGCCAGCCGACGTTCGGGAACGGCGCGAGCCAGCCGCCGAAGAACACCGTCACCGCCACCGCCGAGACGACGATCATGTTGGTGTACTCGGCCAGGAAGAACAGGGCGAAGCGGATGCCGCTGTACTCCGTGTGGAAGCCCGCCACCAGCTCCTGCTCCGCCTCGGGCAGGTCGAACGGCGCCCGGTTGGTCTCGGCCAGCCCGCCCACGAAGTAGATGAAGAAGGCGACCGGCTGCAGGAACGCGAACCAGACGCCCATGTCGCGCTGCACTTCGACGATCCGGTTGAAGCTGAGCGACCCGGTGAGCAGGATGATCGTGACGAGCGTCATCGTCACCGCCACCTCGTAGCTCACGAGCTGCGCCGAGGCGCGGAGGCTGCCGAGCAGCGGGTACTTCGAGTTCGACGACCAGCCCGCGAGGATCGTCCCGTAGATGCCGAGCGAGGCAATCGACACGACGTAGAGCAGCCCCACGTTCAGGTCGGTGAGCTGCAGCGAGACCTCGCGGCCGAAGAGCTCCACCGTGGGCCCGACCGGAATCACCGCGAACACCCAGAAGGCGCACACGAGCACGATGATCGGCGCGAGTGTGAACACCCAGCGGTCGACGCGCGACGGCGTGATGTCCTCCTTGATGAGGAGCTTCAGCACGTCGGCCACCGGCTGCAGCACGCCGTGCGGCCCGACACGCATGGGGCCCAGCCGCACCTGCACCCACGCTTGCACCTTGCGCTCGAGCAGCACCATGTAGGCCACCGCCGTCAGCACGGCGACGATGAGCACCACGATCTTGAGGAGGGGAACGACGATCAGATCGACCACGGCGGTTTCTCTCGCTCCTGGGGCGGCCGCGTCAGCGGTCCACCTCGCCGAGCACGATGTCGATGGTGCCGATGAGCGCCACCACGTCGGCCACGAGGTGGCCCCTCACCAGCGTCGGCAGCACCTGCAGGTTGCACAGCGACGGCGGGCGCACCCGGAAGCGGTAGGGCGAGAGCGACTTGCCGTCGCTCGCGATGAAGTAGCCCAACTCACCCTTCGGCGACTCGATGGCGTGGTACGTCTCGCCGGCCGGCGGCTTGATGAGACGCGGCACCTTCCCGATGATGGGCCCTTCGGGCAGCCCCTCGATCGCCTGCCGGATGATGCGGGTCGACTGGCGGAACTCCTCGAGGCGCACCAGGTAGCGATCGTAGGTGTCGCCGGCCTCGCCCACCGGAATGTCGAACTCGAACTCCTCGTAGGCCGCGTAGGGTTCGTCCTTGCGGATGTCGCGCAGCACGCCCGAGGCGCGCAGCGGCGGCCCGCTGAAGCCGAGCGCCACGGCCTGTTCGGCCGTGATCACCCCGATGCCCTTCGTCCGGTTCAGCCAGATGCGGTTCTGCGTGAGGAGCGTCTCGTACTCGGGGACCTTCTGGTCGACGATGTCGCACAGCTCCAGGCACTTGCGGTCCCATCCCGGCGGCAGGTCGCCGGGCAGCCCGCCCACGCGCATCGAGTTGTAGGTGAGACGCGCCCCGCAGAACTCCTCGAACAGATCGAGGATGTACTCCCGCTCGCGCAGGCAGTAGAGGAACACCGTGAGCGCGCCGATGTCGGCCGCGTGCGTGCCCAACCAGATGAGGTGGCTCGCCAGCCGCTGCAGCTCCGAGAGAATCGTCCGGATGTAGCGGGCCCGGCGGGGCACCTCGATGCCCATCATCTTCTCGACCGTCTCGACGTAGCCGAGGTTGTTGGTCGCCGCCGCCACGTAGTCCATGCGGTCGGTGATGAGCACGATCTGCGTCCAGTCGCGGCTCTCGCACAGCTTCTCGACGCCTCGATGCAGGTACCCGATCACCACGTCGGCGTCGATCACGCGTTCACCGTCGAGCTTCAGCACCACGCGGAGCACGCCGTGCGTGCTCGGGTGCTGGGGTCCCATGTTGATGACGAGCTCGTCGGTGTCGAACAGTGACTGAGAGCCAGGCGTGCTCATTGTGCGGTCCTGAGGGCCGCCGCTGCCGGAAATCCGGCAGGGGCATCCGCCCTATTCGAACTCGGCCTCCACGGCCGCATTCCGTATCTCGATCCAGTCCTCGGGCCGTTCGAGCAGCAATTCCCCGGGCCCTTCGAGCGGGTAGTCCTTGCGCTGCGGGTGTCCCTGCCATTCCTCGGGCATGAGCAGCCGCCGCAGATCCGGGTGCCCCGCAAAGCGGATGCCGAACATGTCGAAGACCTCGCGCTCGAGCCAGTTGGCCGAGGGCCAGAGCCCGGTGAGCGTCGGCACCGCCCCGCCGTCGGCGACCCGCGTCTTCAGGCGCACCCGGTGCCGGTGGACGGTCGAGTAGAGGCAGGCCACCACGTCGAACCGCTCGGGCCGCGGCGGCCAGTCGACGGCCGTGAGGTCCGACAGGAAGTCGAACCGCGCCCCGGGCGTGTCGCGCAGCCAGGCGGCGCACTCCACGTAGCGGTCGCCGGCGACCACGACCGCCCAGTCGCCGAACGCGTAGCTCACGGCGAGCACGCGCTCGCCAAACGTCTCGGTGAACCGCACGAGCCACTCGGGCTTCGCCACATCGTCGGGCGGCGGCGGGTCGGGCGGGCCCTGCGGCGGGAGATCCTTCTTCTCGGCCTTCGGCGCGGGCTTGGCCGCCGGCTTGGCCGGGGCGGGCTTGGCGGCCGCGGGCGGCTCAGGCGCGGCCTGGTCGGCCGGTTTCGGGGCGTCGGGTTGATCCATGGGTCACGACTCCGTGGCAGGGGGCGCCAGGCGGGCGGCGGGCCTCAGGCCCACTCGAGCGCGCCCTTCCTCCACGCGTAGGCATAGCCGATGATGAGGATGCCGAGGAACACCAGCATCTCGATGAGGCCGAACAGCAGCAGGTCGTCCATGATGACCGCCCACGGGTAGAGGAAGACGGTCTCCACGTCGAAGATGACGAACAGCATCGCGACCAGGTAGTAGCGGACGCTGTAGCGGTCGCGCGCGTCGGTGACGGGCTCGATGCCGCACTCGTAGGGCTGCAGCTTGACCTTGCTGAACTTCTCCGGAGCCACCGCCCACGCCACGAGCAGCAGCACGAGGGCAAACGCGATGGACACGAGGAGGAGGATGAGAACGGGAACGTAGGCCTCGAGCATGATGTCTCGCGCTTCTCTTCGCCAGGACGGCCGCCGGTGGGTCGACCCCGCGCCGCAGGGTGCGGCCCGACGTCCGGCGCGGTTATAGCACGCGCCCGCCGAGAGCGTCAAAAGAATCCGGCGAGCGAGTCAATCACTGCAAATCACTGACTCTCAATAAGTTCCGAGCATGATCCGTTGATCGGCCGGCGCGGGGCGCTTATAATCGACCCTGAGGCGCCCGCCTTTCCCGGATCAGACAACCATGCCTACCCTTCCCTCTCCTCGTCGGCGAGCTGTCCCCGTCGTCGTTGTGCTCGGACTGGCCCTGGTGCTGGGGTTCCGTCACCAGGCGGCAGCACAGACCACTGAACGCACGATCTTTGCCAGCGTGCTCGACAGCGCTGGGAAACCCGTCGAGCAGGTGACGCCTGCCGATCTGGTCGTCCGCGAGGACGGCGTGCAGCGCGAGGTGCTGCGGGTGACGCCGGCCACCGACCCGATGCAGGTGGCGGTGCTCATCGACAACACGGCCATCGCCTCGAGCCAGATCTCCAACATCCGCGACGGCCTGACGGCCTTCGTGAAGAAGCTTGCGGGCCAGCACGAGATCTCGCTCGTCACCTTCGCCGACCGGCCCACGCTGCTCGTCGAGGCGACCACCGCCGCGCCGGCGCTCGAGCGCGGCATCGGCCGGGTCTTCTCCCAGAGCAACGCCGGGTCCTACCTGATCGATGCCATCGACGATGTGGCCAAGGGCTTCAAGAAGCGCGGCGCCACGCGCCCGGTCATCGTCGTGGTCACGCTCGAAGGACGCGAGTTCAGCAACACGCCCTATCAGTCGGCGCTCGAACGGCTGGCCGAGGCCGGCGCGACCATGCACGCCGTCGTGCTCACGAGCGGCCGCGGCCCCCTCACCCAGGAGGAGCGGGACCGCGCCATCGTGCTCGACAGCGGCACGCGCGAGCACGGCGGGGAACGCCACGACGTCTTGAGCGGCATGGCCATCCCCCAGACGCTCACGCAGATTGCCGACGAGCTGCTCGCGCAGCAGAAGGTGACCTTCGCCAGGCCCGGCGCGCTCATCCCGCCGAAGAAGACGACCATCGAGGCGGCGCGGCCCGGACTGACGGTGCGCGGCGCCCTCGCGCCGGCGCCGCCCGCGCCGGCGCCCGCACCCGGCGCGTGATCCCGGCGATGGACAGAACGACCGGCAGGCCGGCGGCCTGGATCGTGGCGGCGGCGCTCGCCGGCGGGGGCGTCGTCCTCGCGCAGCAGCAGGTGTTCCGCACCGGCGTCGAGGTCGTCTCGCTCAACGTCACGGTGACCAATCCGGGCAACGCCTTCCTCACCGACCTCACGCGGGACGAGTTCGAGGTCTTCGAGGACGGCGTCCGCCAGGAGATCACGTTCTTCACGCGATCGCACACGCCCATCTCGCTGGCGCTCCTGCTCGATACGAGCGCGAGCATGGACGACAAGATCGCGACCGCGCAGGAGGCGGCCGTTGGCTTCGCGCGGCGCCTGCGGTCCGAGGACAACGCGATGGTCGTCGACTTCGACAGCCGCGTGACCGTGCTGCAGACGTTCACCAACGACGTGAACGCGCTCGAGCGCTCCATCCGCTCGACGACGCCCGACGGCTCGACGGCGTTGTTCAACGCGGTCTACATCGCGCTCAACGAGCTGAAGAAGACGCGCGCGACCTCGCTCGACGAGGTACGGCGTCAGGCCATCGTGGTGTTGTCGGACGGCGAGGACACGTCGAGCCTGCTGCCCTTCGAAGAGGTCCTCGAGCTCGCCAAGCGGAGCGAGACGTCGATCTACGCCATCGGGGTACGTTCGAAGGAGCCGCTCCAGCCGCGCGGGTTCCGGGAGGCCGAGTTCGTGCTGCGGCAGCTCGCGCGCGAGACGGGAGGCCGGGCGTTCTTCCCGGGTTCGGCGGCGGAGCTGCCGGCGATCTACACGGTGATCGCCGAGGAGCTGGCCAGCCAGTACACGATGGGCTACACGTCGAAGAACGCGCGCCGTGATGGCGCGTGGCGGCGCATCGTGGTTCGTGCGCTGCGTCCGAACGCGCTCGCCCGGACCAAGCAGGGGTACTACGCGCCCGAGTCGTAGCGGACCTGAAGTGAGTTCCGGCCTAGCGTGACCCGGCGTGGCTCTGCGCCGCGCCGGGCGCGAACTCCGAGTCCCAGTAGTAGTCCTGGCTGCTCAGGCGGCGCTGCATCGCGACCGGGAGCCGGGCTCCAACCCGTCCGAGACGATACCCGAGATACATCCCCGCAATCCGCGCCATGGCGTACGGCACGCGCCAGGGTTGCTCGCGTGCGACGCGCGCGAGGAGGCCCCGCGCGAACTTCACCCCGTGCCCCTCGTCGGGCAGGCGCGCGAGCAGGTCGTGGTGCGTGGCCCGCACCAGTCCCGTGTCGAACAGCAGCCGGAACTCCTGGAGCCACGTGTACGCGTGGCTGTGGCGCACGACCGCGTCGGCGACGTACGCGATGCGGTGCCCGCGGGACAGGAGCTTCGAGACGGCGAAGGTGTCCTCGGCGATCAGCACGGGCTCGAAGCCGCCAATCTCGTCCAGCGCCGCGTTCGACCACGCCGCGCAGCTGTTCGAGCAGAAGAAGGTGAAGATGCCGTGGCGGCCGACGTCCCCGATCCCGCGATTCTGGCTCTCGGCCGGGTAGTTGAACTCGCGGGGGAACGCCTCGAAGGCGTCGGCGCCCTCGCGGGGCAGTTGCCGGCCGTAGCTCACGCTCGCCTCGCCGCCGACGATGGGCGCGACGAGGCGCTCGAGCATGGCCGCCTCCGTCGCATAGGCGTCGGGCGTCATCATCACCACGATGGGCGTCGCCAGGTGCCGGCGGGCGAGCTCGCGCGTCACGCCGTGGTTGAACGCACGCCGCGCAACGACGAGCGTTTCGGCGCCAAGCTCCCGCGCGCGCTCCACGGTGCCGTCCGACGACGACGAGTTCACGACGAGCAGGCGCGGCCGGAGCGGTGAGGCGGCCAGCGGCGCGAGACACGGCTCGAGGTGATGCCGCGCGTTGTGGGTGACGATGACCACGCCGACCTGGGGGACGGTCACCGCGCGTGCTCCAGGTACCACTCGGCGAGCTCGTCCCACGCGCGGTCTTCGTCCCAGCCGAGCGCGGCGCCGTCGAGCCGCTCGGTGTTGACCCGGACGAGCGGCTCGCCGAACTCCTGCTGCCGCTCGACGCGCAGCCGGCACGGCACGCCGAGACGCGGCTCCATGGCGGCGGCGACCAGCTCGGTGAACTCGCCCTGCGTCCCGCGGTAGTACGAAGGGTGCCGCCGGATGGCGAGCCGGCTCGTGACGAGTTCTTCGGCGAACCGCGCGTAAGCGCGGGCGAGCAGCGTGACGGGCACGTTGTCGCGCACGTAGTCGGGCGTCCGCACCGACGCCACCCCGCCGGCGAGCCAGGTGCGCGCGAGGTAGGTCGTGAACCGCGGCTCCTCGAAGGGCCCGAACGGGTTGGGAATGGTCCACTTGCCGAGCGGAAGACGGGCCTCGGTGCAGAAGTACCGCAGGATCTGCCACGTGAGGGTCTTCGACAGACCGTAGGGCGACACGGCCTCGACCGGCTCGTCGCCTTCACCCTCGTCGGCTTCGAACACGCTGCCCGTCGCCGCCACGGCCTTGACGCCCGTCTCGCCGAGCGCCGCGAGCACCGCGCGCACGTTGGTGGTGTTTGCCGCAGCCGCGCCGACCGCGTCGAAGGCGGGCGAGCGGTAGCCGGACGCCTCGGCGCCGTGGACGCAGAGCAAATCCCACTGCCGCGCGGCGAGCACCAGGTTCAGGAACTCGGCCGACCCGAACGCGCAGCGCCAGACACGGCGGCAGAGGCGCTCGAGCGCGGCCACGCGCGCGGCGCGCACGCCGTCGTAGTCGCCCGGTTCGCGGCGGAACGTCGCCACCACCTCGTGGCCGCGTTCGGCGAGCGCGCGCACGAACCAGTAGCCGGTGAACGAGCTGGCGCCGGTAATCAGGATCCGCATCGGAGCTCGCGCAGGGCCGCGTTGAGGTGCCACGCTTCGTCGAAGTCGGGCCACGCGCGATCCTTGGCCGACACCACCGACGGCCGCATCGGCCACTCGATGGCAAAGCGCGGATCGTCCCAGCGGATGCCCCGCTCGAGCTCGGGCGCGTAGGCGGCGCTCGCGAGGTACAGCACTTCGCAGTCGTCTTCGAGCGTGAGGAGCCCGTGCGCGCACCCGGCCGGCACGTGCATCATCCGGCGGGTGGCCGCGCCGAGTTCGGCCCCGGCCCACCTGCCGAAGGTCGCCGAACGCGGGCGCAGGTCGAGCACCACGTCGAAGACACTTCCCCGGATGACGCGAACCGTCTTGGCCTCGGCGGCGGGCGGAAGCTGATAATGCAGCCCGCGCAGCGTGCCACGGCGGACGCTGACGGCGTCGTTGATCTGGGCGATGCCGCTCTCGAGTCCCCGCGCCTCGAACGAGGCCCGGCAGAAGAGCCGCGCGAACGAGCCGCGGTCGTCCTCGATCGGCGCGAGATCGACGAGCCAGGCGCCCTCGATGCCCGTGGACGTGAACCTCATGAGGCGGCCTTCTGTTCGAGCTGCGCCAGCCGTCCCGCCAGCGTGCGCAGCCGCACGAAGCGCGGTCCTTCGAAGTCGGCGCGGCTGAAGCCGGCCTCGACGAGGCGCGCGTGGAGGTCGGCCGCCCCGGTGCGCACCGTCTGCAGGAGCGCGAACCCCGGCAGCAACGATCGCAGCCTCGCGAAGCTGACGCGGTAGTCGCGCGGATCGGTCGCGGCGGCCTGGCCGAAGGTCACCGCCGCGCCCGGCACGATCTCGTGGACGATGCGCGCAACGTCGCGCACGCGATAGTTCTCGTCGTCGCTGCCGATGTTGACGGCGAGGGTGTGCCCGCAGCCCTCCGGCGCCTCGGCGAAGGCGACAAAGGCCCTGGCCATGTCGTGGCAGTGCAGGAGCGGCCGCCACGGCGAGCCGTCGCTGAGCACGCGCACCTCGCCGAGGGCCAGCGCGGCCGAGACGAGGTTGTTCACGACGAGATCGATGCGCAGCATGGGCGACCAGCCGTAGGCCGTCGCGCACCGCAGGAACACGGGCGAGAACCGCGGCGAGGCGAGCGCCGCGATACCGGCTTCGGCCTCGAGCTTCGAGACCGCATAGGTCGAGAGCGGCCGGAGCGGGGCGTCCTCGTCGGCCGCCTCGCCGGCGGCGGTGCCGTAGACCGAGCACGAGCTCGCGAAGAGGAAGCGCGGCACGCCGGCCTCGCGCGCACGCGCGGCGAGCGCCACCGAGCCGTCGCGGTTGACGGCGACGGTCAGCGCGGCGTCGAGTTCGCCCATCGGGTCGTTCGAGAGCCCCGCGAGGTGCATGACGCAGTCGTGGCCGCGCAGGTCGCCGGCGGTGAGGCTCCTGAAGTCGGCGGCGATCTCGCGGTGCGGACGCGGCGGCGGCGTGCATTCGCAGCCGGCGAACAGGTTCAGGTCGACCCCTGTCACGTCGTGGCCGCGCGCGGCGAGCAGCGCCACGAGCTCCGACCCAACGTACCCCCGCGATCCGGTCACGAGCACCCGCATGTCAGGCCTTCCACGGGGCGGCGCCGCGCGCCCAGAGTCCGTTCAGCAGGTCGAGATCGCGCCGCGTGTCCATGCACTGCCAGAACCCGTGGTGCCGGTGCACCATCAGCTGGCCGTCGGCGGCCAGGCGCGCGAGCGGCGTCTGTTCGAGCACGCAGGCCTCGTCGGCCTCGAGGTAGTCGAGCATGCGGCGCCGGAAGAAGAAGTAGCCCCCGTTCACCCACTTGTCGCCGAACTCCGGCTTCTCGACGAACGTCGACACCCGGTCGCCCGCCGTCTCGAAGGCGCCGAACCGCGACGGGGGGTGCACGCCGAGCACGGTGCCGGCGCGTCCGTGGCCGCGGTGGAACCGGAACTCTTCGACGAGATCCGCATCGGTGAGCCCGTCGCCGTACGTGACGGCGAAGTCCTCGCTCGCGCCGAGGTAGCGCGCCGCGGCGCGGGCGATGCGCGCGCCCGTCATGGCCGTCTCGCCCGTGTGGGCAATCGTCACCTCCCAGTCGTCCTGGTGATCGACCGAGTGCACTGTCAGCTCGTTGGTCGCGAGGCGGATGGTGAAGTCGGAGTTCAGCGAGGCGTAATTGAGGAAGTACGACTTGATGGCCTCGCTCTTGTAGCCGGTGCACAGCACGAACCGCCGGAACCCGTGGCGGCGGTACCAGCGCATGATGTGCCACAGGACGGGCTTGTCGCCGATGGGGACCATCGGCTTCGGACGCCACTCGGTCTCCTCGGCCATCCGCGTGCCCTGGCCGCCACACAGCACGAAGACCGGAACCTGGTCGAACTCGCTCACGACGACTCCACCAACCGGCGCGCCGCCGGCCCACGCCGGCCGCTGCTCGCGCGGAACCCGGGCTTACGTTGGCATCCCGCGGGGCCGTGCGTCAAACGCGCGGCCGGCCTCGCGCGGGCCCGGCCTCGCGTGGGCGCGCCGCGGCCGGCACGGGAACGCGGCGGGGCCGACGAGCTGGCGAGCGCGTCGGGCGATGCGCTAAACTTGCAGATTCCGGGGTTCGCGCCCGACACCGACCTGCCAGTCGACGCCCCCCGGAGGTCCACCGCGCTCATGACCGCCCTGCCGATTCTCTTCTACCTGCTGGCCGGCGTCGCGTACGCTGTCGCGTTCGTGCGGCGCTCGTCCGTGGCGGGCCGACGCGCGACGGCGCTCATGGCCGTCGGCGTGCTCGCGCACACCTTCATGATCGGCATGCAGACCATGGCCGTCGGCCACCTGCCGCTGGTCGGCACGAGCGGCGCCGTCTCGGCCTTCGTGTGGCTGCTCGGCATCACCTATCTCTACACCGAATACGCCACCGAGGAGCGCGCCATGGGCGTGTTCATCGCGCCGCTCTGCGGGGCGCTGCAGTGGCTGCCCTTCGCGTCCGGCGCGCCGGCGGCCCGGCCACGCGTGCTCGAGAGCCCGCTGTTCACGGTGCACGTCGGTTCCCTGATGGTGGCCTACGCGGCGTTCGCCCTCGCCGCCGTGCTCGGCATCACGTACGTGCTGCTCTTCAAGGAGATCAAGGCCAAGCACCTGGGGTTCTTCTACGACCGTCTGCCGTCGCTGCACGTGCTCGACGCGATGAACGCGCGCGCCGTGAAGATCGGCTGGGTCTTCCTCACCATCGGCCTCGTCGTGGGCGGCTACTGGGTCGGCACGGCCCGCCAGGTGGCGCCCGAGGACGCCCGCCTGCAGGCGATGTCGTTCGTCGATCCGAAGGTGGTCGCGACGATTCTCTGCTGGGCGATCTACTCGTTCCACCTCTACGTCCGCCGTGCGCCGGGATGGAGCGGCCGCCGGTCGGCCTGGCTCTCGGCGGCAGGGTTCGCGGTCGTGCTCCTGAACTTCCTTCCCGTGGCGTACTTTTTCTCGCGGAGCCACAACTTCTGACGATGGCGCTGCTCCTGCTCGGCGTGAGCCATCACACGGCGCCCGTGGAGCTGCGCGAGCGGGTGGCCTTCACGCCGGCCGTCCTGCCGCGCGCGCTCGCCGGGCTGAAGGCGCGCCTGGGCGGCGGCGAGGCCGTCATTCTCTCGACGTGCAACCGCGCCGAGATCTACACGCTGGCCGCCGACGGCGAGGCGGCCCGGCACGACGTGGCCTCGTTCCTGAGCGAGTTCCACCAGCTGCCGCTCGACCGCCTCGAACCGCATCTGTACGTGCGGCCGGACACCGAGGCGGTGCGGCACCTGTTTCGGGTCGCCGCCGGCCTCGATTCGCTGATCGTCGGCGAGCCCCAGATTCTGGGACAGGTGAAGGACGCGTTCGCCGAGGCGACGAGCGCCGGGACGACCGGCGCCACGCTGAACAAGCTCTTTCCGCACGCCTTCGCCGTGGGCAAGCGGGTCCGCACCGAGACGGGCCTTGGCGAGGGCGCCGTGTCGGTGAGCTACGCGGCCGTCTCGCTCGCGCGGAAGATCTTCGGGAAGCTCGCGGGCCTGAACATCCTGCTGCTCGGGGCAGGCGAGATGTCGAAGATCACGGCGCAGCATCTGATGGGCGCCGAGGCCGGCTATGTCGCGATCGCGAGCCGCACGTTCGCCAACGCCGAGGCCCTTGCCGCCGAGCTCAGGTCGGGCGGCGGCACGGTCGAGGCCGTCCCCTGGGACACGGCCCTCGCCGACCTCCTTGCCAGGGCCGACATCGTCATCACCGCGACCGGATCGACGACCCCCGTCGTGACACGGGCCGGGGTCGAGCGCGCCTTCGGCCAGCGCAAGAGCCCCATCTTCATCATCGACATCGCGGTGCCGCGCGACGTCGAACCCGCGGTGGGCGACATCGAACAGGTCTTCCTCTACAACATCGACGACCTCCAGACGATCGTCGCCGAGAACGTCGCACGGCGGGCTCAGCAGGTCGTCGTCGCCGAAGACATCGTCGGCGAGGAGGTCGGACGGTTCCTCGCGTGGCTGCGTTCGCGCGAGACCGTGCCCACCGTCGTGGCGCTCAGACAGCGATTCGACGCCATCCGGCGCGCCGAACTCGAGCGCCTCGAGCCGAAGCTCGCGACCCTCACGCCGGAAGCCCGGCAGCGCGTCGAGGAGATCACGCGGCTGATCGTCGAGAAACTGCTCATCGTGCCGACCGAGCAGCTGAAGTCGGTGTCGGAGCAACAGATGGCGGCCGCCTACACCGAGGCGCTGCGCCAGCTGTTCGGGCTCGCCGATCCGTCGCCGGCGGCCCGCGTGGCGCGTCCGGCGGCACCGCCATCGGAAACGGTGGCCGCCGCGGCACCGGCGCGCGAGCACCAGGGGCAGGCGCCGGCCGGCGCCGCCCATCCTGAGCCGACCGAGGGCGACCTCGAGTCGAGCCGCTCGAGGCCCGCATGACACCTGTGAAGATCGGGACCCGGGGCAGCCAGCTCGCATTGTGGCAGGCACGCGCCGTGGCGGCGCGACTCGCCGAGGCCGGCGGTCCCGCGGCCGAGATCGTCGTCATCAAGACCAGCGGCGACAGGCTCTCGGAGGCCAACCTCTCGGAGGTGGGCGGCAAGGGCCTCTTCGTCAAGGAAATCGAGGAGGCCCTGCTCGAAGGCCGCATCGATCTCGCCGTGCACAGCGCGAAGGACATGCCTGCCGTCCTGCCCGAGGGGCTCCGGATTGGCGCCGTGCTCCCGCGCGAGTGGCCGCACGATGCGCTGGTCCTGCCCTCGGATCACCCGCTCGCCC
>JAHDVQ010000031.1:6848-18881 GCA_023384595.1 Vicinamibacteraceae bacterium | reverse complement strand
CCGCGCGAGTGGCCGCACGATGCGCTGGTCCTGCCCTCGGATCACCCGCTCGCCCAGATGCCGGGGCTCGACGCCCGCCCCACGGGCGACGCGCTCCGGGCACGATTCGTCGAGGTGCGCGAGGCGCTCGGGCCGGGCCCGGTGTTCGGCACGAGCAGCATCAGGCGCGCCGCCCAGCTCGCGGCTGCCATCCCCGGTGCGCGATTCGAGCCCGTGCGCGGGAACCTCGACACGCGGCTCCGGAGGATCGACGAGCGTCGGTTCGACGCGACGCTGCTCGCCGCGGCGGGACTGCGCCGCCTCGGATTCGCCTCGCGCATCTCGGCGCTCCTTCCCCTCACCACCTGCGTGCCGGCACCCGGCCAGGGCATCGTCGCGGTCGAGGTCCGTGGCGGCGACGACGGGGTGCGGGCCTGGCTGGCGCCGATCGGCGACCGTCACGCGCACGAGGCCCTCGAGGCGGAACGCGCGCTGGTGGCCGCGCTCGAAGCCGGGTGTCAGGCGCCGCTCGGCGCCGTGGCGCTCCCCGACGCGGCGAGCGGTCAGCTCACGCTGCACGCCGTGGTCGCGGCCCCCGACGGCTCGAGGCTGCTGCGTGCGATGAGCCGGGGACCGAGGACGTCGGCTGCGGCGCTCGGCCGCAAGGTCGCCGACGACCTGCTGGCGAGCGGCGCCGCCGAGCTGCTCGCCTGGGGGCGGTGAGAGCGAGCCCGGACCGGACCTATACTTGTGACGTGATGACTCCGGGCACCGTGTACATCGTCGGCGCCGGCCCAGGCGATCCGTCGCTCATCAGCGTGCGGGGGCAGCGCTACCTCGCGGGCGCCGACGTGGTCGTGCACGATGCGCTGGTGCACCCGCGGCTGCTCCGTCTCGCGCCGCCCGACGCCGAGCGCATCGACGTGGGCCGTGCCGCTCCGCAGCCGCTCGAGCAGGATGCCATCAACCTGCTGCTCGCCGAGAAGGCGCGCGAGGGCCACGTCGTCGTCCGTCTGAAGTGGGGCGACCCGTTCGTCTTCGACAGCGGGGGCAAGGAAGCCATCTTCCTGCACGAGCACCGCATTCCCTTCGAGGTGGTGCCTGGTGTGACGGCGCCGGTGGCCTCGCCCGCCTATGCGGGCGTGCCGGTGACCTACCCGGGGGCCGGCGACGTGGTGGTGTTCGTCCGGGGGCACGAAGACGGCAGCCACGTCGCGCCCAGCGTCGACTGGGACGCCCTTGCACGCCTCGACGGCACGCTGGTGTGTTATGCGGGCGCGCGCCAGCTGCCCGGCATCGTCTCGGTGCTCCTCGAGCACGGCCGGCCGGCCGGCGAGACGGTCGCGGTCATCACGAACGGCACGCTCCCGCAGCAGCAGACGATCGAGACGACGCTGGGCGCCCTCGCGTCGGAGCAGGCCGAGAGCGTCACCGAGCCGGCGGTGCTCGTTGTGGGCCGCGTCGTCGCGCTGCGCGGCTACCTGCGGTGGTTCGACAGCCGGCCGCTGTTCGGACGCCGCGTGCTCGTCACGCGATCGCGCGAGCAGGCGGGCGAGCTCGTCGAGCTGCTCGAGGATCTCGGCGCCCAGCCCATCGAGGCGCCCAGCATCCGCATTGCGCCCCCGGCCGATTTCGGCCCGCTCGACGCGGCGATTGCCGAGGCCGGCACCTTCGACTGGATCGTCTTCACGAGCGCCAACGGCGTCGAGATCTTCATGCGGCGCCTGTTCGCGAGCCCGTACGACGTGCGGGCCCTGAAGGGCCCGCGCCTGTGCGCCATCGGCCCGGCGACCGCCGACCGGCTCGCGCGGTACGGGCTGAAGGTGGACCTGATGCCCGTCGAGTTCCGCGCCGAGGCGGTGCTCGACGCGCTCGCGCAGGCGGGCTCGCTCGCCGGCGCCAGGGTGCTGCTGCCGCGCGCCGACATCGCGCGCGAGCTGCTCGCCGACGAGCTGCGCAAGGCGGGCGCCGACGTCACCGAGATCGCGGCCTACAGGACGCTGCGCGAGTCGCTCTCGGCCGACGGCGAGCACGATATCTACAAGATGCTGCTCGAGGGCGCCATCGACGTCGTGATGTTCACGAGCGCCTCGACGGTGCGCAACTTCGCCAGGGCCCTCGGCGAGGAGCAGGCCGCCGATCTGCTGCGACAGACGGTGGTCGCCTGCATCGGACCCGTCACGGCCGAGGCCGCGCAGCAGCTCCAGATCGAGACGACGATTATGCCGCGCGACTACACGGTGCCCGCGCTCGTCGCGGCCATCGTGGAGCACTTCAGGCCGCGCGTGCCGGCGTAAGTCCCCGGGTTCATTCGCAGGGGCGGCGTCGCGCGCTCCTGCCGTCGGCCGGCGGCGCCAGGCCGCCGCCGGCAGGAGCACGTCATGCCGTCCGTCACCACGACCGCCCTTCCGCTGGCCACCCGTCTCCGCCGCCTGCGGCGCACGCCGGCCATCCGCGATCTCGTCCGCGAGACGCGGCTGTCGCCGTCGATGTTCGTCTACCCGCTCTTCGTCTGCGAGGGCGAGGGCGTGCGCAAGGAGGTCGGCGCGATGCCGGGCGTCTTCAACCTGTCGGTCGACGAGGTCGTGAAGGACGCCGACGCGGTGTGGCGCGAGGGCATCAAGGGACTGCTGCTCTTCGGCCTGCCCGCGCACAAGGACGCGGACGGGTCGGCGGCGTGGGACGCGCAGGCGCCGGTGCAGCGGGCCGTGGCGGCCATCAAGCGCGCGGTGCCGGAGCTGGTGGTCATCACCGACGTCTGTCTGTGCGAGTACACCTCGCACGGCCACTGCGGCGTGCTCGACGGCGAGCGGATCCTCAACGACGAGACGGTCGAGCACCTGGTGAGGGCCGCGGTGTCGCACGCCGAAGCCGGAGCCGACATCGTCGCCCCGTCCGACATGATGGACGGGCGCATCGGCGCCATTCGCGACGCCCTCGACACCCGTGGCTTCACCGACACGGCCATCCTGTCGTATGCGGCCAAGTACTGTTCGGGGTTCTACGGCCCGTTCAGGGAGGCGGCCGATTCGGCGCCGGCCTTCGGCGACCGCCGTACGCACCAGATGGACCCGGCCAACGTCCTGGAGGCGTTGCGCGAGGTCGCGCTCGATCTCGACGAGGGCGCCGACATGGTCATGGTGAAGCCGGCGCTTCCCTACCTGGACGTGATCTCCCGGGTGAAGCGCGAGTTCGGCTACCCGACGGCCGCCTATCACGTGAGCGGCGAGTACTCGATGATCAAGGCCGCGGCTCGCCTGGGCTGGCTCGACGAGGAGCGCACCATGATGGAGTGCCTGACGTCGATTGCCCGCGCCGGCGCCGACATCATCATCACCTACTACGCGCGCGAGGCCGCGCGGAAGATCTGACGACATGGCGACGCGGACACCGACGCTGAGAACCACGAAATCGGCCCGGCTCTACGACCGGGCCTCGGCCATCCTGCCGGGCGGGGTCGACAGCCCCGTGCGCGCGTTCAGGGCGGTGGGGGGCGCGCCGCTCTTCATGCGCCGCGCGCGCGGGTCGCGCATCGAGGATGCCGACGGCAACCGGTACATCGACTGCGTCATGTCGTGGGGTCCGCTCATTCACGGGCACGCGCCGCGCGGGCTGGTGAAGGCGCTGGCGGCAGCCACGCGTGAGGGCACGAGCTTCGGCGCCTCCATCGAGCTCGAGGTGAAGCTCGGCGAGCGCGTGCGCCGGCTGATGCCGGCCGTCGAGCGCGTGAGGTTCGTGAACTCGGGCACCGAAGCCACCATGAGCGCCGCGCGCGTGGCACGAGCCTTCACGCGCCGCGACCGCATCGTCAAGTTCGAAGGCTGCTATCACGGCCACGCCGACGGGTTTCTCGTGCAGGCCGGCTCCGGCGCCCTCACGCTGGGCGTGCCGACGAGCCCTGGCGTACCGGATGCGCTCGCGGCGCTCACGCTCGTCGCGCGCTACAACGACCTCGAGTCGGTCGACCGGCTGTTTGCCGGGCACACCGGCGAGATTGCCGCCGTCATCGTCGAGCCGGCCGCCGGCAACATGGGCGTCGTGCTCCCCGAGCCGGGCTTTCTGCAGGGGCTTCGGGACCTCTGCACGAAACACGGGGCGCTCCTCGTCTTCGACGAGGTGATGACCGGGTTCCGCGTCGGCCCGGGCGGGGTGCAGGGCGCGGTGCACGTCACGCCCGACCTCACCTGCTTGGGCAAGATCATCGGCGGAGGGCTGCCGTGCGCGGCCTACGGCGGGCGTCGCGACGTCATGGAGATGGTCGCCCCGGCCGGGCCGGTCTACCAGGCCGGCACGCTCTCGGGCAACCCGCTCGCGATGACCGCGGGGCTGTGGTCGCTCGAGCACCTGACGGCGCGGCTCTATCGAGACCTGGCGCGGCTCACGCAGCAACTGGTCGAGGGGCTCGCCGGAGCGGCGCGTGAGGCCGGGGTGGCGTTGCAGGTGAACGCGATGGGCTCGATGGTGACGCCCTTCTTCACCGACCGCCCGGTCCGCGATTACGAGTCGGCGACCTCCGCCGACACCGCCCGCTACGGCGCGTTCTTCCGGGAGATGCTCAAGAGAGGCGTCTACCTGCCGCCGTCGCAGTTCGAGGCGTGGTTCTTGTCGGCGGCGCACACGCCGCGCGACATCAGGGCGATCGCGGCGGCGACATTCGACGCGATGCGCGCGATGTAGCGGCGCGCCGCGCGGCCGGGCCGGCTCGCGCGCGTGGCCGGCTACGCCAGACCATGCAGGGGATCGCCGGCGGCGAAGTGCCATGTGTGCTCGCCGGTGATCCAGGCGCGTCCCGATACCGAGACATCGACCACCGGGCGTCCGTCTCGGGCATCGATCCGGCGGACGCGGCCCTCGAACCGGCCGCCGAGCAGGCCCTCCACGGTCGCGGCGTCGCCGCTGCCCACCACGCCCATCGCCGCGAGCACGCTCGTGACGGCCACGGTGGCGCCTCCACCGGGGGACACGTCGAGGGTCCCGTCGCCGAAGACCGTGAGCGTCCGCAGGTGCGCCGCCTCGTTCGCGGGCGGGCCAGTCAGCACGACGGCCTCGAGCGTGGCGCCGGTGCCGGTCGCGGCAAGGCTGGCGTCGATCGCGTCGATCCACTCGACGCCGCCGGCGCGTGCACGGTCGCGCCCGCCGTCGCTCAAGGGTAGTCCGGCCGCTTCGGCGTCGAGCACCGCCCAGACGCGCCCGTCCAAACGCACCAGATCGACGCGGGCGCGCCGCGAGCCACACGCGACCGCGCGTCCGGCTTCCAGCACGTCCGCGCTCCCGGCATCGTAGGTTACCAGCGACACACGGCGTGATCCGCCGCCACCGGTGCCCGACGCGACGGAGGTGAGGATGACCTGACGCACGCCCGCGAGCGACTCGATCCACAACGTCTCGCGCGCGTCCCGTCCGACGATCAGCAGGCCCCGCTCGACGGCAATGGTGAGCGCGGCCACGAGCCCGTGGCCGCACCAGGGCACGAGACCCTGCTGGCCGAAGAACAGGAGCGCCGCGTGCGCGCTCGGCACCTCGGGGACCGCCAGGCAGCCGAGGACGAGATCGCGATGCCCGCGCGGTTCGCGGCAGAGCGCGCGGCGGAGGGGCTCGAGGGCAGCGGCCGTTTCCGCGGCACGCTCGGCGAGCGTGGCACCCTCGACCAGCGGCACGCCCTCGACGAGCAGGCGCACAGGCCCGCCCTCGGCGTGCGCGTCGATGGTCCGGCAAGGCATGGATCATAATAGGCCCTGGGCCCTGGGCTACGGGCTCTGGGCCTTGTCCTGGGCTTGGGCCTCCGGACGCCGGACGCCGGATGCCGGACGCCGGACGCCGGAGATGCGTGCGTTCTACTGTGATCACTTCGTGCTGCCGCTGCCCGACGGCCACCGGTTTCCGATGGCGAAGTACCGCCTTCTCCGTGAGCGGCTCGTCGCCGTCAACGGACACCTGATCCGCTTCGAGGAGCCGGCGGCGGCGAGCTGGGAGGATCTCGCGAGGGTCCACACGCGCGCGTATCTCGAAGCCGTGCGCGCGGGCACCCTCGAATCACGCGAGCAGCGGCGCATCGGGTTTCCGTGGTCGCCGGGCATGGTGGAGCGCTCGCGACGCTCCGTCGGCGGCACCATGGCGGCGTCGCGCGCGGCCCTCGACGAGGGCACGGCGGCCAACCTGGCGGGAGGCACCCATCACGCCTTTGCCGATCGCGGCGAGGGTTTCTGCGTCTTCAACGACGTGGCCGTCGCGGCGCATGCGCTGATGGCCGAGGGCCGGGTCACGCGGCCGCTCGTCTTCGACTGCGACGTCCACCAGGGCAACGGCACGGCCGCGATTTTCCGCGACGACCCCGCCGTGTTCACCTGCTCGCTGCACGGCGAGAAGAACTTCCCGTTCCGCAAGGAGACGAGCGACCTCGATGTCGCGCTGCCCGACGGCACCGGTGACGAGGAGTACCTGGAAGCACTCGGGTCCGCGCTCGCGACCGCGATCGATCGCCACCGGCCAGACTTCGTCTTCTACGTCGCGGGCGCCGATGCCTACCACGGCGATCGGTTCGGACGGCTCGCGCTCACGATCGAGGGCATGCGGGCGCGAGACGCGTTCGTCTTCACGGCGTGCCGCACGGCGGGCCTCCCGGTCTCCGTCGTCATGGCCGGCGGGTACGCCAGCGAGGTCGGCGACATCGTCGTCATCCACGCGAATACCGTCGTCGAGGCGGCCAGGCACGCGACCCGCGCGTCCGACGGCCTCCTTCGCGCGCCATGATCCGTACGCACGAGCGGCGGCTGGCGGTGCTGGCGCTCGCGCTGGCGGGAGGCTGGTTGGCCTGGGCGGGAGGCTGGCCGAGGCCCGCGGCGAGCTGGCCGAGGCCCGAGGTGAGCGCACAGACGCCCTCGAACGCCGGCCGCGCCTCCACACTCCGAGGTGAGGCGTTCGAGTTCGCCTACAACCTCGATTACCCGGAGACGCGCGCGCGACTCGAGGCGGCGCTGGCCGCCGCGCCCGACGATCCCGCCACCGTGCGCGCCATGGCGAGCGCGGCGTGGCTCGAGATCCTCTTCCGGCGCGGGTCGGTGCTGGCCGAGGATTACATCGGGCAGCTGCGCAGCGACACGATCGAGCTGCCGCCGCCCCCGAAGGACCTCGCCGAGGAGTTCATGCGCGATGCCCAACGTGCGGTGGCCCTCGCGCGCGCGCGGCTCGAGACCAGCCCTCGCGACCCCGGCGCGCTCTACGACCTCGGCGCCGCCGAGGGCCTCGTCGCCTCCTACACCGCGACGGTAGAGGGCCGCATCTTCCCGGCGTTCAGGGCCGCCCGGCGCGCCTACACCACGCACGAGCGGCTGCTCCGGATCGCCCCCTCCCGACACGACGCCGGGCTCATCGTCGGCATGTACCGCTACGTGGTCGCCTCGCTGTCGATGCCGGTCCGATGGCTGGCCTATCTCGCCGGCTTCGGCGGCAATCGCGATCGCGCCCTCGCGTATCTGCACCAGGCGTCCCGCTTCGAGAGCGACGCGCAGGCCGACGCGCGGTTCGCGCTGGTGCTGGTCTACAACCGCGAGGGCCGGTACGACGACGCCCTCGCGGAACTGGCGTGGCTGCGCGAGCGCTTTCCACGGAACAGGCTGCTCTGGCTCGAGACGGCGGCCACGGCCATGCGCGCCGGCCGCCACGCGCTCGCCCTGCGGTTCGCCGACGAGGGATGGGAACGCACGAGCCGCGACGGCCGGCCGAAGATTCCGGGAGAGGCGTCGCGATGGCACTATCGGCGCGCCCAGGCGCGCATCAGCGTGGGGCGCGACGCGGAGGCTCCGCGACTGCTCGATCTGGCGGAGCAGGCCGCGGTGCGCGGGTGGATGCGAGGACGCGTGCTCATCGAGCGAGGCCGCCTGGCCGAGCGGCGGGGCGCCGCGGCCGAGGCCCGGCGGCTCTACGAGCAGGCGCGGCGCCTGTGCGAGCGCGACAACGATCAGGCCGGCGAGATCGAGAGCCAGCGCATGATCGACGCGCTGAGAAAGAAGTAGGGGCACGGCTCTGCCGTGCCCCTTGTACTCTCAGCGCCGTACCCGTTTGCTGTCAGCGCTTACGCCGCGCCCGAAGCCCGGCGCCGAGCAGGCCGAGCCCGAGCAGCGACAGCGTGAAGGGCTCCGGCACGGCGGCCCCGTTGTTGTAGAAGTACTCGCCCGCCGGCAGCGTGAACGGCTGGTCGAGCGTGAACACCAGCCGCCCGATCGGGTCGGTGTGCCCGTCGTTGAACACGCGGTCGACACCGGTGTAGCTCCACGTGAAGGTGCCGCCCATGAGGTCGGTCGAGAACACGTCACCCTGGAACATGCCGGTGTTGGCCGGCATGCACCCGACGCCGTTGAGCGTGCAGTCCTGCCCGGCAACCGTCGACCAGATGTTCATGTAGTACCGGTGGTAGGGATTGTCGGGGTCGAACGTGTTGTAGTACCCGTCCCAGTTGAAGTAGCCGATGATCGTGTCGAACGTCGTGTCCTGCTCGAGCTTGAAGTACGAGGCGTACGCCCAGTCGAAGTTGTTCCGCATGTTGTAGGCCGTGTAGAGCCCGGGCGTGGCGGCATCGGCGGTGCCCTGCGCGGGAGCGTTGTAGTAGTCCCCGTAGGTCCCGTCCTCGATGCCGTTGTTGTCGTAGACCGTCGCGCCGCCCGATTGCAGCGTCAGCGCCAGCCCCGCGTTCTGTGGGAACCAGTCGTCCTTCTTCCAAGTGCCCGTGGGTTGGCCCCAATACGGGTCGTCGCTGACGTAGCGGAAGACGCCGCCCGAGCCGTTGTCGCCGTTCGGGTCGTTGCCGGTGGGGAACTTCCCGCCGGTAATCGAGTAGAAGTAGTCGTACTTGTCGATCTGGTTCTCCGGCTGGCCGTTGAACACGAGCGAATCCGCGGTCGCGACCGACGGCGCCAGGAACAACACCAGGACGGAAAGTGAGAGAAGACGTCGGATCACTGCATCCTCCAGGAAGCGTGTGAAGGTGGAACTGGAGGCGTCGCCGGGGGGAGGAATCGGCGCCAGAATGTCTCGCCGGGGGTGGCGGGACGTCCGAAGCCCTGCAGTATCCGTGCCCCCAGGTTTTCAGGGTTTTCCGCCCACAGCGGGATTACAGACCGATTAAAATCCCGCCTACTGAGGACAAAAGGCTGCCCAAAGAGCGAATCAGACAGGCGGTGAACTTACGCCTGTGGCCCCTTCAGCATGCCCGACTTCAGGATCTCCACGACGTCGTGCATGGCGCGCGCCGTGTCCCGGCCGAAGTGATTCGGCACCCCGAAGAGGATCTCCACCGTGAAGTACTGCAGGAAGAACCGGCTCGCCAGCATCACGGCGGCCAACGGCTGCACGCCGTCTCGGAGCGTGCTCAGGTCGAGTCGCTCGCGGTGGGTCTCGAGGAACCGCTCGAACCGGCTGGCCATGTCCGTGTAGAACTTCCGCACGTGCGTGCCGTCGAACTCGACGACGTCCACGTAGATGAGCGCGACGTAGCGGCGGTACTTCTCGACGCTCTCGCGCGCCGCCACGGCGAGCGCCTCGAGGTCGTTGGGGAAGGCCCCCGCCGCCAGCGCCCGGTTCAGCGGGTACTCGTCCGACGCCAGAACCTCCCAGTAGCGGTCGAGCAGGGCGCGGAAGATGCTCTCCTTGTCGACGAACTGGTGGTACACGTTCCCCGTCGACACGCCCGCGTCGCGGGCGATGTCGCGCATGGACGTGCCGTGGTACCCCACCGTCGAGAACAGCTGCAGCGAGGCCTTCAGGATCTGCGCGCGGCTGCGCTCCGATCGTTTCTCCTGGTTCGTACGTCCCTGGCTCATCTCGCCCCTTCCGTGTCTGGCGCGCCGGATGCGCGGCCCTGCGGCGGCGCCGCCAGCACCGCGTCGAGCTCGGCCGCGAAGGCGTCGGCACACTCTCGCTGCGGCACGTGCCCGCAGTTGGGGATTCGGGCCAGGGCCGCGCGCGGCAGCCGCCGCAGCGCCCGCTCGGCATACGCGAGCGGGAGCACCCGGTCGTCGGCACCCCAGATCATCGACACCGGCACGGTCAGTTCCTCGAGCGCGTCGTCGAGCACGTAGGCTTCACGTCCCGAGGCCGGCTCGGCAGCCAGGCGCGCCAGCGGACTCCGTGGCGCGCGCCGTACCACATCGTCGAGCACGAAGGCGGGCATGGGGGCCGAGGCCGGGCTCGTGATGGCGGCAAACGCCCGGCGCGCCTCGTCGCGCGTCGACGGCAGGAGCGTCACGCTCGCCTCGGAGCCGTCGCCGCTCGTGATGGCGCCGTTGGCCAGCACCACGTGGTCCACCTCTCCGGGATGGCGGCGGGCGTGCACGAGTGCCAGGAATCCACCGAGCGAGTTGCCGACGATGACCGCCGGCCCGTCACCGCGCTCGGCCGACACGACCGCCGCCACGCCCTCGACCAGATGGGCCGCCGTGAGCGGACCCTCGCGCGGCTCAGAGGCGCCGTGGCCGGCGAGGTCGGCGACGACGACGTGATACCGATCCCTGTAGCGGGGGGCCAGCCGGGCCCACGCGCCCGCCTGATCGTTGGCGCCGTGGAGAAACAGCAGCAGGGGCCCTTCCCCGGCTTCGAAGTACGCGATCTCGCCGTAGGGCGTGGGCGCCGCGTCGCGGGTGAAGCCTTGCAGGCGCAGCGTGGCGCGACCCAGGCGTTCGACCGTATCGAGCGGGCGCCACCACGCGTAGACGAGCAGGGCCACGATGGCCGCGGCGGCAAAGAGCAGCAGCCAGAGGACGACGCGGGCGCCGCGGCGGGACGCTGGTGCGGATCGAGCGGCCATCAAGCCCTCCTCACGTGCAAAGGCGGCAGCACTCAGCCGGCACGGCCGGCGTCGACGTCCGCGAGAAACTCCGCCACGGCGGAGGCAACGAGGCCCGGCTGCTCCACGACGACGCCGTGCGAGGCACCGGGCAGAATCTGCAGCCGTCCATTCGGCAGCGCCGACGCCAGCTCGCGCGAGTGCGCGAGCGGAAACGTCGAGTCGTGCTCTGCGCCGACGACCAGCACTGGCACGGAGATCGCCGGGGCGATGGGCCTCACGTCGAACCCTTCGAGTGCGGCCAGCAGTTCCGCGAGCCCTTCATACCACGACGTTGGCAGCGAGCCGACCACCTCCCGGCGCGCCAGGAGCGCGCCGGCCTGCGTGCTGCGGTACTCCTCAGAGAAGGTGGTCGGGATGAGCAGGTCGAGCACACGGCGTCCGTCTCCTCCACCTGCAGCGTCGAGCGCGGCCTGACGGATGGGCGCCACGGCCTGCCACATTCCGGGTGTGACGCGATCGGTCGCCGTCATCGCGACGATGGATCGGACGCGGCTCCCGAACTGCTCCCCGGCCACGAGCGCGACGAGCGCGCCAAACGAAGTGCCCACCAGGTGCGCCTGCTCGATGCCAAGGTGGTCGAGCACCTGGACGACGTCGCGCGCGTGTCCCGCCAGCGTCGCCGGCGCGGGCCCCGGCGAGCGAAGTTGTCCGCGGAAGTCCAGCCGCACGACGCGCCAGTTCATCGAGAGCTGCGCCGCAACACTGTCCCAGGCGCGGATGCTCATCAGGCCGCCGTTCAGCAGCACGACCGCCGGACCGCGGCCCTCCGTCTCGTGCGCAACCAGCGGCGGCGCGTTCATGTCGATTCCGCCTCCCTGCTGGCGAGGACCTCGGCCGAGCGGGCCTCGAGCAGCGGCTTCTGGACCTTGCCGTAGGCGGTGCGTGGCAACGCGTCGACGTAGGCCCAGGCACGCGGCAGCTTGTAGCGCGCCAGCCTCGCCTCGAGGAACGCGCGCAGGGTGTCGGGGGGCACGTGCCGGCCGGGCCGCAGCACGACGAAAGCCACACCCACCTCACCCCACTGCTCGTCGGGCGCGCCGACGACTGCCGCATCGGCCACCGATGGGTGCTGGAGCAGTTCGGCCTCGATCTCGGCCGGGTAGACGTTGACGCCGCCGCTGATGAACATGTCCTTCCGGCGCCCGGCGATGTAGTAGTCCCCCTCGGCGTCGCGGCGGGCGAGATCGCCAGTGTGGAAGAAGCCGTCGGCGTCG
>JAHDVQ010000031.1:0-6748 GCA_023384595.1 Vicinamibacteraceae bacterium | reverse complement strand
CCCCTCGGCGTCGCGGCGGGCGAGATCGCCAGTGTGGAAGAAGCCGTCGGCGTCGAGCGCCGCGCCGGTCGCCTCGGGCTGGTTCCAGTACCCTCGGCACACGTGCGGACCACGCAGGCACAACTCGCCGACCTCGCCGTCGTGCACCTCGCCGCCTGCCTCGTCCACGAGCCGCGCCTCGGTCATGGGCAGCGGCTTGCCGATCGAGCCGCGCTTCTCGAGCGACTCGGCGACGCTCATGGTGAAGCAGTTCACGCCGACCTCGGTCAGGCCGTAGCCCTGCTTGAAGACGAGCCCGCGACGCTGGTAGGCCTCGGCGACGTACTCGGGAAGCGGCGCGCCCCCCGAGATGACCCACCTGACCGACGACAGATCCGCCGTCGCGAAGGCGTCGTCCTCCATCAGGAGCTTCCACGTCGTCGGCACGCCGAAGACCACCGTGCAGCGCTCGCGCTCGATGGCGCGGCACACCTCCCCGGCATCGAACGCGCGGTGCAGGACGATGGTCCCCCCGATGGCCACGAGCGGCGTCAGGAACACACCCAGGCCCCCCGCGTGGTAGAGGGGCGTGTAGAGGGAGCTGACGTCGTCATCGCGCAGCTGCCAGCCTACGACGGTGTTGTAGGCGTTCCACGCCACCATGCGGTGCGGGATCATCACGCCCTTGGGCCGGCCCGTGGTGCCGCTCGTGTAGAGCAGCGCGTACAGGTCCTCGCCCCCCGGTCTGGTCCAGCCCTCCGGCGGCCACGCGGCGTCGGCCGCCTCCGACACGGCCGCCGCCCACGGTGCCACGGCCGGCGCGCCTTCGGGGTGGCCGTGCCCGGCATGCGCGCCGGCGGGCTCGTCGAGCGCGACCCATCGGATCGCGGGGTGATCGGCGGCCAGCGCGCGCACGGTGTCGGCGAACTCGCCGCTGTAGATCAGCGCGGCGACGCCGCTGTCGGCGAGGATGTACGACAGTTCGTGCGGCGTGAGCCTGGTCCCGAGCGGCACGATGACGGCGCCGGACTTGCCGGCGGCGAAGAACAGATCGAGGAACTCGGGCCGGTTCGACGAGAGGACGCCGAAGCGGTCGCCCTTCGCGAGCCCCAGCGAGGTGGTGAGGCCGCGCGCCGCGGCGACGGCCCGACGGTTCAGCTCGCCGTAAGTGAAGCGCCGGCCGCTCTCGACGTCGACGAGAGCCAGCTTGCCCGCCGAGAGCCGCGCACGTTCGCCGAGGATGTCGCCGTGCATCATGGGCGTTGCCGGGACCGGCGCCGCGCCGGTCCCGCAGGGGAGCCTGCGCGCATCAGACGCGCAGAGCGACCGACGCCTGGTTGTAGCCCACGCCGGAGCCGACCAGCACCAGCAGCTGGCCGGGCCTGACGAGCCCGCGCTCGAACGCGTCGTCGAGCGCCATGGGGATGCAGGCCGAGCCCGTGTAGCCCCACTCCTCCATGATGGTGTGGGTCCGCTCGAGCGGCAGGCCGAGATCCTCCATCACCAGCTCGATGCTCGCCTTGCGCACCTGCGTGAAGATGATGAAGTCGATGTCGCCGACCGCGAATCCGTGCTCCTCGGCGAGCTTGCGCACGAGGCGCGGCCACCCCTCGTGATTGATCTCCGGGGGATAGCGCTCGACGAGCCGCACCCTGGTCCGGCCGGCCTTCACGTTCTCCTCGGTCGCCGGTTCGGCCGTCCCCCCCGCGTAGATGCCCCAATGCTTCGCATAGGCCCCGTCGGCCTGGAACGAGGCGCCGAGAAAGCCGGGCGTGTCGCCCGTCCCGAGGACCGCGGCACCCGCGCCGTCGCCGTAGAAGTACGACGTCGGGTCGTCGAGGTCGGCCAGCTTGTGCATCAGGTACGCGCCGATGACGAGCACGTGCCGGATCGAGGGATTGGTGCTGATGATGCCCGCCGCCGCGGCCACCCCCGTGGGGAACGATGCGCACGCGCACCCGACGTCGAAGGTGCCGGCACGCTTGGCGCCCAGCTTCTCCTGCAGCACCACGGACGTGGCCGGCGTGATGTAGTCGGGCGAATCGGTGCCGAACACGATGAGGTCGATGTCGTCTGGTGTGAGCCCGGCGCGCTCGACGGCCTGCCGCGCCGCGGGAAGCGCCACGTCGGAGGTGGCGAAGTCCTCCGGCGCGTACCAGCGCTTCCGGATGCCCGAGGCGGCCTCCATCTTGTCGACGAACTCCGGAATCCGCGCGTCGAAGCGGGCACGGAGGTCGTCGTTCGACACCTCGATCGGGGGCAGGAAACGGCCCGTGGACACGAGCCTGGCGTAGCGTGGCATGGCGTTAGGTCCCGATGACGAGACCGCCGTCGACGGCGAGCGTGGTCCCGTGCACGAAGCTGGCCTGGTCCGAGGCCAGCCAGACGTAGGCGTTGGCGATGTCCGCAGGCTCCCCCATCCGCCCGATGGGGGTGTGCGCCACCATGCCCTCGAGCACCTTCGCCGGCATCGACTTCACGATGTCGGTGCCGACGAAGCCCGGGGCGACGGCGTTCACGCGGATGCCGTACTTGCCCAGCTCGCGCGACCAGGTTCGCGTCATGTTGATGACGCCGGCCTTGGTCGCCGCGTAGTTGGTCTGTCCGAAGTTGCCGTTGAAGCCCACGACCGACGAGGCACTGAGGATCACGCCGCCGCCCTGCGCGATCATGCCCGGCACCACGGCGCGCGTGCAGTAGAAGACGCCCTTCAGGTTCACGTCGATGACCGCGTCGAACTGCTCGTCGGTCATGATCGCGGCGACGGCGCCGTCCTTGAACTTGACCAGCTGGGCGTCGCGGACGATCCCGGCATTGTTCACGAGGACGTCGACGCGCCCGAACCGGGCGACGACCTCGGCGACGGCCGCCTCCACGGCGGTCTTGTCGGCCACGTTCACCTTCCAGAACGCGCCGCGTCCCCCGGCCGCGTCGATCGCGGCCACCACGTCGGCACCGGCCGCGTCGTTGACGTCCCACGCGGCCACCACCGACCTCTCTTGCGCGAACCGCACCGCGGTGGCGCGGCCGATCCCGGCCGAGGCGCCGGTGACGATGACGACCTTGTCCTTCAGTCCCGTGTTGATCACGACGCACTCCTCGGGGCCGCGGCCGACGTGCCGGCGGCCCGTTCGCGCGCGGCGGCGGCAGGCCTGCCGGCCCGCCCGCCGCGCGGATGTGACGAAGGCTAGAACACGACGCGCACGCCGAGCTGCGCCTCGAACGGCGCCAGGGTCGAGGTGTACTCCTTGTAGCGCGGGTTCGGCACGTACGGGTTGCCGGGCAGCGCCAGCGTCGGCCCGCTCAGGTACTCGCCGTTCACGATGGAGTTCACGTCGTAGTTCTTGCGGTTGAACAGGTTGAACGCCTCGGCGATGACGTCGACGCCCACGCGCTCGGTCGCCCGCAGCCTGTAGGTCACGCGCAGGTTGACCGAGCTGAAGTCCGGGCCGTCCTCGCTGAACTTGCCGATGCCCGGCAGCCGGTCGGACGTCTTGCCGTCGCCGTTGAAATCGTAGCCGAGGCGGCGGTTCCAGGGCTGGCCCGACCCGTACTCGAAGATGGGCGCCACGGTGAAGTTGTAGGGGAGCCGCATGACGGCCGACGCCACGAAGCGGTACCGCTCGTCGGCGCGCGACCGTCCCCACTCGGCCTCGATGTCGGCCGGATCGCTCGGGTAGTCGGTGAGCGCGGGACTGAAGTCGTCACCGATGTTCTTCTTGTCGGCCACCGTGAACGAGGCCGAGACCACGTGCCCGCCGCGCAGCGTGCCGTTCAGGCTCGCCACGAACGCCTTGTACTCGGAGCGCCCCTCGTTGGTGTAGGCGTTGATCTGGTTCCAGGCCGGATTGATGCGGCCGCCCGTCGCGTTTCCGCGGTAGTTGACGTCGCGCACGACCATCTCGTCCTCGCCCTTCACGTAGATGCCCTCGAAGTCGGCGAAGAGCCCGGTGGCGCCGAGCCGCAGCGTGTAGCCGAGCGTGGCCTGCACCGCGTACGGATTCACCAGTTCGTCGTCGAGCTTGGTGGCGTCGCGGGGAAGCGCGATGCCGGTCGCCGCCGGGTTCGCCGTGCTCAGCCAGAACGCGGCCGGCAGCCCGAGCAGGATGCCGCTGATGCGCTGCTGCAGGATGCGCCCCGTGAAGCCGTTCTGCTGCAGCTCCGTGTGCGCCGGCACGAGCAGGAAGCGCCCGGTGAAGAGGCCCGCCCCGCCGCGCACCACGTGCTGCCCGTCGCCGAGCACGTCCCACGAAAAACCGGCCCGCGGCTGGAAGTTGTTCGTGTCGCGCCCTCGAGCGTCGGTCATCATCGGGCTCGTGAAGTCCGGATTGTTGCCGTCGGTATCGAGGTCGTAGCGCACCCCGGCGTTGATCGTGAGGCGGGGCATCGGCTTCATCTCCGTCTGCGCGAAGCCCGAGATGAGGTGCGTCGTGATCGTCGTGTCGGCCGAGCCGGTGCCGTAGGCGTAGACGATCGGGATGAGCCGCGTGTCGTTCGCGTAGAACATCAGGGCCTGCGGGTAGAGCGGGAAGTTCCAGCGGTCCTTCACGCGCTGCCACGCGCCGCCGACCTTCACGTCCTGCGCCCACTGGCCGCTCCCGAGCCGGACGAAGAAGGTGTCGCGCAGCTCGAAGATGTCGCCCTGGTTCAACTGATCGCCGACGATGTTGGCGCCCGAGATGAGCGTGTTGCCCGACGAGAAGTACTCGGCCAGCGCCGACGAGTTGGTCGGGGTCTCGAACTTGCGCCGCCCGACCTGCACCGACAACTGGTTGAGCGCCTTGCCGACGGTCCACGCGTGCGTGCCCGTCAGGTTCCAGTTGTCGCGATTCAGCTCCGTGCCCGACGAGAGGTCGGCCACGCCGCCCACGCGCGCATTGTCGAGCCGGTAGCGCTCGTACATGAACTTCAGCCGCAGGCTCTGCGCGTCGTCGATCCGGTGATCGAGGCCGCCGTAGAGGAGCGACTGGTTGAGCGGCAGTTCGACGTCGTCGGCGAGCGAGGCATACGAGCCGCCAGGCCGGAAGAGCGTGATCGCGTCCTCGTTGATCTGCTCGAACGAGGCGAAGTAGTGCGTCTGGTCCTTGACGATCGGACCGCCCAGCGTGAACCCGAACTGCTGGCGCGAGTAGTCGTTCTTCTGGAGCTCGAGCTTGCCCTTGGCGCGCAGCGCATCGTCGCGAAGGAAGCCGAAGACGCTGCCCTTCACGTCGTTGGTGCCCGACTTGGTGATGATCGAGAGCGCGCCGCCCGACGAGCCGCCGATCTCGGTGTCGAAGCGGTTCGAGATGACGCGGAATTCGCTGATGGCGTCCTGGCTGAAACGCGCGCGCGCCAGGCCGAGTGTCGGATCGGTGAAGTCGACCCCGTCGACGAGGATGGTCGACTGGCTCGCGTTGCCGCCGGCGCCGATGACGGGGCCGCCGCCAATGAAGCGGAAGCCGCCGCGCTCGCGCTGCACGCCCGGGGCGAGGAACGCCAGGTTCTGGAAGTCGCGGCCCTGGACGGGCAGCGCTTCGATTTGCTCGGGCACGATGTTGGTCGAGGAGTCGGTCTTGTAGACGTCGACCAGCGGCTGCTCGGCCACGACGGTCACCGTCTCGGCGAGCTGCGCGACCTTCATCGTGATGTCGAGCCTTGCCGTCTGGCCGACGCGCAGCACCAGGCCTTCCTGCTTGACCGTGGCGAATCCCGGGAGCTCCACCGTGACCACGTAGGTGCCGGGCGGCAGCGCGGGCACGCGAAGGGTACCGGTCTCGTCGGTGACGCCGGTGCGCGAGAGCCCCGTCTCGGGGCGCTCGATGGTGACCGTCACGCCTGGCAGCGCGCCGGCCGACTCGTCGACGACGGCGACCTCGACGACCGCGTCGGCGACCTGGGCGGAGACGGAGCCGGGCACGAGGCCCGCGACGAGCGCGAGCAGGAGCGCGGCGCGACGGCCGAGCCTGCCGGAGAAGGGAAACAATCGGCTTCGCATATGTTCCTCCGGGGCGGCGTTGGCGCCCGTCCACGAGGCGACCCCGACGACCACCCGAGCCCGCCGCGATTGAGGCGGGCGCCTGACGAGAACGCCGGACTCAAAACCGAACGTTCGTTGTGTCGGCCTGCACGATACCGACCGAACGTTCGGTTGTCAACACGATTCGGCCGGGGATTCGGCTGGGAGAACCGGCAGACCGCTTTCGTTGCCGCTTCCAGGTCAGCAGTGTCCTCGGTCAGGGACATCGCGGGCGGCCAGTCAGGCTTGAAATGTCGTTTTTTGGCCGAAATACGGGGAGCCATACTCGGCTCCGCCTGGCCCCCGCCTTGCTCACTCGAGAAAGCAGGGGCCCGCAGAGCCGGGCGCCCGCGCCGGGACCGGGGTGGAGGCGGGCCGGCAGGAGGGTGACGAGATGACGCGACGACTTACGAAGCTGACACTGGCGACGCTGGCCGCCAGCCTGATCGCCGCGCCGGCCTTCGCACAGGTCGCGCGGCCCCGGTGGTCGGTCCCCGGCCAGTCGAGCGGCTCCTACCAGGTGGCCTACGACAACGGCTACCGTTCGGGCCTCAACCGCGGCCAGGACGATGCGCGGCGCGGGCAGCGTTTCGACTACCAGCGGCACAGCGAGTACCGCCGCGCCGACGACGGCTACGGCAACAGCCGCATGAACCGCAACCAGTATCGCGACAGCTTCCGCCAGGGATTTGCCGTGGGCTACCGCGAGGGCTACGAGCGCGGCCGCTACGGGCGCGGCTACCCGGCCTACCCCGGCCAGGGCGGCTACTA
>JAHDVQ010000272.1 GCA_023384595.1 Vicinamibacteraceae bacterium | reverse complement strand
GCCTCGACGTCATCCCAGTTGCGGCCGCGATAACGGCTGGCGGATTCCCACCCATAGCGGTAACCCGGAGCGAGCCGCTCGTAGTCCTGCCCCGTCGCGTAGGGCCGGGTGCTGTAGTTCGAGCGCCAGTACTGATCCTCGTCGTTCCACAGGTCAGCCATCTTCACCCTCCATGGTGTTCGCGGTGGTTCACCGCGTCGTCTTCCGCTTCGGGTCGATCTCGAGGTTGTTCACGACGTCCTTGACGCCCTCGACGGCCCGAGCCCGCTCGGTGATCCGCTGCTTCGTCGCGTCGGATTCCACGGTGCCCGTGATGGTCACCACGCCCTGTTCGGCATCGAAGTTCACGCCCATGCCGTCGAAGTCCCACTCGGTGCGGTCCTCGAACATACGGTTGAGTTGTCCTTCGATACGATCGTCGATTTCGCCGTAGTCCTGGCCTTCAACCTTGATCTCGTTGACCACGCGCCCGCCGGTGCCGACAACCTGCTGAGCCATCTGTTCAGCCCTGGCCTTGTCGGCCTCACTGTTCACCTCGCCCGTGAGGTGCAGTTCGCGCTGGTCGTTGCTCCAGTGCACGTCGACATCGCCCAGATTGGCGGCCTCGAGTTGAGAATCGAGCCGCGCCTCGTAGTCGGGCGCGCTCGTCGATGCGTTCGAGCACGCGACACCCAGACTCCCAACCGCCAGCAGTGCCGCCAGCGGCAGTGACTTCAGTAACTGCCTCATCAGTGTCCTCCTGTTCAGACTTCCCAGCCCTGAACAGGAGCAAAGGCGGTGCCGTTTCCGGCGATCCGGCGCCCGGCAACCGGCGTACGAGCGGTCGCGATACCCTGGGGTGTGACACGACGCTCACGCGCCAGGGCGATCCTGGCCGCGCTCGTGCTGATGACCGCCGGCGCCTCGAGTGCGATGAGCCAGCCGCTCGACGTCGGCATCGATGCGCCACCCGCGCTCGCGCCGCTCGCCGCGCGCATCGAGGCCATGAATCCCGAGGCCATGGCTCGTGCGCTGGCGATGGCGGGACTCGACCTGCCGCCCGCCGTCCACGTCACGCTCATCGCCGAGGACGAGCGTCGTGCCGCGCAGACGCCCAGGTGGGTCGTCGCGCAGGCCTTCGGCACCGACCGCATCGTCATCTACCCGTCGCGCATCTCGGCATATCCCTACGAGTCGCTCGAGGGCGTCGTGCTGCACGAGGTCGCGCACCTGGCGCTCGAGAGGGCGGCGGAGGGCGGCTCGCTGCCACGCTGGTTTCACGAAGGGGTGGCCGTCTCGGTCGAATCGGGGTGGGGCTTGGGCAGCCAGCTCCGGCTGTTGCTCGCCACGGCCCGCGGCCCGCTCGTCGACGATGTCGATCGCTTGTTCGCGTCGGGATCGCAGCCGGAAACGGCCACCGCCTACATGTTGGCTGCCGCGCTGGTGGACGATGTCAGGCGGAGGCACGGGCGTGCCGTGCCCGGGGCCATTGCCCGGCGCGTGGCGCGCGGGACCGGGTTCGACCGTGCGTTCTGGATCGAGACGGGTGACACCGTCGATGAAGCCGCCGCGCGCGCGTGGAGCGCCTACCGCGGCTGGCGGCACTGGCTGCCGGCGCTCGTCAGTCCGGTCGCGGTGTGGGGCTGGATTCTGGGGCTGGCCTTCGTGGCCTTCGCGGTGCGCGTGTACCGCCGCCGGCGCCGCCGACAGTTGTGGGCCGAGGAAGCAGACGCCGACGAGGAAGACGTCGACACCTGCGTATAATGCCGCGAGCCTGAGTGTGTGGAGGCGCCTTCGACGCGCCCCGATCCTGCGTAGGCCACGGGCGTGTCGGGGCGCCGCGATGGCGCGGCGGTGCGGAGCGCGGTCGGCGAGTGGGAAGGAGTGGCGTCATGACCGGGTTCCGTCCCTGGCTGCGCTTCTATGGACACGTGCCGGCCACCATCGAGTATCCGGCGCTCACGCTCTACGAGGCGCTGGCCGCCACAGCCGGGCGCGTACCCCAGGCGGTGGCGTGGAGCTTCCTGGGCACGCGGGCGACCTACGCCGAGTTCCTGGACGCGGTCGACCGCTGCGCGGGGGCGCTGGCCGGCGAGGGGCTCCGTGCCGGCGAGCGCCTGCTCATCTCGATGCCGACGACGCCACAGGGCATCATCGCCTTCTACGCGGCCAACCGGCTCGGGGCGCTGCCGGCGCTCGTCCACCCGCTCTCGACGGCGAAGGAGATCACCCAGTACCTGAACGCTACGGGCGCGCGCATGGCCCTGGTGCTCGATGCCTTCTACGGCACGCTCGCGGCGGCCACCCCGGCCACGCCGCTCGAGACCGTCATCGTCGCGCGCATCCCGGAGTACCTGTCGCCGCTGAAGCGGCTTGGCTTCTGGGCGACGAAGGGAAGGAAGATCGCGCGCGTGCCGCGCGATGCGCGCGTGCGCTCGTGGTCGGCCCTGCTCGCCGCGGCGACGCCCGCCGTGGCGCCTCCCGTGGGAACGACCATCGACGCGGCGGCCATCCTCTTCTCCGGCGGCACCACCGGAGAGCCGAAGGGCATCGTGCTGTCGAACCGCAACTTCATCGCCGAGGGACGTCAGGCGGCCGCGTGGGGCGGATTGCGCGAGGGCGACGCCATTCTGGCCATCCTGCCGATCTTCCACGGCTTCGGCCTGGCCGTCTGCGTGAACGCGGCGTTCATGGCGGGCGCCCGGTCGATCCTCGTGCCGCAGTTCAGCGCCGAGAATGTCGCGAAGGCCTTACGTACGGACAGACCCAACGTGCTCGTGGGCGTGCCGACGGTGTTCGATGCCCTCACGAAGGACCCCTCGGTCGCCCGCGCCGATCTGTCCTGCCTGACGGTGTGCTTCAGCGGCGCCGATACGCTGCCGCGCGCGGTGAAGGAACGCTTCGAAGCGATGGTGGCCAACGCCGGCGGCGCGGTGCGGCTGCTCGAGGGCTACGGGCTCACCGAGGCGGTCTCGGCCATCATGGCCACGCCGCTCACCGAGTATCGCGAGGGATCGGTCGGCATCCCGTTCCCGGACATGCGCGCGAAGATCGTCAAGCCGGGGACGACCGAGGACGTGCCGCGTGGAGAAGAGGGGGAGATCTGCGTGTCGGGTCCCGCCGTCATGATCGGCTACCTCGACGACCCGCAGGCCACGGCCGACACCCTGCGCGTGCACGCCGACGGCGAGACGTGGCTGCACACGGGCGACCTCGGACGGATGGACGAGGACGGCTTCACGTACTTCTCCGTGCGCATGAAGCGGCTGGTGAAGTCGTCGGGGTTCAACGTCTATCCCGCGCAGGTCGAGGCGGTGATCCGGCAACACGCGGCGGTCGGCGATGTCTGCGTCATCGGCGTGCCCGACGCCTCGCAGGGCGAACGCGTCAAGGCCTGCGTCGTGCCGCGCGAGGCCAGCGAGGCCGGACCTGCGCTCGAGGCGGCCATCATCGCGCACTGCCGCGAGCACCTCATCAAGTGGTCGTGTCCGCGCGAGGTGGAGTTCGTCGAGGCGCTGCCCCTCACGAAGGTGGGGAAGGTCGATTACCTC
>JAHDVQ010000271.1 GCA_023384595.1 Vicinamibacteraceae bacterium | reverse complement strand
CCGTGACAGCAGGAGACCACGCATGGAACGCAAGACCGCCCACGACTTCGACCAGGAACTGCTCATGCTCTTCGACGCCTACGTGCACGGCGCCATCGACCGCCGCGGCTTCCTGGACAAGGCGGGGAAGTTCGCGGTGGGCGGCGTCACGGCGGCGATGCTGCTCGACCAGTTGAGCCCGAAGTTCCTCGAGGCGCAGGTCGTGAGGCCCGACGATGCGCGCATCACGGTGGAGTCGCTCGAATACGACTCGCCGAAGGGGTACGGGAAGGCGCGCGGCTATCTGGCCAAGCCCGCCAAGGCCTCGGGGAAGCTCCCGAGCGTGGTGGTCATCCACGAGAACCGCGGGTTGAATCCCCACATCGAGGACATCACGCGCCGGCTCGCCACTCACGGGTTCCTGGCGTTCGCGCCGGACGCGCTCTTTCCGCTCGGGGGCTATCCGGGCAGTGAGGACAAGGCGCGCGAGATCTTTCCCAAGCTCGATCAGGCGAAGACGCGCGAGGACTTCATCGCGGCCGTGCACTGGCTGAAGGCGCGCCCCGAGTCCAACGGCAAGGTCGGCGCGGTCGGCTTCTGCTACGGCGGCGGCATGGTGAACTTCCTGGCGACGCGGGTGCCTGAACTCGCGGCCGGCGTCGCGTTCTACGGCAGCGCGCCCAACCTCGAGGACGTGCCGAAAATCAAGGCCGCGCTCCTCATCCAGTCGGCCGAGACCGACCCGCGCATCAACGCGAGCTGGCCCGACTACGAGGCCGCGTTGAAGGCCGCCGGCGTGCGGTACGAGCGGCACCTCTATCCCGGCACGCAGCACGGCTTCAACAACGACACGACGCCGCGCTACGACGAGGCCGCGGCGAAGCTGGCGTGGGAGCGGACGCTCGCCCACCTGAACGAGCACCTCCGGTAGCGTTCCGCGACAACGCGGCGGTCGAGCGAAGGAATCACCTTATGAAGGCGACATGGACGGTCAACGGGAAGCGCCGGGCAGTCGAGGCACCCGACGACATGCCCCTGCTGTGGGTGCTGCGCGACATCCTCGATCTGAAGGGCGCGAAGTTCGGCTGCGGGGCAGGGCAGTGCGGAGCGTGCACGGTGCATCTCGATGGCGAACCGGCCCGCTCGTGTCTCGTCGCGGCGCGCGACGTTGGCGCGAAGGCCATCACGACCATCGAGGGCCTCCCGGCGGACGGGTCGCATCCCGTGCAGCGGGCCTGGATGGAGATCGACGTCCCGCAGTGCGGCTACTGCCAGGCGGGCCAGATCATGTCGGCCGTGGCGCTGTTGAACCAGAAGCCGTCGCCGACCGACGCGGACATCGCCGAGGCGATGGACGGAAACCTGTGCCGCTGTGGCACCTACCTGCGGATTCGCGCCGCCATCAGGAAGGCCGGGTCGATGGGCACGCGCGCGCCGTCGGCGGCCGCGGCCGGCCGCGCCGGACACGAGGAGGTGCGGTGATGGCTCCCGTCGCCCCGCTCGAGATCAGCCGGCGCTCGTTCCTGCGCGTCTCCGCCCTCGCCGGCGGTGGCGTGATGCTGGCGCTCTACACCGACGGCCCGCTGACGCCGGCAGACGCAGAGGCGCAGGCCCAAGGCCCGCCGCCGCGACCCGACCTCACGCCGCAGGCCTTCATCACCATCGCCAGCGACGGGCGCGTCACCATCATGGCCAAGAACCCGGAGGTCGGCCAGGGCGTGAAGACGATGCTGCCGATGCTCATCGCGGAGGAACTGGACGTCGACTGGGGCAGGGTGACGGTGGAACAGGCGAGCCTCGACGAAGCGAAGTACGGGCGCCAGTTCGCGGGAGGAAGCACCGCCACACCGCTGAACTGGGATCCGCTGCGCCGTGTCGGGGCGGCCGGCCGTCAGATGCTCATCGCGGCCGCGGCGGCGCAGTGGGGCGTTGCGGCGGCCGAGTGCACGGCCTCGCGCGGCGAGGTGCGGCACGCCGCGTCGAACCGTACCCTCGGTTACGGGGCGCTGGCGCCGGCGCTCACCACGCAACCCGTGCCCGCGCTGGATTCGGTGACACTCAAGGCGCCCTCCGAGTACCGCATCATCGGGACCTTCACCGGCGGCGTCGACAACCCGCGCATCGTCACCGGGCAGCCGATCTACAGCATCGACTTCACGTTGCCCGGGATGCTCTGGGCGGCGTACGAGAAGTGTCCGGTGTTCGCAGGGCGTGTGCGCTCCGCCAACCTCGACGAGATTCGCGCACTGCCCGGCGTCCGTCGCGCCTTCGTCGTCGAGGGGACGAAGGAGTTGACGGGGCTCCACGGCGGCGTCGCGATTGTCGCCGACCACTGGTGGACGGCGAAGTCGGCGCGCGAGAAGTTGAAGGTGGAGTGGGACGAAGGGGCCACCGCCGCCGAGAGCTCCGAGGAGATCGCGAAGACGGCGCAGGAGCTGGGCGCGAAGCCGCCGGCGTTGACGCTCCGCGCCGACGGCGACGTGGACGCGGCGCTGGCCGGGGCCGCGAAGGTCGTCGAGGCCCACTACGCATATCCGTTCATCGCGCACGCGCCGATGGAGCCGCAGAACTGCACGGCGCAGTTCAAGGACGGCCGGCTCGAAGTGTGGGCGCCGAGCCAGACGCCGGAGGCGGGCCGCACGCAGGTGTCGAAGCTGCTCGGCCTGGCGCCGGAGCAGATCACCGTGCACCTGCTGCGCGCGGGCGGCGGGTTCGGGAGGCGCCTCACGAACGACTACATGCTCGAGGCGGCGTGGATCGCGCGCGAGGTGAACGGCCCGCCGGTCAAGGTGCTGTGGACGCGCGAAGACGACATGCGGCACGACCACTACCGCCCGGGCGGGTTCCACTTTCTGAAGGCGGGAGTCGACCGGGCAGGGCGCATGGTCGCCTGGCGCAACCACTTCGTGAGCTTCGGCGAGGGCGAGCGGTTCGCGGCGTCGGCCAACATCTCGCCCGACGAGTTTCCGGCGGCGTTCGTGCCGCACTTCGGATTCCACGCCTCGTTGATGCCGACGGGTGTCCCGACGTACGCGCTGCGCGCGCCGCGCAGCAACGCCTTCTGCTGGGCGTTCCAGTCCTTCCTCGACGAGGTCGCGCTCGCTGCGGGCGCCGACCCAGTGAAGTTCCGACTCGACCTGCTCGACGCGGCCATTGCTGGCCAGAACGGGCCGGCCGCGCCGAAGCTGCAGTTCGATCCGCGGCGCATGCGCGCGGTGGTGGCGCGCGTGGCCGAGATGTCGGGATGGTCATCGGGCCGCGCGAACGAGCCCGGCGTCGGGATGGGCGTGGCGTTCCAGTACAGCCACCGCGGCTACTTTGCCGAGGTCGCGCGCGTGCGCGTGGCCGAGGGCACGCGGGTGAGGGTGGAGAAGGTGTGGGTGGCCGGCGACGTTGGCCGTCACATCATCAACCCGAGCGGGGCGCGCAACCAGGTCGAGGGGTCGATTGTGGACGGCCTGGCGCACGTGATGTCGGCCGAGATCACGCTGGATCGTGGGCGTGTCGTGCAGAGCAACTTCCACGACTTCGAGCTCGTGCGCCACTCGCAGGCGCCGTCA
>JAHDVQ010000030.1:23946-32913 GCA_023384595.1 Vicinamibacteraceae bacterium | reverse complement strand
CTCTTCGGCGGCATGCGGAGCGACGACCGCGAGGGGGCGAACCCGCTGGCGCTGCTGGGCACGATGCTGCTCGCGCCGATCGCGGCGGGGCTCATCCAGGCGGCCATCTCGCGGTCGCGCGAGTTCGCCGCCGATGCCGGCGCGGCGCGCATCGTCGGCAGTCCTTACGGACTCGTGGGCGCCTTGCGGAAGATCGAGACCGCCGCCAAGCGCGTGCCGCTCGACGCGAACCCGGCGACGGCGCACATGTTCATCGTCAAGCCGTTCTCGGTGCGTGGCCTGCTCGGCCTCTTCAGCACGCACCCGCCCACGGACGCGCGCATCCAGGCACTCATGGAAGGGCGGGCGCGGTAGAAAAGCGGCGCCCGGTCCGGCTGAAGCCGGACCCTACGTTGGCGGCGTCCGGTCCGGCCTCGTCGTAGGGGCCGGCTTCAGCCGGCCCGCCCACGCCCACCGCCCACGCCCACCGCCCACCGCCCAACGCCTAACGCCCAACGCCTAACGCCCACCGCCCAACGCCTAGCGCCCAGCATCGCGGACCCTGAGTCTCCAGTCCTCCAGGATGTCGCGGAGTGTCGTCTCGAGCGGGATGGAGGGCGTCCATCCTGTCGCCGCGGTGAGCCGCTCGTGGCTGCCGACGACGACGGGGACGTCGTTCGGGCGGAGCAGCGCCGGATCGGTCTCGACGGCAATCGGGCACGAGGCGGCGCGAATGAACCACTCCAGGATCCCGCCCACCCGATGCGCCCTGCCGGAGCACACGTTGTAGACGGCACCCGGCTCGCCGCGCGCCATGAGCGCGATGTAGGCGGCCACCGTGTCGCGCACGTCCGTCAGATCGCGCCGCGCGTCGAGATTGCCCACCCGCAGGCGAGGCTCGTCGAGGCCGGCCTCGATGCGCGCCACCTGGCGCGCGAACGACGAGGCGAAGAACCCCGGCGACTGGCCGGGACCGATGTGATTGAACGAGCGGCAGACGACCACCCCGCAGCCCGTCTCGCGGCCCGCCCTGAGCGCCAGCCGCTCCTGCGCGAGCTTGCTGAGCGCGTAGGGGTTCGCGGGGCGGACCGGTGCGTCTTCGGTGAGGGGTGCCTCCGACGGCGCGTAGACGGTGGAGGAGGCGGTCACGAGCACGCGGGGGCGCAGCCCGGCCTGCCGCATGGCGTCGAAGAGCCGGTGGGTGACGAGGACGTTGCCTTCGAGGGTCGTGTCGCTCGCCTGCCACGACTGGCCGACGTGGGCCGAGCCGGCGAGGTGGAAGATCTCGTTGGGCGCCGCGTCGGCGAGCGCGCGAGCCACGGCGTCCACATCGAGCAGCTCCACCGCGCGCCACTCGGCCGCCGGCGCCTTCGACGAGGGCGGCTCGCCAGGCCGGTGCCACGCGACCAGGCGCTGCGACGCGTCGCGCGAGAGGGCCGCCAGCAGGTGCCCGCCGACGAACCCCGCCGCGCCGGTGACGAGTGTGGTCGGCACGGTCAGTAGCTGCGGCTGCTGCCCTGGCCGGTGAACGCCCCGAGCAGGTTCGAAAAAGTGCCGACGCCGGCGAGCGTCACCGACACGTTGAACCGCGTGTCGCTCGGCACGGGGAAGCGCGGGTCGAAGAGCGCGAAGTTGTAGCGCTGGAACTCCACGGTGAACCCGCAGCACTGCGCGTGGTAGTAGCCCACGTAGCGCTGCTGCATCAGGTAATCGCGCGCGAAGTCGTAGTCGAAGGCGAACGCGCCGCCCACGCGGCCGTTGAGCAGCCTGAAGGTCCCGCCGGCGTTCCAGTAGTTGTCCTTCCGCGTCTCGGTGACCCGCCGCTGGCTCCACCCCGACGTGATGAGCGCGGCGTCCTTCCAGCCGTAGCTCCCGGCCAGCCGCAGGCTCGAGATCTCGTCCACCTCGTGGTCGTATTCGAGCCGGAGGTTCGCGCTCACCTGCTCGGTGGGCGAGACGACGGTGTTCACGAGCACGGGCGAGTAGTTGCTCGGGGGCCGGATCAGGTAACTCGACGAATAGGACGCGTCGAACTGGCTCGCGCGCGGGTCGGCGTAGTAGGTCTGGCTCACCGAGACGTTCAGCAGCTCGCGCGCCTGGTTGTTGCTCGTCCGCTTGGCGAGCACGCGGTTGGTGAGCCCGTACTGCCACGTCGAGCTGCCGCCGTAGATGGTGTCGAAGGAGTCCAGCTTCACGATCTGGTCGAAGTTCTCGATGAACGAGATGCGCTGGAACGACACGTTGGGCTCGATGACGTGCTTGAACTTGCTCGCGTAGCCGTTGTTGGGCGTGTCGAAGATGCGCGTGAACACCGGTCCGACGGCGCTCGCGCGCACGTCGAAGTACTTCCGCCAGAGCGGCTCTTCGGTCTGCACCCCGGCGACGAGGCTCTCCGAGTAGCGCGTCAGGCTGTAGGCGAGCGACGAGTTGACCGTGAAGTAGGGGAGCTTCGTGAACGGGAACCGCAGCTGCCCGCCGAGCGCCAGGCGGTCGAGGCCCGAGTCGACCTCGATGTCGCCGGCGCGATCGAGGCGCGTCTGCCGTGTGAACTCGCCGCCGCCGCTCCAGTAGACGGGCACCGGACCCAGCGTGCGCGGCGCCCGCGAGAACGACACGCGGGGCGTCGCGCCGTAGACCGACGAGTTCAGGTCGCCGTAGAAGTACTCCGTCCGGTTGAACGTCGCGTTCAGCGAGTTGGCGCCCCAGCTGCCCGCGACGTTGCCGCCGATGACGCGCTGTCCGCGCGTGGCGTCGTACAGGTTCCCCTGGTAGGTCTGCTGGGTCGTGATGTCCGAGAAGTAGTCGACGTTGGCGCGCGCCCGCAGCCGCGCCGGCAGGGCCTGGCTGGCCACGGCACGAATCTCGTACGACCGCCGCGCCGGCGTGTTCACCGTCACGCCGTTGTTCACGTAGCTGGCTTCCTTCTCGTTCAGCCAGTAGGCACGGACCTGCCCCTGCGAGGCCGCCGAGGCCACGTAGCGGAACTCGCCGCCCGCCCCCTGCCCCGAGCGCAGGAACAGGTCGTGGAAGACCGTCGCGTCCACGCTCCGGTTCACCGCCCAGAAGAACGCGTTGCTGATCGACTGTCCCCGCACCGTCGAGGAGCCGTACGCGGGAATGAGAAAGCCCGTCGCGCGGTCGTCCGACTGCACGGGGTAATAGAAGATCGGCAGGTAGAAGAGCGGCACGCCCTTCACGCGGAGCACGGAGTTGCGCAGGATTGCGTACTTCTCGAGCGTGACGGTCGCCGAGCTCGACACGATCTCCCAGCGCGGCTCGGGCTGGACGCAGGTCGTGAAGGCGCCCTTCGTGATCCGGTACTTCCGCGGCCCGAGCTTCTCGATCTTCTCGCCGTAGAAGTAGGCGTCGGGCTCCTGCGTGCCGAACATGCTCTTCTCGACGCGATCGCCCAGCGAGGTGGTGCCCCACGCGGTGTAGAAGATGCCCGTCCGCGTCTTCGTGTTGAACTCGACCTTGTCGGCCGCGATCCGGCTCTTCCCCGAGACGAACACGACATTGCCCGACGCCACGAGCAGGCCCGTGTCGGTGTAGTAGTCGGCGATGTCGGCCGAGAAGCGCATGTCGCCCTGTTCCATCTCGACTTCACCGGTGGCGCGCCAGTGGTTCTCGCCGAGGCGCTCGAGCTGGAACTGCCGCGAGACCCGAAAGCCGGGGATGCCCTGCTGGGCCCACGCCGGCGCCGCCAGCGCCAGCACCATCAACATCACGCACACACGTCGCATCGTCAGGCTTCCTCAATGGAGTGTCGGCGCCTCGGGTTCCGCGCCGGCGAGGGCCAGGAGGGCCGGCCGCAGCGCGCCCGCCAGGTAGATGGACCCCGCGACGCACACCGCCCCGTGGCCTTCCAGAGCCTCGGCAAGCGCCGCCTGCGGCGCGGCGATGGCCGCCGTCACGACCTGCGGCGCGCGCTCGCGCACGATCGCGGCGAGGGCCGACGCGTCGAGCCCCCGCGCGGGATCGGCCGTCGTGCACACGATGCGCCGGGCGAGGCCGGCGAGCGCGTCGACCACGGCGGCGGCGTCCTTGTCGCGCATGAGGCCGAGCACGAACGTCACCTCGCGGCGTCCCGTCTCGGCGAGCCACTCGGCGAGCGTGACGGCGCCCGCGGGGTTGTGCGCCGCATCCAGCACGACCTCGCGCCCGTCGGCGAGCGGGAGCACCTCGAGCCGGGCCGGCCAGCTGGCGTCGGCGAGACCCGCGACGATTGCGGGCGCCGGCACCTCGAGCCCTGCCGCGGTGGCCTCCTCGAGCACGCGCACGGCGACCACGGCGTTCCGCGCCTGATGGCGGCCGTTCAGTCCCAGCCGCAGCGTGCCGTAGTCGTGGGACGGCGTCGCCAGCGTCAACATCGTGGCGCCGTCGACGATCGCCGCCTCCCAGCGGCACTCCTCGAGCGCGAGGTGCAGACGCGCGCCCGTGTCCGCGGCCTGCCGTTCGAACACGCGGACCGCTTCGGCCGCGGTCTCGCCGACCACGCACGGCACGCCCGCCTTCATGATGCCCGCCTTCTCGCCGGCGATGGCCTCGATGGTGTCGCCCAGATACGCCGTGTGGTCGAGCGCAATCGACGTGATGGCCGTCACGGCCGGTTCGACGAGATTGGTGGCGTCGAAGCGCCCGCCCATCCCCACCTCGACGACGGCGACATCCAGCTTCGCCGTGGCGAAGGCCACGAAGGCCGAGGCGGTGACGAGCTCGAAGAAGGTGGCCGGCCCGGCCATCCGCCCCGCGGCGACGGCCTTCTCCTCCTCGAGAAACACGTATTCGAGGATCATCCGGAGCGCGTGCGGCGTGATGGGCTCGCCGTCGATCGCGATGCGCTCCTCGATGTGCGTGAGATGGGGCGAGGTGTAGAGGCCCGTGATGAGGCCGGCCGACGAGAGGGCAGACGCCACCATGGCGGCGACCGACCCCTTGCCGTTGGTGCCCGCCACGTGCACGACCTTGTAGGGACGATGCGGGTCGTCGAGGGCCTCGAGCAGGGCGCGCGTGTTGTCGAGCCCCAGCTTCATGGCGAACTGGCCCCGCGCGTAGAGGCGCTCGAGGGGCGTCATGGGCGGGCTGGCGGCCTCACGGCGCGGCGGCGGCGCCCGGCTCGCGCGCGGGCGCCCCGGCGCCGGCGGGTTCGGCTGGTGCCGAGGGCAGCGCGAACCGGAGGAATCGCGCGACGGTCGCCTTGAGCCGGCGGCGATCGACGATGGCGTCGATCATCCCGTGCTCGAGGAGGAACTCGCTGCGCTGGAAGCCCTCGGGGAGCTTCTGCCGGATGGTCTGCTCGATGACGCGCGGGCCCGCAAATCCGATGAGCGCCTTCGGCTCCGCGAGAATGACGTCGCCGAGCATCGCGAAGCTCGCCGTCACGCCCCCCGTCGTCGGGTCGGTGAGCACCGAGACGAAGGGGAGCCCGGCGCGATCGAGGCGCGCGAGCGCGGCGCTGATCTTCGCCATCTGCATGAGCGACAGCGTGCCTTCCATCATGCGTGCGCCGCCCGAGGCCGAGACGATGATCACGGGGAGGCGGCGTTCGATGGCGCGCTCGATGGCACGCGTGATCTTCTCGCCGACGACGACCCCCATCGAGCCGCCGATGAAGGCGTACTCCATGGCGGCCACCGAGGTCGACATCCCCTCGATGGGGCCGATGGCCGCGACGACGGCATCGCGCTGTCCCGTCGCCTGCTGGCTCGCCTGCAGGCGCTCGCGATACGGCTTGGTGTCCACGAACTCCAGGGGGTCGGTCGAGACGAGGTCGCGGTCGAATTCCTCCCACGCGCCGTCGAACAGCATGCGGAGACGATCGGAGGCGTTCACGCGGAAGTGGTGCCCGCACCGGTGACAGACGTGGAGGTTGGCGACGAGGTCCTTGTTGTAGAGGATCTCCTGGCAGCCCGGGCACTTCACCCAGAGGCCCTCGGGCACCCGCACCGACTTGTCGTGCACGGGCGCCATGGGCTTGCGCTCGCGCTTGAACCAGGCCATGCCCGGAAGCTTAGCATGGGCGCGTCAGCGCCGCGGCACGTAGAACTGCGTCCCGCCCGGCATCTGGTGGACCTGCCGGAGCAACTCGTCGGCGTCGGCCTCCTCCCAGGCGCCGTCGAGCTCGGAGCTCTCGACGACGAGGAGCGGCGTGGCCGTGTAGTGGAAGAAGAAGTGGTTGAAGGCGTCGACCACCTCGGCCAGGTACCGGTGATCGGGCACGACGAGATCGGATTGCTGGCGCTGGCGCTGCTTGAGGCGCGCCGAGAGCACGTCGGCGGGCGCCTGGAGGAAGACGACGAGGTCGGGCGAGGGCACATCGCGCGCGAGCAGGTCGTAGAGGCGCTGGTAGATGAACAGCTCGTTGTCGTCGAGGTTCAGGTAGGCGAAGACCTTGTCCTTGTCGAACAGGTAGTCGCTGACGGTAATCTGGCTGAAGAGGTCTCCCTGCGTGAGCGCGCCCTGCTGGCGGTGGCGCGCGAGCAGCGAGAAGAGCTGCGTCTGGAAGGCCGCCCCCGGGCGGCCGCCGTAGCTGTCGGCGAGAAACGGGTTGCTCTCGGTGTCGTCGAGGACGAGCGCGGCGTCGAGCCGCGTCGCGAGGCGCTCGGCGAGGGCCGTCTTGCCGACGCCAGGCGGCCCGTCGATGGCGAGGTGGCGGAACTCCAAGACGCGGCGAGTATAGCGACGGGCCGAACGGGGCGGCAAGCGCCGCCCGTCGCGCGTGTTACCATCCGGCCGCCCGCCATGAAGCGATCTGCCATGCCTGTTCTGCCTCCGTTCTGTCCTCCCTCCGCGACTCGCGGACGCCGCCTGTGGCGGAAGGCGCCCGCCCCCCCTGCGCTCGCGGGCCGTGCGCTCGGCCGTGCGCGGGGGTTCGCGGTCTGCACGCTGCCGCTGGCCGCGCTGCTCGCCGCACTGCTGGCCGCCGCCTGCGCGACGGCGCCGCCGCCCGCGCCGCCCGCGCCCACGTGGGAGCAGAAGCTCGCCGACATCATCCGGCTCGAGGACGCGCGCGTGCTGCGCGAGCCCGCGCCGCCCGCCCCGGCGCCCGTGGCGACGAAGGGACGCCGGCGTGGACCGATCGTGCTGCCGCCGGCGCCGCCGGATCTCGTCGTGATGCTCGGCGATCTCGAAGGCCGCGTGCGCCGGCGCGCCGCGCTGGCCATCGGGCGCGTCGGCCTCGCGGAGGGAGTCGATCCCCTGGCGCGCGCGCTGGCCGGCGACGCCGATGCCGAGGTGCGCGAGATGGCGGCCTTCGCGCTCGGCATCCTCGGCGACGCGTCGGCGGTGCCGGCGCTGCGGGCCGCGATCGACGATCCGGCGCTTGCCGTACAGGGGCGCGCGGCCGAGGCGCTCGGGCTGCTCGACGCGCGCGATGCGGCGGAAGCCATCGGCACGATGGTCGCGCGCCATGCGGCCTCGCCTGCCGTGCAGGGGATGGCGCCCGACGATCTCTCGATGCCCGTGGCGCCCGAGGCCGAGGCCTTCCGCCTCGGCGTCTACGCGCTCACGCGGCTCAAGGCGTGGGATCCCTTCGGCGCGGCGGTCCTCGACGCCAACGGCATGCCGCGCGTGCGTTGGTGGCCGGTCGTCTACGCGCTCGGGCGGATGGAGCGCGCCGAGGCGTTGCCGGCGCTGCGCTGGTGGCTGACGCAGCCCGGCGTCGAGGGCGTGGCATTCGCGCTGCGGGGCGTGGGGGCGCTGAAAGACACGGCCTCGGTCGACACGCTGCTCTCCTTCGTCGATCCCGCGTCGAGGCCGGTTCGCCATGTCGCGCAGGCTATCAGGTCGCTCGGCCAGATTGGCGACGTGCGCGCCGCCGAGCGGCTCGAGAAGCTGCTCCTCGATCGCGGGCTCGACGTGAACCTGCGGCTCGAGACGCTCGACGCCCTCGCCGCGCTCCGCGCGCAGGACGCGCTCGACGTGGTGCTCGATCACCTCGTGCATCCTTCGCCCGTCGTGCGCGGCGCGGCGATGCGGGCCGCGGCGCGCATCGACCCCGAAGGGTTCGTGCCCGTGCTGTCCGGGCTCGACGCCGACGGCGCGTGGTCGGTGCGGCGCGATCTCGCCGGTGCGCTCGCGAGCCTGCCGCTCGATCTCGCATCGCCCCGGCTGTCGCTGCTCGTTGACGACGAGGATCCGCGCGTGAAGGCCGCGGCGCTCGACTCGCTGTCGAAGCTCGACGCGCCGGGCATCGAGGCGCGGCTCATCGAGGCGCTCGGCCACGCGTCGATCACCGTCCGGAGCGCGGCGGCCGCCGAGCTCGGACGCCGCAAGAGCGCGGCGGCGGCCGAGGCGCTCGCCGCGGCGTGGTCGCGGGGATCGAGCGACGACGACTACGAGGCGCGCATCTCGGCGCTGGAGGCGCTCGTGGCCGTGGCGCCCGAGCGTGCGCGGCCCCTCGTCGAGCAGGCGCTCGCCGACGGCGACTGGGCGGTGCGGCGGCGCGCGGCGGCCATGGCGGCGGCGCTGACCCCGCCGCTCGACGCGTCGAGCGCACGGCCGGCGCCGACCTCGCTCTCGCGCGACGACTACGCCGATCCCGCCATCGTCGCGCCGGCCTACTCGCCGCACGCCTACGTCGAGACGGCCCGCGGCACCATCGAGATCGAACTCGCGGTGCTCGACGCGCCGCTCACGGTGCGGAACTTCGTGCGGCTCGCGCGCGCGGGGTTCTTCGACGGCATGGCCGTCCACCGGGTGGTGCCGAACTTCGTGGTGCAGGCCGGCGACAACCGCGGCGACGGAAGCGGCGGGCCGGGCTACACGATCCGCGACGAGATCAACACGCGGCCCTACCTGCGCGGCACGGTGGGGATGGCGCTGGCCGGTCCGGACACGGGCGGCAGCCAGTGGTTCATCACGCACGGACCGCAGCCGCATCTCGACGGCCGCTACACGGTCTTCGGTCGGGTGGTGGCGGGGATGGACGTGGTCGATCGGCTCGTGCGGGGCGACGTGATCGAGCGCGTGCGGGTGTGGGACGGCACG
>JAHDVQ010000030.1:21618-23846 GCA_023384595.1 Vicinamibacteraceae bacterium | reverse complement strand
CGATCGGCTCGTGCGGGGCGACGTGATCGAGCGCGTGCGGGTGTGGGACGGCACGGCGTGGGAGTGAAGACAGTTATCAGTTATCAGTTATCAGTTATCAGTTATCAGTTATCAGTTGTCAGTCATCAGATATCAGTTGGCGGCGGGCCGCGATCCGCTCCGACCCGCTGATCCGCTGATCCCCCCCGATCCGCTAATCCGCCGACCCGCGATCCCCCGGTACAAAAAGAAAGGGGGCGAGTCCTCCGCCCCCTTCATGGCTCCGACGGTGAATGACCTAGCGCTTCTTGGTCGCCGTCTTCTTCGCCGCGGTCTTCTTCTTCGCAGTCTTCTTCGCCATCTGTCACTCCCCCCTTCAGGGTGTGTGCATCGGGGTCCCCATCGCGCTGCGGATGTGTCGATGCCGCCTGGCACGCTCAATCCGGCGCCGATGCCCCCGATCTTCCGGTGACGCCGGCGCGCGCGACGCGCGGCCGGACCGTCACGTCAGACCTACCGCTTCTTGGCGGTCTTGGCCGGCTTGGCGACCTTCTTCGCCGTCTTCTTCTTGGCGCCAGCCTTGGCTGCTTTCTTGGCCATCGTTCCCTCCTTGGGCCCGGGGATGTGCTCAACCACTGACTGGCCCTTCAGCCGGTCACTACAGGTGGGCTGAGCACTTCACCGTCACACAAGATGTAGATTATGGATGAGAATTTTCGCCTGTCAAGTGCAAAAATCGACAAAAGTCAAGGGCGAGCAGGAAAAATCATGCGTGCTTCCTGGTCGATGCGAAACAACGCGAGTACGTTTTCTCGCCGCTTGTCAAATCGCCCCGTCGATGCGCCCGGCCGCGCCGCGCGCGGACCATGCCTACGTAAGTAGTCACCAGGAATTTCGCGCTGCGGACGCCGATCGCGTGCGCTTCTGATCGCGTGCATGATCGGTGTTTCGGCACGAGCGGGGATTTCTGCAGATCGGCCGATGGGCGATCGGCCGATCGGTGGATCAGCGGCCTTCGACCATCGTCGTCTGATCGGGCTTGTCGGGCACGACGCAGATGAACTCGAACGGCGCCTCGACGACTTCGTAGCTGTGTGGGATACCGGCGGGAATGAACAACGTGTGATCGGGACCGACGTCGTGCACGGTGTCGCCAATGCGCACGCGCGCGCGGCCGCGCAACACGTACTGCTGGTGCTCGACGCGGTTGGTGTGGAGCGGCATGCCGCCGCCCTCCTCCATGATGAAGCGGCGCAGGGCGAACGTGGTGTCGCCCTGTTCGGGGCCGACGAGGACCTGCATGCGCGTCGCCGTACCCGCCTTGACGGGAGTTGTCGGGACCGCGCTCGCGGGACGAACGGTGGCAGGAGTGTCTGTCATCGGGATGCTCCTGCCACAGTGTATCCGGGGATCGGCGGATCAGCGGATCGGATCAGCGGATCGGCGCTGGCGTCGCTTCTCGATGCTCTGCCTGCTACGCCGGGTCTCCGACTCGCCGCTGATCGTCCATTCCGCTGCTCGCCCGCCGATCCCCCACGGCGCTGATCGCCCGATCCCGTGACCCGTGTCGCAGATGCGAGACAGCGAGCGCGACGGCGATGGCCACGACGAGGATGCCGATCGAGCCCGCCGCCGCTGGCTTGGCCAGCATCACCCACAGGATGGCCAGATCGTTGGCGAGCATCGCGTCGTGCGCGAGCGCCCAGCCTCGCGACCTTCGCAGCGCATCGACCGTGGCCGGCACCGGTTCCGAGCCGCCCTGCGCGGCCGCACGTCCGAGCGCTGCCACCGTGCGGCCCACCACGACCGCGGCGAGCCCCGCGTTCAGGATCCACGCCGCGAGGGCGACGAAGAACCACGGCTCGGTCCACCACCCGAACGACCCGAGGTAGATGCCCGTGCCGAGCAGGACGAGCGCCGCGACGGGGTTGGCCTTCGACGCGCGCCGGCCGAACGCGAGCCACGTACGGAGCTCGCCGAGCGTGGCAGCCTCGCAGATGAACGAGTGCAGGAGCGGCGTCACGAATCCGCCGCCGATGAGGACCATCGCGGCGACGATGTGCGCGAAGACGGCGAGGGTGTACATCGAGAACTCGGGCATGAAACCTCCGGACGAACGTCACCGGGACACAACGAGGGTTACGTCACGACATACGCAGGGCGCTCCCGTCGCGTTCCGTGCCAGACGCTGGACGCCAGACGCCGGACGGCCGAGGGCCGGGCACGTCTCCCCCCGTGCTCAGACATCC
>JAHDVQ010000030.1:0-21518 GCA_023384595.1 Vicinamibacteraceae bacterium | reverse complement strand
CAGGCCCGTCCCTGCGCCGTGCCCTCGGGGTGCGTTGGTCGGCGGACGCCGGATGCCAGACGCCGGACGGCCGAGGGCCGGGCACGTCTCCCCCCGTGCTCAGACATCCCTCGGCACCGTGGACGTTCTTCCTCGTCAGGTCCGGCGCCTCGGGAACTCGCCCGGGCGGAGACAGGCCCGTCCCTGCGCCGTGCCCTCGGGGTGCGTTGGTCGGCGGACGCCGGATGGCCGGACGCCGGACGCCGGATGCCGGATGCCTCCTATTGGAGCGGAGTGGCCGGAGCATTGGTGCCGGCCGGCCAGTACGGGCCCTCGTAGGAGCGGCCGGTGTAGGGATTGACCCACCCGGTCGCGGCGGGCTGGTCGGCTGCATACTGCGCGCGCTCGACGACGAGCGCCGCCGCAGGCTGGCCGCCGTGCGGCAGCGCCTCGATCGTCACACTGAAGCGTTTCGGCGTGGCCGGGTCCACGAACAGCGCGAAGAAGTCGTCGGCCGCGCCGCAGTTGCCCAGCCCGTAGTCGGCCTCCCAGGGAAACGCCCACGTCGTGCGCGAGTTCGCCGCGACGCAGATCTCGCGCACGTGCGAGGTCACGAGGCCCGCCTCGTCGGTGAAATGCAGCGTCAGCCGCAGCTTTGCCTCGTAGGGAGATGTGTTGGCCACCAGCGCGTAGGTGCGCGTCGCCGCTGGGCCCTGCGCCTCGGCCTCGGCCAGCGCCCACCGGGTTGCGGTCGTCGTCGCGCCCGCGCTGACGTGCGCCTCTTCCCAGAGCGGCTGCGGGTTGATCGACCAGGCGCCCGTCGACGGCCCCGGCCACCACATCGCGCGTTCGGCGATGACGGTCTTGCCAGGGGTGACGACGTCCACCAGCGTGGAGACGCCGCCCTCACGCGGCACGACGAAGTCACCGGCGCCATCCTGCTCGGTCAGCACGTCCAGCCAGTACGTGCGGCGGCTGTTGCCCGGCACCCTGCGCGTCACCATGCGGCTCGTGCCGTTCTGGCGCAGGAAGGTGAGGCGCACGTCGGTCGGCTCGGGGTCGGGATTCAGCACGAGAACGAACGTGTCGAAGAACGGCCCGGTCGCCCCTTCCGCAAAGCGCCAGCTCGCCTGCGGCGCGAGCACGCCCTGCGCCGCGTGGCCCGCGTAGAAGAACGGACGCGGCGGGTTCTGCAGGTACATCGCCCGCTCGACGATGAGTGGCGTATCGGAGGTGATCTCGGCCGACACGTCGAGGTTGCGGAGGCCGCACTTCGCGGGCACGTCCACGTGCACTTCGACGGTGTACCGGCTGAAGGGCGGCACCACGATGCTCGAGTCGAGGCAAGGCGGGGCGCTCTCGAACAGGTAGCGGATGGTCACCGCCGCCGGCACCGCCATCGGGTTCTGCAGCAGGTAATAGAGCCTGAAGTGGCCGATAAGGGAGCCCTCGGCGAGATACCACTGCGTCGACGGACGGCGCAGCGCGGTTTCGGCGTGGCTCGCGTAGTGCGCCGGCCCGCTGCCGACGCGCCACGTCATCGTCCGGTCGGCGACGATGAAAGTGGCCGCTTCGAACACGGTCGCGAAGCCGACGGCGGGAACGAGGCCCGGCTGGACTTCCGAGGTGTCGAAGGTGCGGCGGCCGAAGCCTGGCAGCAGGAAGGCGTCCGTGATCTCGGCACCGCCCTGCGGCTGGAAGCGCACGCCGACCTCCACGGGATCGGGCCTGGGATTGAAGACGGAGAAACGCGTTTCGAAGAGGCCCTGCAGGGCCCCCTCCGCGAAAAACAGCTGCGTCCTGGTTTGGTCGAGTCCCAGGAAGTACTCGTGCAGGTTGCTCACGCCGTCCCCGTCGGAGTCGAGATCCTCGCGCACTTCCGGCGTCAAGGCCACCACGAAGACATCCCACGAGGCATTCGCGTCGTCGGTCGCGAAGTTGCTCGCCATCGAGGAGAACGCCACCATGCGGCCGCCGGCCAACAGTACGGGCCTGCCGCTTCCGTGATTGCCAGGGAGCCCTCCGTTGCCGGCTCCCACTCGCTCGGTGACGCCAGTCACACGATCGTGAAGGAACACGTCGTCCCAGGTCCCCACTTCGCCGGCTGCAAGGTTACTTGCGGAGGACTGGAAGGCCACCCACCGGCCGTCGAGGCCCAGCGCCGGCCACCAGCTGTGCTGATTGCCCTGGTTTCCGGCCGAATCGACGCTGACCCGGTCCGTGACGCCAAGCACCCGGTCGTGCACGAACACGTCGGAGGCGGCGTTGGTATCGCCTTCCACGAGGTCGGTGGCATGTGAATGAAACGCCACGTATCGGCCGTCCGTGCTGATGGACGGGGACCCGCTGTGGCCATGGGCCTGGAGCGCGCCGGGCCCCAGGCTGACTCGTGCGATGAGCCCGTCTCTCAAGTCCCGCACGAAGACATCCGAGCTCATGTTGGTGTCATCGGGAACGAGATTGCCTGCGATCGACTCGAACGCGACGAACTGGCCGTCAGGCGTCATGCTGGCCGACCTGCTGTAACCGTCACCTTCGATTCCGCCGTCCCCCACCGAGACTCTGGTCGTGACACCGAGCTCCAGGTCGCGCACGAAGGCATCGGTCGCGGCGTTGGTATCGCCTGCCACCAGATTCCCGGCTTCCGACTCGAACACCACGAAGCGCCCGTCGGCGCTGATGCCTGCCTGCTGGCTGCTGCCATCGGCGTTCACGCCGGCCAGGGCGATGCTCACTCGGCTCGTGGTGTGCGTCGCTCGGTCGTGCAGGAAGATGTCCCGGACGCTATTGGTGTCGTCCGTGACGAGGTTACTGGCATCCGAGTGAAACACGACAAGCCGTCCATCGGCGCTGATGGCAGGTGCGAGGCTGCCGGCATTGCTCTGGAGCCGGCCGGGACCGACACTGACCCGCTCGATCCGGCCGGTCAGGCGGTCGTGCACGAAGATGTCGGGCGCACCGTTGGTGTCGCCCGCGATCAGATCGGCAGCCCACGACTCGAAGGCGACGAATCGCCCGTTCGCACTGGCAGCCGGGCCGTAACTGCCGTTGTTGCCGGGGACTCCCGCTGGCGTCGTGCTGATGAGGGACGGCAGGCCCTGTGGCGGTGGTCCGGCGAAGGTCGCCGTCACGCTGCGCCCGTGGGTCATGATGACGCTGCACGTGCCTGTTCCGGTACAGTCGCCGCTCCACCCGGTGAAGCCGTGCCCTCCCGCCGACGGCGCTGGCGTCAGGGTGACGCTGACTCCGTAGGAGAAGTCGTGGGTGCAGTCCGTCCCGCAATCGATTCCGGGCACGTCGGAGGTGACCGAACCGCTGCCCGTGCCCGCCAGCGCCACCTTGAGCGACTGTGGCGGCTGCGTTGTCGTCACCGCTCGATCGTGAACGTACACGTGCTCCGTGTACCCGCTCCCGCCGTGAAGAACGAGTGCCGCTGAGGTCGAGGTGAAGGCGACGAACCTTCCGTCGCCACTGACCGACGGTTCGCCGCTGACCCCGCCGGCCTCGGAGAAGCCGGGCCCCACGCTGACGCGCGACGTGGTCCCCGTCACGAGGTCGCGCACGAAGACATCTGTGGCCTCGTTGGTGTCGCCGTCGATGAGCGTGCTCGCGCCGGATCTGAACGCGACGAACCGGCCGTCGCCGCTCAGGCTGGCCTGGTCGCTCGGCCTGTTCGATGGTCTTCCGTCCGGGCCCACGCTCACGAGCGTCGTCACGCCCGTCTGACGGTCCACCACGAAGACGTCCTCCCCGGGATAGGCATCGCCGAGCACGAGATTGGCTGCCGATGACTGGAAGGCGACGAACCGGCCGCTGGCGCTGATGCTGGCGGCGTAGCTCGAGCCATAGGCCTCGCTGCCTCCGACGCCTCGCGACACGCGGTCGGTCTGACCTGTCTGGAGGTCGCGCACGAAGACGTCCCGGTAAGAGTACGGAACGTCGTCTGCGACGAGGTTGTCGGCCCACGAATCGAAGGCCACGAAGCGGCCGTCGCCACTGATGGACGGCCGAATGCTCTCGTTGTTGCCCTGCGCGCCGTCTGGGGCGACGCTCACGCGTATGGTGGTGTGAGTGGCGCGATCGTGGAGGAACACGTCGCGCCGGGCATTCGTGTCATCGGGCACGAGGTTCGTGGCATAGGATTCGAACGCCACCCGCTGTCCGTCGCCGCTGATGGACGGCGCCCAGCTGGCTTCGTTCGCCTCGAGTCCGCCGGTGTCGACGCTGACCCGTTCGGTCGTTCCCGTCTGGCGATCGTGGACGAAGATGTCACGGTAGCCGTTGGTGTCGCCTTCGACGAGCGTGGCGGCCAGCGATTCGAACGCGACGAAACGCCCGTCCGCGCTGATCGATGGCGCCGCACAGCGGCCGTCGGCCTGGGCACCCGAGGTGCTCACACTGACGCGCTCGGTGGCCCCGGTGAGCCGGTCGTGCACGAAGACGTCGGCGACGCCGTTGGTGTCGCCTGCCACCAGGTTGCTGGCGTGTGACTCGAACGCCACGTGCCGGCCGTCGGCGCTGAGACTCGGCGCCCGGCTGTTGCTGTTGCCCGTCACTCCCCCCGGTCCAATGCTGATCCTGCTCGTGGGCACGACGAGGGTGGACGTGAAGAGCGCCGTCACGTTGCGGGGCTCGGTCATGTGGACCACGCACGGGCCGACACCGGAGCAGGCGCCGAGCCACCCTTCGAACACCGAGCCGGGGGCCGTGGTGGCCGTCAGCGTGACCGTCGTGCCGTATGAGTAGGTGTAGTCGCAATTCGGACCACAGTCGATGCCTGCTGGCGCCGACGACACGACGCCGTCGCCCGTCCCGAGCAGCGAGACGGTCAGCTCCTGCATGGGTGGTGGACCTGCTACCGCCGGGTCGTGCACGAAGACGTCCGATACCCAGTTGGTGTCGTCGGGGACGAGGTTGAACGCCTCCGACGCGAACGCGACGAGCCGACCATCGGCAGTCAGCCTGGGGACGGCGCTCGGCTTGTTCCCGGAAACCCCTCCGGGGCCGACGCTCACGAGCGTCGTGGTGCCGGCCGCCCTGTCGCGTACGTAGACGTTGGCCGTATAGGAGGCCAGGGGTTGGGCCACGAGATTGGTCGCGGTGCTCACGAAGGCCACCGCGTTCCCATCGGCGCCGATTGCCACTTGCGCGGCCCCTTCGTTCGCCTGCAGGCCGCCGGAGGTCAGATTGACGCGCTCGGTTGTGCCGGACTGGCGATCGTGCACGAAGACGTCACGCTGGGAGCGCCCCGCAACGAAGAACGTGCTCGAGCTCGAATCGAACGCGACGAAACGGCCGTCGCCGCTGATGGCCGGCCGGAAATACTGTGACCCGCCCGCGACTGGATCGTAGATCTCATCGGCGAGCTGCACGCCGCCCGTGCCCACGCTGACGCGTTCGGTCACGCCTGTGACGCGGTCGTGCACGAAAATGTCCCATCGCCCGTTGGTATCGCCTGCGATGAGATTGGTGGCCCCGGATCGGAACGCGATGAACCGCCCGTCGCCGCTGATGGCGGCGGCCGTGCTGTGCCCGTCGGCCTGCACGCCTCCCGGACCGATGCTCACCCGCGTCGTGATGCCGGTCTGCCGGTCGTGCAGGAACACGTCGTCGCGCGCGTTCGTATCGCCAGGCACGAGCGTGGTGGCCCGCGACTCGAAGGCCACGAACCGCCCGTCGCCACTGATGGCCGACGACACCGCGTCCGCGTCGGCTTGCGCACCATCGGTCCGGGTGCTCACACGCTGGGTCGTGCCGGTGAGGACATCGTGGACGAAGACGTCGATGCGACCGTTGGTGTCGTCCGGCACGAGATTCGTGGCCACGGACTGGAATGCCACGAAACGGCCGTCAGCGCTCAAGGCGGGATCGCTCGACTCGCGGTTGGCGGGAGTTCCGCCCAGCCCCTTGCTGATTAGCGAGGTGATGCCGGTCGACCGGTCGTGCACGAAGATGTCGGCGTAGATGCTGCCCGCACCCGCGACGAGGTTGTCGGAGCTCGATGAGAACGCGACGAACCGACCGTCCGCGCTGATGGCCGCAGCCCAGCCGCCCTGGTCACCCTGTGCTCCGCCGGGACCGACGCTCACGCGGGTGGTTGTTCCCTGCGCCCACGCAGGCTGGCTGGACCAGACGCAGCAGGCGGCAACGATGATTGCCATCAGCTCGCGGGCCCCGCGCCCTGTGGAGTGCCCGTGAAAGCCGTCTTTGACCATGCGTCTCGCCCTCGAAGGCGCACACCGCGAGCGCGCAAGTGCGCGGACCGCGGGCGCAGCCGCATCACGACGTCTCGGGGGGATGAGCCGGAGGTTCGAGGGACGAAGAAGGGGACACCCTCTCCGGGCAGGTAGGTTCTACCACGCCGGACTGGTCAGGTCAAAGAACGACGGGGCGATCAGCGGATCGGCGGATCGGGGGATCAGCATTTTGGGAGATCGGCGGATCAGCGCCCCGATCCCCTGATTGGCCGATCCCCGCCAGCGTCAGTTCCTTCCGCGAGCGCAGCGAGTGGGGACTCCCGCCCTGATCCGCCGATCGGCCGATCCCCCGATCCCCGTGAGCGTCAGTTCCCTATCTGCTCGGCCCGCCGCGCCGCCTGCGCCTTCAGCCGCGCATCGGCGCCGAAGACCTGCGTCGCCCGCGTGTACAGCTGCTTCGCCCGGGCCGGATCCGTGGACTCGAGGATCGCCGCCAGCTCCACGCACGCCGCCGCGAAGTACACCGGGTTGGTGCGACGCGGCATGGTGAGCACGGCTTCGTACTCGGGAATCGCGCGCGTCCGGTCGCGCGCCGCGACGACGTGCGCGTGCCGGTAGCGGATGGTGCCGTTCTCGGGTGCGCCTTTCGCCGCGGCCGCCAGCGCCGCCTCGGCCCGCGCCAGCTCCTTCCGCTGGTAGAGCCGCCAGCCTTCGAGCGACAGCCGGTAGGCCGTGGCCCCGGCCGGCGTGATGCGCCGCCGCTCCACCGCGTCCAGATAGTCGCCGAGCCGTCGTGGATCGCCCGGCGGGATGGCGCGGCGCGCCGCCGCGCGCGCCTCGGCGGCCCGCCGCGTCTCCCCGAGCCGCGCATGCGCGCTCGCCGCCACGGCCCGCGCCTCGCCCAGCGCCGTCGCCGGCGCGCGCGGCCCCGCCTCGAGCACCGGCCCGAGCAACTCGAGCGCGCGATCGCTCTCGTCGAGCGCCTCGAGCGCGCGCGCGGCCCCCACGCGCGCCACCACCTCGGCGAGCGCCGCCTCGTTCACGCGCCCGCGCCGCGCCCGCCCGGCGAGCGTCTCGTAGGCGCGAAGGCTGGCCGACGCGTCGTGGAAGTAGACGTCCTCGATCTCGCCGGCGAGCTGCAGGAAGAGCGGGTTCCGCGGGTAGCGCGATGCCAGGCCCTCGACGAGGTTCCGTGCCCGCGCGAAGTTCTCCTCGTACCAGAGATCGATGATGTGCAGCTGATAGTCCGCCTCGCCGGCCAGCACGGCGCCCCGGTCCCGCGTGCGCTGCATCTGGCGCAGGCCCTCCTCGCGATCGCCGCCCGGGAGCATCAGCAGGAAGCGCAGGACGCGCAGCACGGCCGGCGCGACGTCGGCGTAGTACTTGTAGAGCCCGATGCCGAAGTGCGCGTCCTCGAGGCCCGGATCGAGCGCGAGCGCCCGCTCGAGCGACTCCTTGATGCGCTTGCCATCTCGCGCGGCCGCCAGCCGCTCCACCCTCAGCACGCGCCACTGCACGCGGGCGCCGTAGGCGGCGCCCAGGTAGAACCACGCCTCGGCGCGCCGTGGTTCGCGGGCCGTCCACGCCTCGCAGGCCGCGATGGCGGCGTCGACCTTCTTCGAGAACTCGCCGTCGAGCGCCCGGCTGTAGGGATCGAGCTGGATGCGCCACCACACGCGCGTCGCCTCGAGCACGCCGCACGCCTCGCGCGGGATCCCGTCGCAGGTCGCGATGAGGGCCGCCGCCTGGTCGAACTCGGCGTTGAGGATGCGGCCGTAGATGCCCGACACCGCGGCCGCGTTGGTGATGGCGGCCTCCGCCGGCGCGGGCCCGGCCATCGCCGCCGCGCACAGCACCAGCGCCGCAAGCCACGACCGCAGGCGCAGGCTGGAGCAGTGGCCGGCCATCGCGGCGGACTCAGGCCACGCTCGTCCGCAGGTGCTGTTTCTCGGCGTGCCGCTCGAGCGCCAGCGTGACGAGGCGATCGAGCAGGTCCGGATACGCGAGGCCGCTCGCCTCCCACAGCTTCGAGTACATGCTGATGGTCGTGAACCCCGGAATCGTGTTGATCTCGTTCAGGATGACGCGGCCATCCTCGCGGCTCAGGAGGAAGTCCACGCGGGCCATGCCGGAGCCATCGGTGGCGGTGAAGGCCTCCACGGCGAGCTGCCGGATCCGATCGGCCTCGGCCCCGTCGAGCGGCGCGGGGATGAGCAACTCGGAGTCGTCGTCGAGGTACTTGGCGTCGTAGTCGTAGAACTCGCGCCGGGGCGAGGGCACGATCTCTCCGGGCACCGAGGCCTCGGGCGTGTCGTTGCCCAGCACGGCCACTTCGATTTCGCGCGCGCCGGGCACGGCGGCCTCGACGAGGATCTTCCTGTCGAATTCCGCCGCGAGCGCGAGGGCCGCCTGCAGCGACCCGCGGTCGCGCGCCTTCGAGATGCCGACGCTAGATCCGAGGTTCGCGGGCTTGACGAAGAGCGGAAAGCCGAGCGCCGCCTCGACGCGATCGAGCACCGCGTCGGGCGCCTCGAGCCACTCGCGGCGCCGGACGACGAGGCCGTCGGCCACCGGCAGGCCGTGCGCGCGGAAGACGACCTTGGCGAGCGCCTTGTCCATTCCCACGGCCGAGGCCAGCACGCCGGCCCCGACATACGGGATGTTCGCCAGCTCGAAGAGCCCCTGCACGGTGCCGTCCTCGCCGTAGGGGCCGTGCAGCACGGGGAAGATGACGTCGAGGCCGAGCCCCGTCACGCGCACCGCGTCGTGCTCGCCCGGGTTCGAGCGATCGAAGGTGAGGATGGTCTCGTCGCCGGGCCAGGCCACCACGTGCACCTCGCGCGCGGGGCGTACGGCCCGCGCGGCCTCGCTGCGCGAGGCCTCGATGGTCTCGGCGGCCGAGGCCGCCGTCGGCGGCTTGTCGGGCAGCGTCCACCGCCCGTCCTTCTCGATGCGGATCGGCACCGGCTCGTAGCGCTGCCGGTCGAGATTCGCCACCACCGCCGCCGCCGAGGCGAGCGACACCTCGTGCTCGCCGGAACGGCCGCCGTACACCACGCCCACTCGCATTCGTTTCAAGGAAGTCGTCCCGGAGAGGAGGAGAGGATCACGCGACGCGCGTCAGGTTGCCGGTAGTATAGCGCAATGAATCCGGGCTTCTCGTTCCGCGTGACGCACCGCGACGGGCGCGCGCGGCGCGGCGTGCTCACGACCCCGCACGGGACCGTCGAGACGCCCGTCTTCATGCCGGTCGGCACCCGCGGGGCCGTGAAAGCGGTCACGGCGCGCGACCTCGAGGACATCGGCGCCACGCTCATCCTCGGCAACACGTACCACCTCTTTCTCCGCCCCGGCGACGCCCTCATCGCGCGGCGCGGCGGGCTCCACCGGTTCATCGGCTGGGACCGGCCGATGCTCACCGACTCGGGCGGCTACCAGGTGTTCTCGCTGCACGATCTCCGCAGGATCACCGAGGAGGGCGCGCACTTCCGGTCGCACCTCGACGGGTCGGCGCACCTGCTGACCCCCGAGTCGTCCATCGACATCCAGGCGAACCTTGGCGCCGACATCGCGATGGCCTTCGACGAGTGCGCGCCGTACCCGGCGAGCGAGGCCGCGGCGCGCGACGCCATGGCGCGCTCGCTGCGGTGGGCGGCGCGCTCCCGCGCGCGATTCGAGGGACTGCGCGCCGGCGAGGCCACGGCCCACGGCGCCGAGCGTCCGCCGGTCAACCCCGGGCAGGCGCAGTTCGGCATCGTGCAGGGCGGCGTGTATCCGGGGCTGCGCGAGGAGAGCGCGGCCGGCACGACCGCGCTCGGCTTCGAGGGCTACGCCATCGGCGGGCTGAGCGTGGGCGAGCCCGTCGAGCTGATGTACGACATCGTCGAGCAGACGGCCCCCATGCTGCCCCAGGACCGGCCCCGCTACCTGATGGGCACCGGGACCCCCGACGACCTCGTCGAGGCCGTCCGGCGCGGCATCGACATGTTCGACTGCGTGCTCCCGACGCGCAACGCCCGCAACGGGCAGGTCCTGACCCGGCGCGGCCCCATGAACATCAGGAACGCCCGCTACGCCGAGGACGATCGTCCCATCGACGAGTCGTGCCGCTGCTACACCTGCCGGCGCTTTTCACGGGCCTACCTCCGCCATCTCGCCACGGTGAACGAGATGACGGGCGCGACGCTGAACACCATCCACAACCTCTACTTTTACCTTGACACCATGCGGGAGATTAGAGACGCTATCGAATTCGGGTCGTTTGAAACGTACCGTCAGGCGTTTCTGCAAACGTTTTCCCGCCGTCCGGTCATCCAATGACACTTGCAGGGCTTCTCGATTTCCCTCTGTTCGCGCTGGGCGCGCCTCCCGCCGATGGCGCCGCGCCGTTCTGGGTCCAGCTGGTGCCGTTCGCCCTCATCCTGGGCATCTTCTACTTCATCATCCTGCTGCCGATGAAGCGGCGGCAGAAGAAGGTGGCCGAGTTCCAGGGCGCCCTGAAGGCGGGGGACAAGGTCATCACGACCAGCGGCATCTACGGCACGATCACCAAGGTCACGGACCGGTCGGTGAAGCTGCAGGTCGCCGACAAGGTGACCATCGAGGTGGCCAGGCAGGCGGTGGCGGGCTACCAGGGGCAGGAGCCGGTCGTCCCCGACAGCGGGGCCGTGTAGCGTCACATGTACAAGAACCTTCGCTGGAAGATCATCACCATCCTCATCGTCACCGGCCTGGCCGTGTGGTCGTTCTACCCGCCGCAGGAGCGCGTGCGGCTGGGGCTCGACCTCAAGGGCGGCGTGCACCTCGTGATGCGCGTGCAGACCGACGATGCCCTCAAGATCGAGACCGAGCAGGCGGCCGAGCGCCTGCAGGAAGAGCTGTCGCGGCAGGGGCTGGCGGGCACGGTGGCGAGCGAGACGGTCACGCGGCTGCGCGTCGAGGGCGTGCCCTCGGGCCGCGACCAGGAATTCCGCCGCATTGCCGACGAGCAGCTCTCGGCCGGCTACAACCGCGAGTCGGGCGCCGGCGGGGTCTACACCTTCGAGATGAAGCCCAACGTCGCGGCGCAGCTCCGGCGCGATTCGGTGACGCAGGCCATCCAGACCATCGAGCGCCGCGTGAACGAGCTGGGTGTGGCCGAGCCCATCGTCGCCGAGCACGGGAACGCCGGCGACCAGGTGCTGGTGCAACTGCCCGGCGTCACCGACGTGGCGCGTGCGAAGGAGATCATCCGGTCGACGGCACTGCTCGAGCTGAAGATCGTGCAGGACGGGCCGTTTCCGTCACGCGAGGCGGCGCTCGCCGCCCGCAACGGCGCGCTCGCCTCGACCGAGGAGATCGTGAGCGGGGTCGACGACCGCGGCATCACCGGGTCGGCGGGCGGCACGCTCTACTACATCGTGCGGCGCACGGCGGCCATCAGCGGGCGCGACCTGCGCAACGCGCGGCCGACGCTCGACGAGAACAACCGGCCGGCGGTGAGCTTCTCGCTCAACCGTGACGGCGCGCAGAAGTTCGGGCGGGTGACGAGCGAGAACATCGGCCGGCAGCTGGCCATCATCCTCGACAACCGCGTCATGTCGGCGCCCGTCATCGAGAGCCGGATCACCGACGAGGGCCGCATTTCGGGAAGCTTCACGCAGGAGGAGGTCAACGACCTCTCGCTGACGCTCCGCTCGGGCGCGCTGCCGGCCTCGCTCACCTACCTCGAGGAGCGCACGGTCGGGCCGACGCTCGGCGCCGACTCGATCCGCGCGGGCGTCATGGCCTCGATTGCGGGCCTCGCACTCGTCGCGCTCTTCATGCTCGCCTACTACAGGCTCTCGGGCATCAACGCCATCGTGTCGATTGCGCTCAACCTCCTCATCCTGCTCGGCTTCATGGCCTACGTGGGCGCAACGATGACCCTGCCCGGCATCGCGGGGTTCATCCTGACGATTGGCATGGGCGTCGACTCGAACGTGCTCATCTTCGAGCGCATCAAGGAAGAGATGGCTGCGGGCAAGGGCGTCAGGCAGGCGGTGGCCGCGGGCTTCGACCGCGTGTTCCTCACCATTCTCGACACGCACGTGGCCTCGCTCATCGCCGCGGCGTTCCTCTTCCAGTTCGGCACGGGCCCCATCCGCGGCTTCGCCACCACGCTCTTCTTCGGTCTGCTCTCGAACGTCTTCACGGCCGTCTTCGTCTCGCGCACGCTCTTCGAGCTCGGCCTCTCACGACGCCAGCCGAACGCGGCGCTGAGCATCTGACGGAACTCCGATGCGCATTTTCACCAATCCCAACTACGACTTCCTGAAGTGGCGCTGGCACGCCATCGCCCTCTCGCTCGTCGTCATCCTCGCGGGTGTCGGCGTGATGGCCACGCGCGGCGTCCCGCTCGGCATCGACTTCTCGGGCGGGACGATCGTCATCATGCGCTTCGCGCAGCCGGTCACCGAGGAGGCGGTGCGCAACGCCGTCGAGTCGCTGCCCGGCGAAAAGGTGGTCCAGCAGTACGGCGACCCGTCGCTCAACGAGGTCCTGGTGCGGCTGCCGCAGACGACCGACACCGAGCAGGGCTTCCAGCTGGAAGAGGGGGCCAGGCAGGTCGTCGACGCGGTGCGCGCGGCCAACATCGGCAACTTCGAGGTGCTGAGCACCGAAGTCGTCGGCCCCGTCATCGGCGCCGAACTCCAGCGCAAGGGCATCTACGCCACGATCGCCTCGATTCTGGGCATCATGGTGTACATCGCCTTCCGCTTCCGCTTCTCGTTCGCGGTGGGCGCCATCGCCGCCACGCTGCACGACCTGCTGGTCACCCTGGCGTTCCTCACCTTCTTCGGGTACGAGCTGTCGCTGAACGTCATCGCGGCGATTCTCACCATCGTCGGCTACTCGGTGAACGACACCATCGTCATCTTCGACCGCGTGCGCGAGAACCTGCGCGGCATGCGGCGCGACAAGCTCGACGAGGTCGTGAACCTGAGCGTGAACCAGACGCTCGGCCGTACCGTGATCACGGCCGGCACCACGTTCTTCGCCGTGCTGGGGCTCTACCTGTTCGGCGGTGAGGTGCTCGAAGGCTTTGCCTTCACCATGCTGGTGGGCATCGTGAGTGGCACCTACTCGACGGTGTTCATCGCCTCGGCCATCGCCATCATCATGAGCCGACGCAAGGCGGCCGTACGCGCGGCGGCGCCCGAGACGCCCGCCAAGGGGCAGGCGCGGGGCCAGAAGTCGAAGAAGGCACGAGCCTCGTAGCCGGGGCGCGGCCCCGCCATCCCCCTAACGCTCCTGGCCGTGTCACTGCTCACCGCCGCGCTGCTGGGTCTCGTGCAGGGGCTCACCGAGTTCCTGCCCGTGTCGAGCTCCGCGCACCTGCTGCTGGCACGGGCCTGGCTCGGATGGGAGGGGGAGTCGCTCGGGCTCGCCTTCGACGTCGCCTGTCACCTCGGCACGCTGCTGGCCGTGGTCGTGTACTTCTGGCCGGATCTCTTCGGGATGCTCAAGGCCACGCCGAGGCTCCTCGGATCCTCACGCGAGGCGAGGCTGGCGCGGCTCATCGTCGTCGGCACCATCCCGGTGGCCATCGTCGGCGCCCTGTTCGCCGACTTCATCGAGACGAAGACGCGCGCGCCCTGGGTGACGGTGTTCACGCTGTCGCTCGGCGCCGTCGGGCTCCTGCTCGCCGAGCGGTGGGGACGGCGCGAGCGCGAGGTGGGCGACATCGGCCCCGCCGCGGCGCTCACCTTCGGCGTGGCGCAGGCGAGCGCGCTCGTGCCCGGCGTGTCGCGCTCGGGCATCACCATCACGGCCGGCATGCTGCTCGGGTTCAAGCGCGAGGCGGCGGCCCGGTTCTCGTTCCTCCTCGGCGTGCCCGCCATCCTCGCGGCCGGCGCCAAGGAAGGCCTCGAGCTGGTGGAGCAGGGCGGCCTGACGCCCGGCGACACGGCCATCTTCGTCACGGGCTTCGTGTCGTCGGCGGTCGTCGGCTACCTGACGGTCAAGTACTTCCTGCGCTTCCTGACGCGGCACCGGCTCGATGGCTTCGCCTACTACCGGTTCGTGCTGGCGGCGCTCGTGGCCCTCTGGGTGTTCGTGTAGGGGGCGGTGCGATGTCCTGGCTTCGCCGCAGCTTCATCACGGGGTTCTTCGTCACGGTGCCGCTCGTCATCTCGGTGGCGGCCTTCGTGTGGAGCTTCGCCGTCGTCGATGGCCTGCTTGGGCCGTGGTTCACCCAGTGGCTGGGGCGCGAGGTCCCCGGGCTCGGCATCCTCGCCACGGCGCTCGGCGTGCTCGTCGTCGGCGCGGTCGCCAACAACGTCTTCGGGAAGCGCGTCCTGCAGCGGGCCGAGTTCCTGCTGCTGAAGGTGCCGCTCTTCCGCACCGTCTACGCGCCGGTCAAGCAGCTGGTCGCGGCCTTCTCGCCCGACAACGAGACCGGCTTCAAGCGCGTCGTGCTCGTGGACGACCCGCACCGCGGGATGCTGCTGGGGTTCCTGACCCGCGAGTTCACGCTCGAGGGTGCGGGCGGAGAGCGGCCGGCGCGCCTCGCCGCGGTCTACGTGCCGACCAACCACCTCTACCTCGGCGACGTGCTGGTCTTCCGCGAGTCGGCGATCTCCTACCCTGACCTCTCGGTCGAGGAAGGCATCCGCATCTTCCTCACCGGCGGCATGGCCATCTCGCCGCGCGTCAGGATCGCGGCGATGCCGGCGCCCGGCGCGCCCCGCGAGGGCCCCTCGAGCGGGCCGGGGTCGGCTTGACAGCGTTTTGAGGGGATGGCTACGATTCCCCGTTTGCTCGTCCGTTTCTCTACCAGACAGGATGGTGCCGTGTTGTTCCAGTCACAGCGGAAGGTGACAGCCGGGCGGCGCGCGACGCCCTGGCTCGCGATGGCGGCCCTCGTGGCGGCCCTGACGTGGTGGGCGCCCGGCGTGGCGGCGGCGGCTCAGCCCGACGACCTGCACGCGGCCCAGACGACCGCCGAGGTGCATCATCGCCCCGGCGGCGAGGTCAACATCCAGCTGCCCGACCTCGACGTCGGCGACTTCCTCGGGTTCACCGGCCACGATCTGCTGCTCTCGGGCCTCGTGGTCTGCGCGCTCGGCCTGCTGTTCGGCCTCTGGAGCTACGAGCACGTCAAGCGGATGCCGGTGCACCGCTCGATGGCCGACATCTCGGACCTCATCTACGAGACCTGCAAGGCCTACCTCCTCCAGCAGGGCAAGCTGCTGCTGGTGCTCGAGGTCTTCATCGGCGTCGTCATCATCATCTACTTCACGCTGACCGGGCTCGAGCTCTCGAAGATCCTCGTCATCCTCCTCTTCAGCCTCATCGGGATGGCGGGCAGCTACGGGGTCGCGTGGTTCGGCATCCGCATCAACACGCTCGCCAACTCGCGCACGGCGTTTGCGAGCCTGCGAGGGAAGCCGTTCTGGGTCTACGAGATCCCGCTGCGCGCCGGCATGAGCGTGGGCATGATGCTCATCTCGGTCGAGCTGCTCTTCATGCTGGCGATCCTGCTGTTCATCCCCTCGTCGGTCGCGGGCGCCTGCTTCCTCGGCTTTGCCATCGGCGAGTCGCTCGGCGCGGCCGCGCTCCGCATCGCGGGCGGCATCTTCACGAAGATCGCCGACATCGGCGCCGACCTCATGAAGGTCGTCTTCAAGATCAAGGAAGACGACGCGCGCAATCCGGGCGTGATTGCGGACTGCACCGGCGACAACGCCGGCGACTCGGTGGGGCCGACGGCCGACGGGTTCGAGACCTACGGCGTCACGGGCGTGGCGCTCATCACCTTCATCGTGCTCGCGGTGGGCGATCCGCTCGTGCAGGCGAAGCTGCTCGTGTGGATCTTCATGATGCGCGTGATGATGGTGCTCGCGTCGGGCTTCTCGTACCTCGGGAGCAACGCGCTCACGAAGGCCCGTTACCTCGCCGCCGACAAGATGCACTTCGAGGCGCCGCTCACGCAGCTCGTGTGGGTGACCTCGATTGTCTCGGTGGTGCTCACCTACATCGTGTCGTACCTGCTCATTCCGGATCTTGCCGGCAACACCGACCTCTGGTGGCAGCTCTCGACGGTCATCTCGTGCGGCACGCTGGCGGGCGCCATCATCCCCGAGATGGTGAAGATCTTCACGTCGACGACCTCGGCGCACGTGAAGGAAGTGGTGACCTCGTCGCGCGAGGGCGGGGCGTCGCTGAACATCCTGTCGGGGTTCGTGGCGGGCAATTTCTCGGCCTTCTGGCTCGGGCTGGCGATCATGGGCCTCATGACGGCGGCCTTCTTCGTCTCGACGCTCGGCCTGAGCGACCCCGGGTTGATGAAGGCGCCGGCCATCTTCGCCTTCGGGCTGGTGGCCTTCGGGTTCCTGGGCATGGGCCCGGTCACGATTGCCGTCGACTCGTACGGCCCGGTCACCGACAACGCGCAGTCGGTCTACGAGCTCTCGACCATCGAGGACATTCCCGACGTGGACGCCGAGATCGCGCGCGACTTCGGGTTCCGGCCCAACTTCACGGTGGGGAAGGACCTGCTCGAGGAGAACGACGGCGCGGGCAACACGTTCAAGGCGACGGCCAAGCCGGTGCTCATCGGCACGGCGGTGGTCGGGGCGACGACGATGATCTTCTCGATCATCATGGCGCTCACGCAGGGCCTCGAGAACCAGCAGGCGATCGCGTTCCTGTCGATCCTGCATCCGCCGTTCCTGCTCGGCCTCATCACGGGCGGGGCCGTCATCTACTGGTTCACGGGGGCGTCGACGCAGGCTGTCACGACGGGGGCCTACAGGGCGGTGGAGTTCATCAAGCGGAACATCCGCCTCGAGGGGACCACGCGCGCCTCGGTGGAGGACAGCCGGAAGGTCGTCGCCATCTGCACGCAGTACGCGCAGAAGGGGATGTTCAACATCTTCCTGGGGGTGTTCTTCTCGACGCTGGCCTTCGCGTTCATCGAGCCGTTCTTCTTCATCGGCTACCTGATCTCGATCGCGATGTTCGGGCTCTTCCAGGCCATCTTCATGGCCAACGCGGGCGGCGCGTGGGACAACGCGAAGAAGATCGTGGAGACCGAACTGAAGCTGAAGGGGACCGATCTGCACGCCGCGTCGGTGGTGGGCGATACGGTGGGCGATCCGTTCAAGGACACCTCGTCGGTGGCGATGAACCCCGTCATCAAGTTCACGACGCTGTTCGGGCTGCTGGCCGTCGAGCTGGGCGTGTACTTGACGGCGATGCGCGGGGCGGGCTTGAGCCAGGTCCTGGCGCTCGTGTTCTTCGCGACGGGGCTGGTCTTCGTCTGGCGGTCGTTCTACCGGATGCGGATCGAGACCCACCTCGAGGGCTGAGGCGAAAGGGTGGCGGCAATCGGGCGGGGCCCCGAAATTTTTTCGTCCCGGCGCCGTGCCGAACCGGAAGTTTTGGTGTCTAATGCTGCATCGGTCGGCCCTCCGCGGCGCGGCTCTGCCGCGAGGGCGGCCAGCGATCGGCCTTCTCCCAGGGTGTTAGGCCGCTCCGCCGCAAGGCAGTCAGAAGGAGTGACCCGTGCCACGTGATATGTTCGGCGATGTCGTGGACCCTTCGATCAAGCTCGGATCGAAGAAGTGGTATACGGTCCCGGTATCCATCATCCTGCACGTCCTCATCATTGGCGCGGTCGTCATCATCCCGTTGATGGCGGCTGACGTGCTGCCGGCACCCCCGACGATGATGGCGTTTGTGGCGGCGCCGCCGCCGCCTCCGCCTCCGCCGCCGCCCCCGCCGCCGCCGGCGGCTGCCGCGGCCGCGCCCCAGGCGCCGACGGATGCGAACCCGAACGCGGCGCCGGTCGAGGCTGCCTCGGAGATCCGGCCCGAGTCCGGCACCATGGGTGGTGTCGGCGAGGGCGTGCCCGGCGGCGTCGAGGGTGGCGTACCCGGCGGCGTCGTCGGTGGCGTGGTGGGCGGCATTCCGGATGCGCCGCCGCCGCCGCCGCCACCGCCTCCGGCCAAGCCGGTTCGCGTGGGCGGCAACATCAAGCCGCCGAACAAGGTTCGCAACGTCGCGCCGGTCTATCCGCCGATTGCCCAGCAGGCGCGCGTGCAGGGCGTGGTCATCATCGAGGCCACGATCGGGCCGAACGGGCGCGTCACCGACGCCCGCGTGCTCCGGTCGATCCCGCTGCTCGACCAGGCGGCGCTCGACGCCGTGCGGCAGTGGGAGTACACGCCGACGCTGCTCAACGGCGTGCCGGTGCCCGTGATCATGACGGTGACGGTGAACTTCACGTTGCAGTAGACGAGTCGGTCAGGCAGTTCGTTCGGTCGTAGCAGCAGCAATCGTTCAGCGTTCGGTCCAGTGCGTGGTTTCGCGCGGTCGTCCGCCGGCCATGGCAAGTCGATGCTCCACGCGAGCACCTCGGAGGTCGTCAGATGGGTGAGTTGAATCTTATCGAGATGTGGAACCAGATGGGCTGGGTCGCGAAGGCGGTCGCTTTCGTGCTGTTCTTCATGTCCTTCTGGTCGGTCGGTGTGGCCGTCGAACGCATCTACACGTTTGCCCAGGCGCGCAAGCAGTCGAAGCTCTACGCCCCGCAGGTGGCCAAGCACCTCAAGGACGGCCGGCTGAAGGACGCCATCGCGCTCTCGCAGTCGAAGAACTTCCGCTACAGCCACCTCGCCAAGGTCGTGCTCGCGGGCCTGCAGGAATACCAGTTCCAGCAGGAGTCGGGCTCGCAGCTCGGCCGCGACGACCTGCTCGACTCGGTCCGCCGCGCCATCCAGCGCGCCTCGGCCCTCACCTCGAACGACCTGAAGAAGGGCGTGGCCTCGCTCGCCACCATCGGCTCGACGGCCCCGTTCGTCGGACTGCTCGGCACGGTGGTCGGCGTCATCACGGCGTTCCAGGGCATCGCGGCCACCGGCTCGGGCGGCATCGGCGCGGTGTCGGCCGGTATCGCCGAGGCGCTCGTCGAGACGGCGCTCGGCCTGCTCGTCGCCATCCCGGCGGTGTGGTTCTACAACTACCTGACGGGCCGCATCGAGTACTTCAACGTCGAGATGGACAACTCCTCGTCGGAGCTCGTCGACTACTTCATCAAGAAGACCGCGTAGTTCGGCCCGAGGGCGCGTCAACGGGTGGCCGGCAGGCTCACGCCGCCGGCCCCTGACGACGGAAGGAGAGTTCGACCATGTCAATGGATGTTGGCGGCGCCAAAGGCGGCGTCAAGTCTGACATCAACGTCACGCCGCTCGTCGACGTCATGCTGGTGCTGCTCATCATCATGATGCTCGTCGCGCCGATGCTGCAGAAGGGCGTCGACGTGCGTCTGCCCGAGGCGGACAACGCCGGCGACAAGCCCGAAACGCAGGGACAGACCGTGCTCGCTGTCACGGCCGACCGGCGCTTCTACGTGAACAGCATCCAGGTGAGCGATACGGAGCTGCTCTCGAAGGTCCAGGCGGCCCTCGAGGAGAAGAAGGAGCGCATCGTCCTCATCAAGGCCGACACCGACGCGCCGTACTCGGCGGTGATGCAGATCATGGACCGGCTGCGCGAGGCCCAGATCGAGGACATCGGCCTCATCACCGAGAAGAAGACGAAGCCGGGCGAGCAGGCAGGGGGTGGCGAATGAGCGGCGGACACAAGCACCACGGCGCCGACAAGATCGTCCAGGCGGAGATGCCGCACGCCAGTGCGGACATGAACGTCACGCCGCTCATCGACGTGCTGCTCGTGCTGCTGGTCATCTTCATGGCGGCCCTGCCCCTCACGCAGAAGGGCGTGGACATCAACCTGCCCGCCGAGACGCGCGCGGCCAACTCGGCCGCCGTCGACGCGACGCAGATCGTGGTCGAGTACACCGCCGACCGGCGCATCTCGATCAACAAGCAGGACATCAGCCTGCCGGAGCTCGAAGGCCGCCTCCGCGACATCTTCGAGCAGCGCAAGGAGAAGACGATGTTCATCATCGGCGCGGGCACGCTCCGCTACGGTGAGATCATCTCGGTCATCGACGCCGCCAAGGGCGCCGGCGTCGAGAAGGTCGGCATCGTCACCGAGGGCATGCGCAGCGGGGGCGGCGGAGGCACGCCCGCCGCGAAGAGCTAGATCGCACGTGACCGGACTGAAACGAGCCGCCACTCCTCAGGGGTGGCGGCTCGACGGTTGTACGGGGGATCAGCGGATCAGCGGATCAGCGGATCAGCGGATCGGGGGATCGGCGGATCGGCGGATCGGGGGAACAGGGCTTGAGTCCCCTCTCGCTGCGCTCGCGGAGGGAACTGACGCGGACAGGGGATCGGCGGATCGGCGGATCAGCGGATCAGCGGATCGGGGGATCGGCGGATCGGGGCGGGAGTTCCCACTCGCTGCGCTCGCGGAGGGAACTGACGCTGCCACAGGCTTGCGGTCCCAGCCGACCTGTCAGGGCGCGGTGTCGCCGCGGGAGCAACGGTGGTGGTCGCGGATGTACGCCAGGGTTGCCACGTGGCGGGCCCACCGGTCGGTGCTCTATCAGGATCTGGCTGAAACGGGGGCGTTCCGGTCGCGGCGTCAGGGTCCCGCATCGGCGTGGCTCTTGCTCCTTGACGCGGCATGGCCAGAGACCACACCAAGCTCACCGTGTTCACCACGGCGCACGAACTCGCCTTACGCGTCTACTCAGTGACCAGTTCGATGACCGCCGCGGAGACCTTCGGGCTGCGGATGCAGTTGAGGCGCGCTGCCGTCTCCGTCCCCACCAACATCGTCGAAGGGTGTGCGAGGTCGTCGCGCAGAGAGTACCTGCGCTTCCTCGACATCGCCGGGGCGTCGGCGTCCGAGGCTCGCTACCTGGTGCAGCTGGCCCAGGAACTGGGCCTGCTGCCCGAGTCCGCGGGCGAATCGTGCCGTGCGAGCTACGACGGCCTCATCCGCCAGCTCCAGAAGCTGCGTTCGGCCGTGGAGCGCCAGGTGCTCTCGACGACGCCAGGCGGATAACCGCGCGCACGAGCAGGGTGCGCAGCTGCGCGGCCTGCTCCGGAACTCGGCACCTCGGCCTCGAGCCCGACCAGCCCGGACGCGCTGATCGGCCGATCTCCCGATCCCCGGCGGCACTGGGCACTCGGCACTGGGCACTCGGCCAGGCAGCGCCGCATCCAGTAGCGCGGCCGATGGCCGGAAACCGGGGATCGGCGGATCAGCGGATCGGCCGATCGGGGCGTGCGCGCGCCGTTCGGAAACCAGACCAAGGCGTCACGACCTTCGTCTTTGACCTCGGGCCCCCGCCGCGGCGTTTCCGCATCCGATAGCTCTTCCCCTTTCGTAGTGAGGACCACCGCGTGGTCAGTGCGGCAGCGAGCGCAGCGAGAAGGGACTCGAGCCCCGATCCCCCGATCT
>JAHDVQ010000270.1 GCA_023384595.1 Vicinamibacteraceae bacterium | reverse complement strand
CGCAGCTTGGCCATGTCGAACTCGCCGCCGCGGAGCATCAGCCAGGCCACGTGGTGCTGTACGTCCGCCCTGTCTGGCAGGAACTCGGCGGCCCGCTCGAAGGCACCCCCGGCGCGCTCGGGCTCCCCGGATCGCTCGTAGAGCTGGCCGAGGAGGTAGTAGGCCTCGCCGTACCGGTTGTCTTTCTGGAGGGCGTTGCGCAGCTCGAGGATGGCTTCCGCGGTGCGGCCTGCGTTGGCGTGTGCCTCCGCGCGCTCGTAGTGCCGCCGGGCCGCGACCTCCGGGGCCTCGCCGCAGGCCGATGCGGCGGCGGCCGTGACCAGGGCGAAGATCAGCGCCGACCTGCCGATTGAGGGGAAGCGGCTCATGCCCATCGCAGGTATACTACCCGGACTGTATCGCTGAATGGGTGCTTCACCTCTGACGCAGGAACGCCCCGTGGCCACGACAGGCGCCACACGAGCCTCGACCGCCTCTCGCGCGTGGCTCTTCGTCGTCGCCCTTCTGCTCCTCGCGCTCTACGCGCCCACGCTGGCCTTCCTCTGGGATCGCTGGACGATGAGCGTGTGGCACAACGCGCACGGCCTGCTGATCCCGCCCGTCGTGGCGTGGGCCGTGTGGCAGGAGTTCAAGGCGCGACCCGACCTCCCGTGGGGCGCCAGCGCCTGGGGGTTCGTCTTCCTCGTACCGGCCCTCGTGCTGCACATCATCGACACGGGGCTGAACACCCAGCTTTTGTCAGCCGCCTCTATCGTCCTCGCGGTGCCCGGGCTCTCGTTGTTGTTCGTAGGGGCGGAGCGCACGAAGGCGATTGCCTTCCCGCTCGCGTTCCTGGCGTTCATGCTGCCCATCCCCCTGGCCTTCACCGAGCGTCTGCACCTCGTCCTCAGGCACATCGCGGCCGAGGCCTCGGCCTGGTTGCTGCCCTGGTTCGGGGTGCCGGTCTTCAAGGAAGGCACGACGCTGCACATCGCCAATGCGACGCTGCAGGTTGCCGACGCGTGCAGCGGCTTCTCGACCTTGTACGCGGCCATGGCCGTCGCGGTCCTGACGGCGTGGACCTGTCCGAGCACTACGCGGCGCGTGCTGATCCTGCTGCTGGCCGGCCCCATCGCGATTGCCGCCAACATCGTGCGCGTCGTGCTGCTCACCCTGCTCGTCTACTGGCAGGGCACCGACGTCCTGGCGACGTCGCTGCACACGCTCACCGGGCTGCTGACGTTCGCGCTGTCTCTCCCCGTGATCTTCTGGATGGGGCAGGCGCCGCGGGCCCCGCGCGCCCCGCGCGCCGCCGAGGCGGGGAGCTAGCCATGTCGACACGCTACGCGGTCCCGGTCGCGCTCCTGCTCGTGCTGGCTCTGGTCCCCACGATGGTTCACGGCTATCTCGGTCTACGGCAGGACGATGGGCGGCGGGCGGCGAGCATGATGGCGCCGCTGTCGCTGGTCGAACTCCCGTCTGCGCGGTCGAGGACGTCGGACTGGGCGGAGCGCCGCCTCGCCACGCGCGACTTCTACGAGCGCACGTTCGCTACCCCGGAAGGCGAGGTGCGCCTCTCGGTGGCGCGGACCTACGACGCCAAGAAGGTGTACCACCATCCGGAGCTGGCCGTCGCCTACGGGCTCGATTTGCCGAGGACCAGCGTGGAGCGCCTGGCGTCGATGCCCGGCGTTCCCGTCCACGTGTTGCGGGCCGGCGAGGGCGGGCCGCGAAAGATTGTGTTCTACGCGCTGCACTATGGCGACGGATTCGTGGACGATCCGCTCTGGTTCCAGTTCCGGCTGGCGGGCGAGATGCTCGTCGGCGGACGCAAGCCCATGACGCTGTTCTTCATCACGGCCGACGACCCGGGGGGCTCCACGCTCGAGGGAACGTGGGCGGCGCGCGTGCTCGGGGCCGCGGTGACGCAGTTCCAGCAGCAGACGGGCGCCGGCACCGCGCCGGCGGCCGAGTGACGTGGTCGATCGCGCCGGCTCATCGTCTCCCTCATCGTGGTGGCGCCGCGATTGGTGGGCCGCGGCGGCGGTCGCGGCCGCGGTGGTGACGCTGCTCGACGCCGCCCTCCTCCAGCGCAAGAACAACTACTTCACCGGCGGGTTCCTGACCGTCGAACACCTGCGCAGCGTGACCGAGGCGGTCGTGTTCCTCGCGGGGCTGTGGCTGACGAACCTGGGCCTCACGGGCCCGGTGGCCGCGCTGACGCTGTGGCTGGCCCGCATGTGGCGCTACTCGACCAGCGCCAGGCTGCTCGTCGCGACATCGGTCGCCGCGCTCCCGCTGGTGGTCGCCGACATCGTCTCGTATCGAATCCTCGAGTACCTGGGAAGCGCCTTCGACTTCGGACTGATGTTCGACCTCGCGGGCCGGAGCCCGGCCGAGATTGCCGCCGTCGCGGGGGCGCACATCCTGCAACTCTTCGCGCTGGTCGGTCTTGGCCTCGTCGGGCTTCTCGTCGTTGCGTGGGCCTTGCACCGGTGGAGACCGCAGGGGAGGCAGCCCGCCCCCCCGGGCCGGCCCGCCCGCGCGTTCTGGTGGCGACGGTCCCTCGTGCTGCTCGTTGTCGCCCTCGTCGTCAGCACGGGGCTTCGAGTGGCGAGTGCGACGTTCGACAACGGGCTCAAGCGTACGCCCGCGGGAGAGGCGTTCGGCACAGTCGTGTCGTGGGGCACCGACGTGGACCGTGATGGGTACGGTCTGCTCAGCACCCCGCGCGACCCGGCGCCGTTCGATGCCCGGATTCACCCCTGGGCGGTGGACTGGCCCGGCAACGGCATCGACGAGAACGGGATTGCCGGCGACCTGCCGGCCGATTTCCCGGCGTATGTCGAAGGTGCGTCGGAGCCGCCGCGGTTCGTGCACCGGCCGGCGGTGGTGCTCGTCGTGCTCGAGAGCTTCCGGGCCGACATGGTGGGGGCCTCGCTCGATGGCCGGCCCGTCACGCCGGTGCTCGACGAGCTGGCGCGACGCGGGTTCTCGTCGGAGCGGGCGTACTCGCACAACGGCTACACGGTGCAGTCGCGGTTCCACCTGTTCTCGGGCAGTCTCGCGGACCTTCGCGGCGGCACCACGCTCATCGACGACTTCAAGGCCAACGGCTACCAGGTGGCGTACTTCTCGGCGCAGGACGAGTCGTTTGGTGGCGACGCGATGTCGGTCGGCTACGGCCGCGCGGACGTGTTCTACGACGCCCGCCAGGATCGCGGGAACCGGTACACGAAGTTCGCCACGCCGGGAAGTCTGGCCGTGCCGGCCACGGTGCTCCGCGAGCGGGTGCGCGCGTTCCTCGCGGAGCGTACCGACACCCGGCCGCTCTTCCTCTACGTGAACTTCCACGACACGCACTTCCCATACCACCACCGGTTGATCGAGCCGCTCATCTCGGAAGTCGTGGTGCCGCAAGGGCAGATTGCGCCCGCTCGGGCCGACGACCTGCGACGGATGTACATGAACACCGCGGCCAACGTGGATCGCGAGATCGGTCGCGTGCTCGACGATGTGCGGAAGGCCCTGGGTGAGGAGCCGGCGGTCATCGTGACCTCGGACCACGGCGAGAG
>JAHDVQ010000269.1 GCA_023384595.1 Vicinamibacteraceae bacterium | reverse complement strand
AGGCTACGACGGCTGAACGGGCTTGTCGTCGGGCTCGGCGCGCGCGAGCAGCGTGGGCGACGACTTCACCATGGCCGTCGTGAGGCGCTGCTCCCAGTCGCCGAGGCCGCGCGCGAGCTCGTGCTTCACGTACTCCATGAACTCGTTGACCTCGCGCTGCATCTGCTCGATCTTCTCGCGCATGTTGAGGATGATCTCGACGCCCGCGAGGTTCACGCCGAGGTCGCGCGTCAACGAGAGGATCGTCTCGAGCCGCTCGAGATCGTCATCCGAGTAGAGGCGCGTGTTGCCGTCGGTCCGCGACGGCTTCAGCAGCCCCTCGCGCTCGTACATCCGGAGCGTTTGCGGGTGGATGTTGTACCGCTGCGCCACCGCGCTGATCATGTAGTACGCCTTGCCCGGTCTTCGTGGCGGCATCGTGGAGTCCTTCAGCGGGAGTCGGCGAGGGTCTCGGTCGGTGTCGCGGTCGTCGTCGCAGCGGTCCCGGCCGCGGACGTGGTCGGGCCCCCGCTCCGGCGCACGTCTTCGGGGTTCAGCCGCGCCAGCTCCCGGTAGAGTTCCTTGCTCCGCTCGTCGAGCACCGCGGGCAGCACGATCCGCGTCGTCACGACCAGATCGCCGCGCCCCGTCTGCCCCACCGGCAGGCCTCGGCCCCGCAGGCGGAAGACCTGCCCCGACTGCGTGCACGGCGGAATGCGGAGCCGCAGCGGGCCGTCGAGCCCCTCGATGTCGAGGCGCGCGCCAAGGGCCGCCTCGTGGACCGCCACCGGGATGGTGACGTGCAGATCGGCGCCCTCGCGCCTGAACATCGGATGCGAGGCCACCGCGAGGCGCACGCGCAGGTCGCCCGCGGGTCCGCCCCGCCGGCCGGCGTGTCCTTCTCCGGGCACGGTCAGCTCTGTGCCGTCCGCCACGCCAGGCGGCACGACGACACGAATGGCCTGTGCGCGGCTCCCGACGCCCTCGCCGCCGCAGGCCGGACACGGACGCGCGACCACCACGCCCCGGCCCCGGCAGGTCGGGCACCGCCGCTCGAAGATCATGTGCCCGCGAATGCCGCGCACGCGCCCGCTCCCGTCACACGACGGGCAGGTGTGCGGCGCACGTTCCACCACCCCGAGTCCGCGGCATGGGGCACAACGCTCGAGCCGCACGGCCGTCAGTTCCGCCGCCCCACCCTTGACCGCCGTCTCGAAGGGGATCTCGAGCGAGGCGTGGAGATCGGCGCCGCGCTCGGCCCGCCTGGGAAGGCGCGCGCCGGGATCGAGCACGTCGGCGAACAGTTCGCCGAAGGTCGATGCCGAGGCGCCCTCGGCCCGCACCGAGAAATCGAAGCCCGCGAACTCGATGCGCGGCTCCTCGGCCGGTGCCGTGCCCGGATCGCCGTGCGTGTCGTACTCGCGCCGGCGGACCGGATCGGTGAGGATGTCGAAGGCCTGGGTCACGAGCGCGTAGTGCTCGGCCGCCGCGGCGTCGCCCGGGTTGATGCCCGGGTGATACCGCCGCGCGAGGCGACGATACGCGCGACGGATTTCCTCCATCGTCGCATCGCGCCCCACACCGAGCAGCACGTAGAGATTGCCCTTCACGCTCGTGACCCCTGCCGGTTCGCGACGGCGCTACTTCTTGTCCTCGTCCACGAGTTCGGCGTCGATGACGTCGCCGTCCTTGTGGGCCGACGACGCCGCCGCGCCCGCGTCGCTTGCCGAATCCGACGCAGCGCCGGCCGTCTGCGACGCCCGGTAGAGCGCCTCGGCGGCCTTGTGCTGCGCCTGCATCAGCGCGTCGAAGCCGCGCGTGATCGCGTCCGCATCACCGCCCTCGAGCGCCTGCTTCAGGTCGGCAATCGCCTTCTCGACCGGCTCCTTCTCCGCGCTCGAGAGCTTGTCGCCCGCGTCGGCGAGCAGTTTCTCGGCCTGGTAGACGGCCTGATCGGCGCGATTGCGGGTCTCGACTTCCTCGCGGCGCTTGCGGTCGTCCTCGGCGTGCGACTCGGCGTCGCGCATCATGCGCTCGACCTCGTCCTTGCTGAGGCCGCTCGACGCGGTGATGGTGATCTTCTGCTCCTTGCTCGTCGCCTTGTCCTTCGCCGACACGTTGACGATGCCGTTGGCGTCGATGTCGAACGTGACCTCGATCTGCGGCAGGCCGCGCGGCGCCGGCGGGATGCCGTCGAGATGGAAGCGGCCGAGCGTGCGGTTGTCGCGCGCCATCGGACGCTCGCCCTGCAGCACGTGCACCTCGACGCTCGTCTGGTTGTCGGCGGCCGTCGAGAACGTCTCGCTCTTGCGCGTCGGGATCGTCGTGTTGCGGGTGATGAGCGTCGTCATCACGCCGCCGAGCGTCTCGATGCCGAGCGAGAGCGGCGTCACGTCGAGCAGCAGCAGGTCCTTGACCTCGCCCGCCAGCACGCCCGCCTGGATGGCCGCGCCCACCGCCACGACCTCGTCGGGGTTGACGCCCTTGTGCGGCTCCTTCCCGAAGAGATCGCGCACGATCTCCTGCACGCGCGGGATGCGCGTCGAGCCGCCGACGAGCACGACCTCGTCGACCTGGTTCGGCGAGAGGCCGGCGTCGGCGAGGGCCTGCTTCACGGGCCCCACGGTGCGCTGCAGCAGGTCCTCGACCAGCGACTGGAACTTCGCGCGCGTGAGCTTCAGCGACAGGTGTCGCGGCCCGCTCTGGTCGGCCGAGATGAACGGCAGGTTGATCTCGGTCTCGAGCACGCTCGAGAGCTCCATCTTCGCCTTCTCGGCGGCTTCCTTGAGCCGCTGGAGCGCCATGCGGTCCTTCGTGAGGTCGATGCCGTCGCTCTTCTGGAACTCGCTCGCAATCCAGTCGATGATCCGCTGATCGAGGTTGTCGCCGCCGAGGTGCGTGTCGCCGTTGGTCGACTTCACCTCGACGACGCCCTCGCCCACCTCGAGAATCGAGATGTCGAAGGTGCCGCCGCCGAAGTCGTAGACGGCAATGGTCTCGTCCTTCTTCTTGTCGAGCCCGTAGGCGAGCGCCGCCGCGGTCGGCTCGTTGACGATGCGCATCACCTCGAGGCCCGCAATCTTCCCGGCTTCCTTCGTGGCCTGGCGCTGGGCGTCGTTGAAGTAGGCGGGGACGGTGATGACGGCCTGCGTGATCGGCTGCCCGAGGTAGTCCTTGGCGGCCTGCTTCAGCTTGTCGAGCACCATCGCCGAGATCTGTGCGGGCGCGAGCTTCTCCTGCTTGCCGCCGGTCTCGACCGCGACCACCACGTGATCGGCCTGGCGCTCCACCTTGAAGGGCACCATCTTCATCTCTTCGTTGACTTCATCGAAGCGGCGTCCCATGAAGCGCTTGATCGAGAAGACGGTGTTCTCGGGGTTGGTGACCGCCTGACGCTTGGCAATCTGGCCCACCAGCCGCTCGCCGGACTTCGAGAAGCCGACCACCGACGGCGTCAGGCGACTGCCCTCCTGGTTGGGAATGACGACGGGTTCGCCGCCCTCCATGACGGCCACCACGGAGTTGGTGGTGCCGAGGTCGATACCGATGATCTTGCCCATGCCCGGTGTTCCTTCCCTGCCCGCCCGCTTCCGAGG
>JAHDVQ010000268.1 GCA_023384595.1 Vicinamibacteraceae bacterium | reverse complement strand
GCTCGCCGCCGCCGCGCTCATCTTCGCCGGGGTGCTGCTGGCCATCGGCTGGCGCGCGGCACGGCTTCGGCAATAGCCTCGAGCTTGGAGCCTGGAGCGTGGAGCCCAACGCCCAACGCCCAACGCCCAGCGCCCAACGCCCAAGGCCCAAGGCCCAAGGCCCAAGGCCAAACGCCCAGCGCCCAAGGCCCAAGGCCCAAGGCCCAAGGCCCAACGCCCAAGGGCCAAGGCCCAAGGCCCAACGCCCAAGGGCCAAGGCCCAAGGCCCAAGGCCCAACGCCCAAGGCCCAAGGCCCAAGTCCCAGTGTGTCCCCTTGCTACCTATGTAGCAATCCGATATACTCGCGCCCTCATGCGCCGCCTCAGTCTCACCGCCGTCACCGTGCTTCATGCCATCGCGTCGGGTTTCGAATACGGGTTCGACATCATCGACCAGACGGGCCTTCCCAGTGGGAGCGTCTATCCCGCGCTCAGCCGGCTGGAGCGTGATGGGTTTCTCCGGTCTGCCTGGGAGGACGTGAAGACCGCGCGAGACGAAAAGCGGCCGCCCCGCCGCTACTACCGCATCACGGCGCACGGCGTCCGGGCGCTCGACGAAGCGCTCGCAGGCCTGCGCGGATTGCCCGCACCGGCATCGGGCCGTCACGGCCAGGCGAAGGCGCGGGCCTGACGTCGCAGGGTCATGGCACCCGATCGCGTGCTTTCGCTCGTGGCCACGTGGTGCCGGCTGGTGATCCAGGCGAGCGCCCCACTCGTCCCGTCGGCGTGGCGCCACGACTGGCGGGCCGAGTGGCTCGCCGAATGCGCCTGGCGGTTGCGCCGCGCCGGCTCACTCGGCCGCGGAACCAACCGAGCCGCGATGACCGTGGCGTGGCGGGTGCTCGGGGCCGTCGTGCACGCCGTCTGGTGGCGGTGGACGCACATGAGAGGCGACATCATGCGACAGGATCTCCGCGATGCGTGGCGGTCGCTCGGGCGCCAGCCGCTCCTCACCGCCGCCGCCGTGCTCACGCTCGCGCTGGGCATCGGCGCCAACACGGCCATCTTCAGCATCGTCGACGCGATCCTGTTCCGGCCCCTGCCATACGCGGAGCCGGAACGGCTCGTCCATCTCTGGGAGACCAACCCGTCTCGCGGATGGGTCGACAACACCGTCGCCCCCGCGAACCTGATCGACTGGCGCGCGCGAAGCCGGACGCTCGAGGCCTTCGCCTACTACATGGGCTCCGATACCCGTGCGGCCGGTGACCAGCGTGTGGCACTCGAAGGCGGGAACGCGGCGGAGTTCGAGCGCGTCCGCGCGCTGTTCGTGTCGCCGGGCTTCTTCGACACGCTCGGCGTTCGCCCGTTCATGGGCCGCACGTTCCTGCCCCAGGAGGGCGCCACGGACGGCGTGCCGGTGGCGGTCATCACGCACGGCCTGTGGCAGCGGATGGGCGCGCCTTCCGACGTCCTCGGGCGGGACGTGCGCGTCAATGGCACGTCGCGCGTGGTGGTGGGCGTGCTCCCTCGCGGCTTCACCCTGCCGGCCAGCGAGGCCGACCTCTTCTACCCGGCGGCGCCGCCGTCGTGGGCCAACGTGCGCAAGGCGCATTTCCTGCGGGCCATCGCACGCCTGCGCGCCGGCGTGACCCTCGAGGAGGCGCGTGCCGAAATGACGGCCATTGCCGTCGATCTGGAACGCGAGTATCCCGCCACCAACCAGCAGATGGGCGTGGGGGTGGGCCCGCTCGACGAGTGGTTCGTGGGCGAGGCGAGACGGCCGCTCCTGCTGCTGCTCGGCGGGGTCTGCCTCGTCTGGCTGATGGCGTGCGCCAACGTCGCCAGCCTGCTGCTCACGCGGGCCAGCGGACGTACGCACGAACTGGCGACCCGCGCGGCGCTTGGCGCCAGCCGGTGGCGGCTCGTGCGGCTCCTCGCCGCCGAAAGCCTCGTGCTCGCCGCCGCTGGCGGGGTGCTGGCGAGCGCACTGGCCGCGGGACTGGTCAGGCTCTTCATCGCGGTGGCGCCCGCGGATGTTCCCCGTCTCGGCGAAATCGCCGTCGACTCGACGATCTTCGGCGTAGCCGCGGGGTTGTCGCTGGTCGCCGCGGCGATCTTCGGCATGGCGCCCGCCCTCAGATTGTCGCGCGTGGGGCCCCGGCAGGCGCTCGTCGCCGGAGGCCGCGGGGGCGACCGCGCCTCGGGCTCGCGCGTGCGCCGGATCCTGGTGGCAGTCCAGCTCTCCGCGAGCGTGCCCCTCGTCACCGCCGCCGTGCTCGTGGCGGTGAGCCTGTTCCGCCTGAACGGCGTTCACCCCGGCTTCGATCCCGACGGCCTGCTCACCTTCCGGATCTCGCTGCCGGGTGCCACCTACGACACGCCGCAGAAGCGAGCGGCCTTCTTCGATCGGCTCACGGCGGCGCTCGAGGACCTCCACGGCGTCAAGGCCGCCGGCGCGGCCTCGCGTGTGGCCCTCCAGGGCTTCCGCTGGACGGGCGACCTCTCGATCGAGGCGCGACCGGGGTTCTGGGGACGAGAGCTGCGCCACAAGGAAGTCACCCAGGGGTATTTCGAGGCGATCGGTGTGGCGATGCTGCGGGGCCAGGGATTCACGCCCCACCCGGAGGCCGCCATCGGCGAGGACTCCCGGCGCGAGGTGGTGGTCAACGAGGCGTTCGCGCGGGCCTTCTTCGGGACCGACGACGTCGTGGGGCAGCGCATCAGCTACTCGCGGCCGACGGAACCTCCCGCCTGGCGCACCATCGTCGGCGTGGTCGGCGACGAGAAGCAGGACGGCCTCGGATCGCCGGTTCACCCCGAGGTCTACGACCTGCACTATCGGCAGCCGCAGTCCGAGATGACGGTCGTGGCGCGCGTCGCCGGCGACCCGGGCGGCCTGGTCGCCGATGCGAGGACGCTCGTCCGGCGGCTCGACCCCGCGCTCCCCCTGCACGAGGTGCGCACCATGCGCGACATCCTGGACGCGTCGCTGGCCCGTGAACGCTTTGCCTCGTGGGCCACCGCCGGGTTCGCGCTCCTGGCGCTCGTGCTGGCCATCGTGGGCGTCTACGGCGTGGCCGCGTACTCGGTGAGCACGCGCACCCGCGAGTTCGGCATCCGCATGGCGCTCGGCGCACACCCGCGCGAGGTCGTCGCGACGCTCGTCCGGGAGGCCGGCTGGCAGACGGGCCTGGGTCTTGCCGCCGGAGCGGTCGGGGCGCTGCTGGTCGGGCAAGTGCTGCAGGGGCTGCTGTTCGAGACGAGGGCCACGGACCCCGCCGTGCTCACGGCGGTCGTCGGGCTCCTGGCGGTCGTGGCGCTGGTGGCGACTTACCTGCCGGCCCGCCGGGCGCTGTCCATCGACCCGGTCATGGCCCTCCGCGACGAGTGAGCGGGGGCGCCTGTGACCGGCGGGATTCCCCGCGTGACGAATCGTCCGAACCCGGCCCCGCCGAGCCGCGTATTTGTCTAAGATTCAGCTCGTCTGGCGCGAGCTCCGTGCCGGATGCGGATGCCGGATGCCGGATGGCCGGATGCCTGATGCCTGATCGGATGCCGGACGCCGGATGCCGGACGCCGGTCCTGTCCCCCGGGAGAACCCACTGTGAGAAGACGTTTCGGCCTGGCCCTCGCGGCCC
>JAHDVQ010000029.1:20912-33808 GCA_023384595.1 Vicinamibacteraceae bacterium | reverse complement strand
CCGGACACTACAGCCCCTCCCGGGGCCTGCCGATTACGCCACGGGGAGCGGTTCGCCTTGGAGTTCGAGGCGCGCCCACCTCCGGTTCGAGGCGCGCACGGCATGATCCCAGTCACACGGCTCGACGGCACGCCCATGGTGGTCAACGTCGAGCAGATCGCCTGGCTCGAGTACCTGCCCGACACCGTCGTCTCGCTGATGAACGGCGAGAAGCTGATCGTGCGCGAGTCGCCGGAAGAGATCATCGAGCGCGCGCGCGAGTACCGGCGGTCGCTCCTCGCCGGCGTCCGGAGGGTCGTGCGCGTGCCGACCGTGCAGCTCGTCACCTCCCGGGAGGACGTTCCGTGAGCCGGCGGCGGCTCGACCTCACCTCGCTGGCCGGCGTACCGATCGGCATCGGGCTGATCCTGGTCGGCCAGGTCCTCGAAGGGGGGACGCTTCGCTCCATCCTGCAGGTGACGGCCGCCGTCATCGTGTTCGGCGGCACGCTCGGGGCCACGCTCCTCAGCTTCTCGGTGAAGGACGTCAAGCAGGCGCTCCGGAGCCTCAGGCACGTCTTCATCGAGGACGACAGCCCGATCGAGGAGACCATTGCCACCATCACGCGGTTTGCCGTGAAGGCGCGCAAGGACGGCATCATGTCGCTCGAGGACGATGTCGAGCGGCTCGAGGACCCGTTCATCAGGCGCGGGCTCTCGCTCGCCGTGGACGGCACCAATCCGACGACCCTCCGGGCCATGCTCGAGGGCGAGAGCCATAGCCGGGAGGACAGCGACGAGACTCCCGCGCGGGTGTACGAGGCGGCCGGCGGATACGCTCCGACCATCGGCATTCTGGGCGCGGTCCTCGGCCTCATCCACGTGATGGAGAACCTGTCGGACCCGACCAAGCTCGGGGCCGGCATTGCCGTGGCCTTCGTCGCCACGGTCTACGGCGTAGGCTCGGCCAACCTGCTCTTCCTGCCCATTGCCGCCAAGCTGCGGAACCGCGCCGCCGCGCGCCGTCAACGGCGTGAGGTGGCCCTCGAGGGCATCCTCGCCATCCAGGAGGGGCAGAATCCCCGCCTGATCGAGCAGAAACTGCGCGGCCTCCTCGGCGTGGACCCACCGGCCCGGGCCGGGCGCACGCGGGCGCGCGCCGCCTGACAGACGGCACCGACGTGAAACGCCGACGTGAACGCCCCCCCGTGAGCCACGAGCGATGGCTCGTGTCGTACGCGGACTTCATCACGCTGCTCTTCGCGTTCTTCACCACCCTCTACGCGATCTCGACGGTCGACGCGCAGAAGCTCGAGAGCATGGTCGCCTCGATGCAGGACGCCTTCGCGCAGGGCGATCTGCCGGCGGGGCTGCGTGACAAGCGGGGCACCGGCGGACTCCCGAAGACCATCGACATCCCCGCGCGGCCGCCGTCGACCGGCGAGGGCGTCGAGGGCCGGGGCAACCGCGCGGTGAGCGCCGCCGAGCTGAAGGCGCAGCTGGCGACGGAACTGGCCGACCAGGTGGATCAGGGTCTGGTCGACATCGAGATCGACCCGCGAGGCCTCGTCGTCTCGATCCGCGAGGCCGGGAGCTTCCCAACGGGCCGCGCCGATCTCTCGCCGGTGGCGCGCGAGGTCCTGACGAAGGTCGGGCGCGCCATCGTCGACGTCACCAATGCCGTCAGGGTCGAAGGCCACACCGACGATGTGCCGATCCACACGGCGGTCTACCGCTCGAACTGGGAGTTGTCGACGGCGCGCGCCACGACGGTCGTGGCGTTCTTCCTGGATCAGGGGTTCGACCCGACGCGCCTCTCGGCCGCGGGCTACGCCGAGTATCATCCGCGCGTGGAGAACGACTCGGAGACGGGCCGCGCCCGGAACCGCCGCACCGACATCGTCGTCCTCAACCCTCTGACGACGGAACGCGAGGAGCCCGCGGCTCAGTAGCGTTCCGGCCGGCGGCGCGGCGTTCGTGCAAGAATGATCGGCCTATGAAGGTCGCCCTCCTGCAGATCAACCCGACGGTCGGCGATGTCTGGGGCAATGCCGACCGCATCCGCGCGGCGATGGCGACGGTGCCCGGCGACGTGGCCCTGTGCCTCGCGCCCGAGATGTCCATCACGGGCTACCCGGCGCGGGACCTGCTGCTCAACGCGGGATTCGTCGCGGCGGCGGCCGACGCCACCGAGCGCCTCGCCCGCGATCTGGCGGGTGGTCCTCCGGTGCTGGTCGGGGCGCCCGTGCCGAACACGGGCGGCGAGGGGCGCGCCCTCTTCAACAGCGCGTTGCTGCTCCAGGGCGGGCAGGTGACGCGGCGGTTCCACAAGTCGCTGCTTCCGACCTATGACGTCTTCGACGAGGACCGCTACTTCGAGCCCGGCCCCGGACCGTCGGTGCTCGAGCTGGGGGGGCGGCGGATCGCCATCAGCATCTGCGAGGACATCTGGAACGATCGCGACTTCTGGCAACGCCGGCGCTACCACGTGGACCCCATCGAGGAGGCCCACCGGCAAGGGGCGCATTGTCTGGTGAACCTCTCGGCCTCGCCGTTTGCACAAGGCAAGCAGCGGCTTCGCGAGCAGATGATCGGAAGCCTCGCCCGCAAGCACGGGCTCGCCATCGCCTATGTGAACCAGGTGGGAGGCAACGACGACCTCGTGTTCGACGGACGCAGCCTGGTCTTCGACAGCCAGGGGCATGTCGTCGAGCGGGCCGCCGCGTTTCGCGAGGACGTCGTGGTGGCCGACCTGCAGGCACCAGGACCGGCGCTGGCGCCCGTCGCGGACACGGCCGAGCAGGAGGTGTTCGAGGCGCTGGTCGTGGGCACGCGCGACTACGCGCGCAAGTGCGGATTCACCGACACGCTGCTGGGGCTCTCGGGCGGCCTCGACTCGGCGCTGACCGCGGTGGTCGCCGTCGAGGCGCTCGGCGCCGACCGGGTGCTGGGCGTGCTCATGCCGTCGCCGTACTCGAGCGAGGGCAGCATCACCGACGCGCTGGCGCTGGCCTCGACGCTGGGCATCCGCACGGTCACGCTCCCCATCGAGCGCATCATGGGCGCCTTCGACACCACGCTGGCCGGGCCATTCGCGGGGCAGCCGCGCGACGTGACCGAGGAGAACATCCAGGCCCGCATCCGCGGGAACCTCCTCATGGCGCTGTCGAACAAGTACAACGCGCTGCTGCTCACGACGGGGAACAAATCGGAGCTCGCGGTCGGCTACTGCACCCTCTACGGCGACATGTCGGGCGGGCTCGCCGTGCTCGCCGACGTGCCGAAGACCATGGTGTACCGCATTGCCCGATGGCTGAACCGGGCGCGCGAGATCGTGCCCGAGGCGACCATCGCCAAGCCGCCCTCGGCGGAACTACGGCCGAACCAGACCGATCAGGACTCGCTGCCGCCCTACGACGTCCTCGACGCCATCCTCGAGCGGCACATCGAGCAGCACGCCCCGGCCGACGCCATCGTGGCCGACGGGTTCGACGAGGGCACGGTCAGACACGTGCTTCGCCTCGTCCGCCTGGCCGAGTTCAAACGCAAGCAGGCGGCGCCCGGGCTCAAGGTCACCGACAGGGCCTTCGGCACGGGCTGGCGCATGCCCATCGCGCGCGGCCACTGGGACCGGTAACACCGGCCGCCTCTCCGTGGACGGCCGGGGCCCGGACGCGGGTCGCGGCCTCAAGATCGATCCCCTCCGGTCGATTGTCCGTGTGTCGGCTGGCGCACGCCTGTGCGCGGCGGCGCGGCCCGTTCGGCCGCGCGGGCATCCCGGGGATCGAACTGCATGCTGGTCATCGTTGGCAGCATCATCGTGGCGGCGTCCGTCATGGGCGGCTTCATCTGGGCCGGCGGCCCGCCGCTCGTGCTGGTGCAGCCGTCCGAGTTCCTGGTCATCGGGGGCGCCGCCATCGGCGCGCTCATCATCGGCACGCCGGTGGGCGTCATCAAGGCGCTCGTCGGCCAGTTCGGCCGATTCTTCAAGGGCAGCTACTCGAAGGCGGACTACCTCGACCTGCTGGCGATGCTGTATCAGCTCTTCAAGGTGACGCAGCAGTCGGGGGTGATGGCGCTCGAGGCGCACGTCGAGGAGCCGCAGAACAGCCACATCCTCAATCGCTACCCGAAATTCCTCGCCAATCACCACGCGCTCGACTTCCTGACCGACTCGATCAAGGTCATCATCCTCGGCGGGATCTCGCCGCACGATCTCGAGGCCCTCATGGACGAGGACCTCCAGGTGCACCACGAGCAGTCGTTGCGGCCCGCCGGGACACTCACCCGGATGGCCGACGCGCTGCCTGGCCTCGGCATCGTCGCGGCCGTGCTCGGCGTCGTGATCACCATGCAGTCGATTGACGGACCGCCCTCGGAGATCGGCCACCACGTGGCCGCGGCGCTCGTGGGGACGTTCCTCGGCGTGCTGCTCTGCTACGGCTTCGTCGGGCCGATGGCCACGAGCCTCGAAAACCTGATCAACGACGACGCGCCGTACATGACGTGCATCAAGACGGGCCTGCTCGCCGTCTACAAGGGATTCCCGCCGGCCATTGCCGTGGAGTTCGCCCGGCGGGTGCTGCCGCACAGCGTTCGTCCGAGCTTCGAGGAGACCGAGCAGTACTGTAAGGCCCCGCGCGCCGCCGAGACGCAGGCCGCGGCCGCCTGAGCGGGTGCCCCTTGAAGAACCCCGCCGTCGTCATCATCCGCAAGCCGAAGCGGCACAAGCACGGGCACCACGGCGGGGCCTGGAAGGTCGCGTACGCCGACTTCGTGACGGCGATGATGGCGTTCTTCCTGGTGATGTGGCTGGTGGGGCAGAGCCAGGCAGTGAAGCAGTCGGTCGGCGGCTACTTCCGCGATCCCGGCATCTTCGATCACGAAAAAGGGAATGCGCCCATTGCCGGCGGCGACCTGGCGCTCGACCCCCACGCCGCACCGAAGCTCCGGGTCACCAATCACGAGAGTGCCGAGGCGGCGAGGCGGACGCTCGAGCGGGCGGCCGGGCGCATCAAGGAGCGGCTCAAGCAGATGCCCGAGATGCGGCGGCTCGGCCGGCAGGTCGCGTTCCAGCTGACGGCCGAGGGCCTGCGGATCGAGCTGCTCGAAACGCGCGACGATAGCTTCTTCGACTCGGGCAGCGCCACGCCGCGGCCGGAGACCGACCGCATTTTGGCCATGATCGCCACCGAGCTCGGGCGGCTCGACAACGACGTCGTGCTCGAAGGGCACACCGACAGCCGCCCGTATACGACGACCCGCGGCGTCTACACCAACTGGGAGCTGTCGGCCGACCGGGCCAACGCGGCGCGGCGCGTCATGGAAGCCTCGGGCCTCCGGTCGGGACAAGTGCAGGGCGTTCGCGGGTTCGCCGACACGCGCCTCCGCCTGGCCGACCCCTTCGACGCCCGCAACCGGCGGGTGAGCATCGTCGTGCGCAACACCTCGCTGCCCGCGATCGAGGACGTCGAGACGACGCCCACCGTGCTCGCCGACCCGGCTCCGGCGCCGCCGACCGACTGACGGGGCTCGTCTCTTCTCAAGCCGCCCCTTCCGGGGTCGATTTCTAGGACGGACGCCGACGCGTGGCCGCGCCGGACGTGTGTGAGCCGACTGCATGACCGAAGACCAATCCCGCTCGCTGGCCGAAGTCGAGGCGCTCCTGGCCCGGCTCGGGTGCGACCTCGTCCTCGTCCCGGAGGCGTCGGGCGATGCCGCGTGGCGCGCAGGATTCGGGACGGTCCGCACGCGGCTCGAGGCCCTCGGCGGCCCGACGGCGGCCCGACTGTGCGCCAGGGTCGACGCCCTGGTCGGCGCGGCGTCGGCCGAGGATGCCCGCGCCGCCTTCGACGCCCTCGTGGCCGACGTGAGCGCCTGGCGTGATGGCACCGCTCCGGTCCCTGCACAGGGCTCGGCGCCTGACGGCGCTTCGGGGATCGGCGACGACGACCTCGAGATGCTACGGGCCGATCCCGAGCTGGCGTCGATGTTCGTGGCCGAGGCCCTCGACCACCTGGGGACCATCGAGGCGTCGATCCTGAAGCTCGAATCGTCCCCGCGCGATGCGCAGCTGCTGAACGACATCTTCCGTCCGTTTCACACGATCAAGGGCAACGCCGGCGCGCTCGGCGTCGGCCGTGTGCAGCAGCTGGCCCACACCGTCGAGACGCTGCTCGACCATTGCCGCTCGGGCCGCCTCACACCCGGCCCGCACGAGATCGACGCGGTGCTGAAGGCCGTCGACCTGCTGACGACGATGATTCAAGACATCGGACCCAGGCTGGGCGGCGGGGAGGGGCGCGACGTGTGGCCGGCCAGCCTGGTGCTGATGGACGCCATCCAGGCGCTCTCGGCAGCCGCGGCGAGCCCTGGCGGCGAACCGCGTGGCACAGACCCGCACCAGGAACGGCCCACGCAGGCGCCCGCGCTTCCCGAAGAGCCCCGCCGCCGGGCCGAGGACCAGCCGGGGCATCACGCCGTCAGGGTGGACACGCGGAAGCTCGACACACTCATCGACATGGTGGGCGAACTGGTAGTCGCGCAGTCCATCCTCTACGGCCACCCGGCGTGGCAGGCGGCCCTCGACGAACGGGCCGCGCGACAGCTCGCGCAGCTGCGGCGCATCACCGGCGACTTGCAGCGGACCGCGATGTCGATGCGCATGGTGCCCATCCGGAGCACGTTCCAGAAGATGGCGCGCCTGGTTCGCGACCTGGGCAAGCAGGCCGGCAAGCAGGTCGAGCTGGTCTTCTCGGGCGGTGAGACGGAGCTGGATCGCAAGGTGGTCGAGGAGATCACCGACCCGCTGATGCACATGATCCGGAACAGTCTCGATCACGGCATCGAGCGGCCCGAGGAACGGATGCGTGCCGGGAAGCCGCCGACGGGGCGCGTCGAGCTGACGGCGTCGCACGAGGCGGGTAACATCGCCATCACGGTGGCCGACGATGGGCGAGGGCTGCAGCTCGCAAGAATCCTCGAGAAGGCCGTGGAGCGCGGGCTCGTGCCCGAGGGCGCGTCCCTGACGCCGCAGGAGATTCACCAGCTGATCTTCAAACCAGGATTCTCGACGGCCGTCGAGGTCACGGCCATCTCAGGACGCGGCGTCGGCATGGACGTGGTGCGGCGCAACATCGAGTCGCTGCGCGGTCGCGTCGACATCAGCTCGACGCCGGGCGAGGGCACGCGCTTCCAGATCAAGCTGCCCCTGACGCTGGCCATCGTCGAGGGGCTGCTCGTCGCTGCGGGCGACCAGCGGTACGTGGTGCCGACCTTCGCGGTGCGCGAGTCCCTCCGGCCCGCGCCGGGCGACGTGCACCACGTGCAGGGGGCCCCGCGCATGATTCGCGTGCGCGACTCACTGCTCCCGCTCGTGCGGCTCTCCGACCTGTTCGGCATCGGCGCCTCCGGGCTGTCGCCGGCTGAGATGACGGCCGTGGTCATCGAGGACGACGGTCGCCGCCTGGCCCTGCTCGTCGATCGCCTGCTGGGGAAGCAGGAGGTCGTCGTGAAGTCGCTGGGCAGCGCCTTCAGGCACGTGCGGGGCGTGGCCGGCGGGGCCATCCTCGGCGACGGGCTCGTCGGGCTCATCCTCGACGCGGGTGGCGTGATGGACCTCACCGACGAACGAGGTCCTGAGTACGGGGGACGGCCCTCGCCACAGAGGCGCGCGGCCGCGTAGGCCATGTGGTGAACGGCCGGAGGACGGCACGGCAAGGAGACATGATGCAGCAGCCGGACGGAGCGAGGGGAGGCGGACGCCTCGAGGCGCTGCCAGGGAAATACCTGGCCTTCACGCTGGGGAACGAGGAGTACGCGCTGCCGGTCCTGAGGGTGCGCGAGATCATCAGGATGATGGAGATCACGGCCGTGCCGCAGGTGCCGCGCTACATCAGGGGCGTCATCAACCTGCGCGGCAAGGTGATCCCGGTCGCGGACCTGCGGGCACGGTTCGATCTCGACGAGCAGGCCTACACGGAACGCACCGCCATCATCGTCGCCGAACTCGCGCAGGCCGACGGCGTGCCGCTCCTGATGGGCGTCGTCGTGGACGCCGTCTCCGAGGTGCTCAACATCGGCGGCAAGGATCTGGAGGAGACGCCGCAGTTTGGTGCCGGCGTGAAGACCGACGGCATCGTGGGCATGGCCAAGTCGCGTGGGCGCGTCACGATGATCCTGGACATCGACCGGGTCTTCGGAGGCGACGTCGCCGAGAACGGCCGGTCAGCGGTGGCCTGAGCGCCCGAGGGTTCCCCACGTGCCCCACGCACCGACGCCCGCCAGCCGAGCCTCGTGTCTCGATCCGCGCCCGCTCAGCGCACGGGAGCTGCGCGCCATCGCGGAGCTCGTCCGCCAGAGGAGCGGCATCGCGCTCCACGAAGGGAAAGCGGCCCTGGTGACGGCCCGGCTGCAGAAGCGGTTGAGGGCGACGGGGTGCGCCAGCTTCACCGAGTATCTGGATCGACTCGAAGGTGACGACGGGGAAGAAGAGCTCGTGCGGCTGCTCGACGCCATCACCACCAACCACACCAGCTTCTTCCGCGAGCCCGAGCACTTCGAGGTCCTCGCCACGCGCGTCGTGCAGGAGTGGCTGGCGCGCCGTCACTCCCGCGGCTTCGAGGTGTGGAGCGCAGCCTGCGCCACAGGCGAGGAAGCCTACTCGATCGCGATCACGCTGTGGGAAGCGCTCCCCGACGCCGAGCGGCGGCGGCTGCGCATCTTCGCTTCCGATCTGTCCACGCGCGCCCTCGGCACGGCGCGGAAGGGGATCTACCGGGCCGATCGCGTGCGCGAGGTGCCCGGCCTCCTGCAGCGCCGGCACCTCGAGCGCGGTCACGGGCCCCACGAGGGCAAGGTTCGAATCCGGGCGCACATCCGTCACACGGTGGACGTGGCCCAGGTGAACCTCGTCGAGGCCGCCGACATCGGCCGCCGGTTTCCGGTCATCTTCTGCCGCAACGTCCTCATCTACTTCGATCGTCCGGTGCAGCAGCGGGTCGTCTCGATGCTCGAGCGCCACCTCGACCCCGGAGGCTACTTGTTCATCGCCCATTCCGAGAGCCTGAACGGCATTGCGCACGACCTCGAGTGGGTCGCTCCGGCTGTCTACCGGAGGGCCGTGAAGTGACGGGATTCTTCCGGAGGACACGGGCGGAAGAGGCAGCGGCCGGCGAGGCCGTACACCCCCCCGTGCGGGGCCTCTCGGTGACACCGGCCCGCGCCAGCGGCGACCGTCTGGTGGTCGGCATCGGCGAGTGCACGGTCACCGATCGCCCCGACGACGTGCTGGTGACGCACGCGCTCGGGAGCTGCATCGCCGTGTGCATTCACGATCCCGCCACACACGTGGCCGGCCTGCTGCACTTCCTGCTGCCCGACTCGCGGATCAACATGGTGCGGGCACGCGAGCAGCCCGCCGCCTTCGCGGACACGGGCATTCCAGCGCTCTTCCAGATGGCCGGGGAGCTCGGGCTGCAGAAGAGCCGCACGATCGTCCGGCTGGCCGGAGGCGCGGAGATCGGGGGCACCGGCGCCGCCTTCGACATCGGGCGGCGCAACCTCGTGGCCGCGCGCAGCCTGCTGTGGCGCTGGGGTGTGCTCATCAAAGCGGAGGCCGTGGGCGGGCGCGCGGTGCGGACGGTCACCCTGTCGGTGAAGGACGGGCGGATGCAGGTGGCCACCGGCCGCCAGCACGTGGAGGAGCTGTAGGAGCGAGCCATGGAACACGTGGCGATCGACGGCGGCACGGTGCCAGCCGGAATCAACATCCTGGTCGTGGACGACTCGGCGATGATGCGCACGATGATCAAGCGCGTGGCCCGCCTCTGCGAGGTGCCAATCGCCACCATTTTCGAGGCCTCGCATGGCGTCGAGGCCCTGCACGTGCTCGAGACCCAGCGCATCGATGCGGTGTTCACCGACATCAACATGCCCGTCATGACCGGCATCGAGCTGCTGCGCGCCATGGACAGCCGCCCGGAATGGGCGCACGTCACCCGCGTCATCGTCACGACCGACGGGTCCAGCGCGCGGCGCGACGAGGTGAAGGACCTGCACGTCCGCTGTTACGTGGAGAAGCCGTTCAGGCCCGAGGTCATGCGCGACGTGCTCACGGAGGTCACGAGCAGTGCTGTTCGCTGACGTCGACCAGACGCTCCGGGACGCCATCGTGGAGGTGGCCGAGGCGAGCTTCTTCGCCTTCACCGGGCCCCTCGACGCCCAGGGCTTCGCCTCGCTCGCCGCGGCGCCCGGTGGCGATCCCGCCCATCCCGTCGCGCCGTGGTTTTCGACGAGGGTGGCCTTTACCGGCGACCGGCATGGCGCCATCGAGGTCGTCGTACCCGAGGCGCTCGCGGTGTCGCTCGTCGCCGGCTTCCTGGGTATCGACCCGACAGAGACGATCGAGCCCGACGCGATCCTCGACGGCATGGGCGAACTGGCCAACATGATCTGCGGCACGTGGCTCACGCGGACGTGCCGCGACGGCCGGTTCGACCTCTCGCCGCCGGCGGTCGCCACCCGCCAGGGCGCCCCCTCAATCGCCCCGATCGGTCAGGCCGCTCCCGAGGCGGCCGTGCACATGGCCGTCAACGATCTGCCGCTGCGCGTGGCGGTCCACCGGTCGTGATGCGGGGGCACCATGCCACACCCCATCAAGGTGCTGGTCGTCGACGACTCGGCCATCGTCCGGAAGCTGCTGGCCGACGTCATTCGCGGCGAGCCGGACATGGAGCTGGTGGGCGTGGCAAGCGACCCGTTTGCGGCGAGGGATCTCATTCTCCGCGACCGCCCCGATGTCCTGACGCTCGACATCGAGATGCCGCGGATGGACGGGATCACGTTCCTGCGCCGTCTGATGGTCCATCACCCCCTGCCGGTCATCGTGGTCAGCTCGGTGACGCCGGCGGGTTCGGTGGCCTCGATCGAAGCCCTGCGCGCCGGGGCGATCGATGTGATTCCGAAGCCTGGCGGGCCGCAGAGCGTGCTGCAGGTGGCCGAACGCCTGAAGGCCCGCATCAGGGCCGCGCGTGCGCTGCCGATGCGGCTGGGCGCGGGCGGCCGGCCCGCAGGTCCAGGTGAGCCCGAAGGCGTCCGGATCGCCGGCCCGCCGCCCCAGGGTGTCGTGGCGATCGGCGCGTCGACCGGAGGGACGCTCGCCATTGAAGCGGTGCTCACACGCCTGCCGGCTGACGCCCCCCCGATCGTGATCGTCCAGCACATGCCCCCGGGCTTCACCCGCGCGTTCGCGGAGCGGCTCGACAGGGTCTGTGCGATGCGCGTGCGGGAGGCGGCCGGAGGCGAGGCACTGGAGCACGGAAGCGCGTGGGTCGCGCCCGGTGGTCGTCACCTGAGTGTGGGCGCGTCAGGCGCGGGGCTGCAGACGGTGCTGCGTCAGGGGCCGCCGGTGCATCACCAGCGCCCGGCCGTCGACGTCCTCTTCCACTCGATGGCCCGGCTCGACGGCGTTGGCCGGGTGGGTGTCCTGCTCACCGGGATGGGCGCCGACGGCGCCGACGGACTCCTCGCGCTGCGCCGCTCGGGGGCCGAGACGATCGCGCAGGACGAGGCGAGCTGCGTGGTCTTCGGCATGCCCCGCGAGGCCATCACGCGCGACGCCGCCACGCACGTCGCTTCACTCGATGCGATCCCCCGGTTGATCTACGAGGCGCTCTTCCGTCTCGCACACGCCCCAGCCCGTAGCCTGTAGCCTGTAGCCTTTAGCCCATTTCCGCCTGCCACGCAAAGGCCGGATTGTCGCCGTCGGCACCGCGCACGAAGTCGACGGTGAACGTCCCCTGGTGGTTCGTGAAGTTGAACTTGTCGCCCTGCACCCAGTTGACACGGTGGCCCAGGGCTTCCATCTGGCCCTTGATGTTGGCGTTGAACCACTGCTCGGCCTCGACCTTCGTCCGAGGCAGCGTGCCGACCTGGCGCGCGAGCATCGCGAAGGCGTCCTTGGCCGAGGCGTTCGGGTCTTGTGCCCGCTCGAAGTTGAAACCCTCGAAGGGCAGGCCGGCGCCACCCGCGGGCATCACGCCGGCTGACAATGCGAGCCCGGTCCCGACCGAGGTGCTCGTGGCTGCGGCGTACGGGTTCGTGCCGGCAGAGGCCGCCGCCTGGGCGAGCAGCTTCGAGACGAGGCCCGAGAACTCCTCCATCGAGAGGGCGTTGTCCTTGTTGGTGTCGTGCTGCTGCAGGAGCGAGCTCGCCAACTGGTTCAGGAGACTGGTCGACTGGATGCTGGACATGGACCTGCGGGACCTCCGATCGCGTCACCGCGTGAGGGGCAAGGCCGATGCCGTTTCCTCTACCCGCGCTCATGGCGGCGGTCTCATGGCCGATTACGAGAGATTGGCCGGAAATCGGGAACCGTGTCACCATTCTCGCGCCCGGCGAATCCTACCGGGAGGCGCGAGGTGTCGAATCTCCGACAGCACGCGTCGGACCAGAACAGCATCGCCTCCCTGAACCGGGAGGCTGACCGCCCGGCTGGCGAGGAGCATCACCGTTGTCCGAACACACGACCAGGACCGTCCACGTCCGTCGACTCGACGGATATCGATTCGAAGTCGAGTTCGCGCAGGTCGCGGACGGTTCGCGCCTGCACACAGACGAGGGCGCCCCGCTCGGTGGCGGCCAGGGACCGACGCCGAACGATCTCGTGGCGGCTGCCGTCGGGAACTGCCTGGCGGCGAGCCTGTTGATGTGTCTGCAGAAGAGCCGCGCCACGGTGCACGAGCTCGCGGCCGACGTCGAGATGACGGTTGGACGCAACGAACAGGGCCGGTTGCGGATTCAGGGCATGGACGTGCGGCTCCGGCCCACGCTCGGTCTCGAGGACGGTCCGAAGATGGACCGGTGCCGTGAGCTGTTCGAGCGATTCTGCACGGTGACCGAGAGCGTCCGCCAGGGCAT
>JAHDVQ010000029.1:15054-20812 GCA_023384595.1 Vicinamibacteraceae bacterium | reverse complement strand
GTGTCCTTCACGCCGGCCTTCCGCAGGATGGACATCATCGGGCACCAGTTGGTGAACGCCGACTGGAACAGGTTCAGTCCCACGAACGCCGTGAACCACAGGAAGTTCACGTGGACGTACACGGCGAGCAGCACGCTCAGCATCACGAAGAAGCCCGCAATCAGGCGCAGGTAACGGTCAACGGTCATCGGATCCTCCCTCATCGGCCCGCGGTGCGCCCGCGGACCCGTCTTCGACGAGCAGTCAACAAGCCTCATGCCGGCTGCGGCGCCGGCTCCACGGGGTCGGACGCGGGCAGCGGCTGATGCCGCTGCGACAGGTAATAGAGCACCGGCACCGCCATGCGCGAGAGCAGCAGCGACGCGACCTCGCCGGCCATGAGCGAGATGGCGAGGCCCTGGAAGATCGGGTCGAACAGGATCACGCCGGCGCCCACGACCACGGCCGCGGCGGTGAGCGCCATCGGACGGAAGCGCACGGCTCCCGCGTCGATCACGGCGCGATCGAGCGGCACGCCCTCGCGCAGCCGCAGCTCGATGAAGTCGACCAGGATGATCGAGTTGCGCACGACGATGCCCGCCCCCGCGATGAAGCCGATCATCGAGGTCGCCGTGAAGAAGGCGCCCATCAGCGCGTGCGCGGGCAGGATGCCGACGAGCGAGAAGGGGATGGCGGCCATGATGGTGATGGGCGTGCGGAACGACTGGAACCAGCCGACCACGAGGATGTAAATGAGCAGGAGCACGGCGCCGAAGGCGAGGCCGAGGTCGCGGAAGACCTCGATCGTGATGTGCCACTCGCCGTCCCACTTCATCGAGTACTTCGACGAGTCGAAGGGCTGCCGCGCGTTGAAGATCTCGAGCGCGTAGCCTTCGGGCAGCTCCAGCGCCTCGAGAGCGCGGTTCATCTTCAGGATGGCGTACACCGGGCTCTCCGCACCGCCGGCCATGTCTCCCGTCACATAGGTCACCGGCTGCAGGTTCTTGTGGTAGATGGACGGCTCCACCCGTCCCTGCACCGCCCGCGTCACCTCGCCGAGCGCCACCTGGCGGTCGCCCTGACCGATCCGGAGCCCTTCGAGGGCGGCGAGTGAGCCCCGCAACTCGCGGGGCAGGCGCCAGACGATCGGGACGTCCTCGCGCGCGGTGCTGTCGTGCAGCAGGCCGAGGCGGGCGCCGCCCGACGCCATCTGGACCACCGCGGCCACCGCGGCCGGGGCGACGCCGGCCGCCGCCGCCTTCTCGCCGTCGACGACGAGCGCCACCTTGTCCTGCGGCTCCTCGACGTACCAGTCGACGTCGACGACGCCTTCCGTCTGCTCGAAGATCTGCCTGACCTCGCGCGCGAGGGCCTCGCGGCGACCCGCGTCCGGGCCGTACACCTCGGCGACGAGCGTCTGGAGCACGGGCGGCCCGGGCGGGACCTCGGCGACCTGGATCGTCGCGCCCGCGGCCTTCGCCATCGGCTCGAGCCGCTCGCGCACGCGACGCGCGATCGCGTGGCTCTGCTCGCTGCGCTCGCCCTTGGGCAGCAGGTTCACCTGCAGGTCGCCCAGATGCGGCGCCTGGCGCATGAAGTAGTGCCTGACGAGCCCGTTGAAGTTGTAGGGCGAGGCCGTGCCCGAGTAGCTCTGCACGTTGGTGACGGCGGGGTCCTCGAGCGCCGCGCGCGCGAGCGCTTGCGTCACCCGCGCCGTCTCCTCGAGCGCCGTCCCGTCGGGCATGTCCACGATGACCTGGAACTCGCTCTTGTTGTCGAAGGGCAGCATCTTCACCGTGACCCAGCCCAGTGGCACGAACGCCATCGCCCCGAGCAGGAGCACGACCAGGCCCACCAGGAACGCCGCCCGCATCCGCGGGTGGTGAATGAGCGGATCCATCACGCGGCGGTAGACCCGCGTCAGGACGTCCTCGCGCTCGTGCTCGGCGTGCCCGGCGTGCGAGAGCAGCCGGACGGCCGCCCACGGGGTCACGATGAAGGCCACGACCAGCGAGAACATCATCGCGGCCGACGCGCCGACGGGGATCGGACGCATGTACGGCCCCATGAGCCCCCCGACGAACGCCATGGGCAGAATCGCCGCGACGACGGTCAGCGTCGCCAGGATGGTGGGATTGCCGACTTCGTCCACCGCCCTGATTGCGAGCGCGGTGAAGCCCTCGCGCTCGCCGGTCCGGAGCCTCGCGTGCCGCACCACGTTCTCGACGACGACGATGGCGTCGTCGACGAGGATGCCGATCGAGAAGATGAGGGCGAAGAGCGTGATGCGGTTGAGCGTGTAGCCGTACAGGAAGAACGTGAAGAGCGTCAGCGCGAGCGTGACCGGGATGGCGATGAGCACCACCACGGCTTCGCGCCGGCCGAGCGCAAACCAGATGAGCGCCGAGACCGAGAGCACGGCCAGCAGCATGTGGTAGAGCAGCTCGTTCGACTTCTCGGCGGCCGTCTCACCGTAGTTCCGGGTGACCGACACCGTCACGTCGTGCGGCACGACGGTGCCTTCGAGCGTGGCGACCTTGGCCTCGACGCGGTGGGCGACGTCGATGGCGTTGGTGCCCTTGCGCTTGCTGACCGCGATGGTGACGGCGGGCTCGAGGCCGTGCTCGCGCGAGTGGAACATGACGTACTCGCGCGGCTCGGCGTCGCCATCGTGCACGGTGGCGACGTCGGAGAGCAGCACCGCGCGGCCCGCGCGCGAGCCGACCACTGTGGCGCGGAGCGCCTCGACGTGCTCCACGCGGCGGCCGGCCTCGAGCACGACGCCCTGACCACCGCTGACCGGGCCTCCGGTCGACAGGCGGGTGTTCTGCGCGCCGAGGGCCTGCTGCACCGACAGCGGGTCGAGACCGAACGCCGCCAGGCGGGCCGGGTCGAGATCGACGCGAACTTCGCGCGGGCGCCCGCCGATGATGGCCACCTCCGATACGTCCTCGACTTCCTTGATGGCGTCGTGCAGCTGGCCGGCGAGAAGACGCAGTTGATGGTCGTCGTACCGCTCGCTGTGGAGCGTCAGCGCCAGAATCGGCACGTCGTCAATCGAGCGTGGCTTGACGAGCGGGCCAATGACGCCGGGCGGGATGCGATCGAAGTTGGCGCCGAGCTTCTGGTTCAGGCGGACGATCGCGTCCTCCTCGTCCTGGCCGACGTAGAAGCGCACGATGAGCATCGACCGTCCGGGGCTGGACGTGGAGTAGAGGTACTCGACGCCGGGCACCTCCCACACCAGCTTCTCCATCGGGCGCGTGACGCGCTGTTCGACCTCTTCGGCCGTGGCGCCGGGCATCTCGACGAACACGTCCACCATCGGGACGATGATCTGGGGCTCCTCCTCGCGGGGGAGGGCGAGCACGGCGAAGATACCGAGCGCGACCGACGCGATGATGAACAGCGGCGTCAGCTTCGAGTTCACGAAGGCCGCCGCGAGACGGCCCGAGGCACCGATGTTGGCGAGCATCACCGGCCCTCCGTCGCGGCGGGACGTGCGGGGGCCGGCCCCGAGGCGGCCACGCGCGTCCCGTCGCGCAGCCCCGGCGGCGGCGCCACCACGACGCGTTCACCCTCCGTGAGGCCAGCCAGCACCGGCACGCGATCGCCCTCCGCCGGGCCGACGTTGACGAGGCGGAGGCGGGCGGCGTCACCCTCGACGACGAAGACCGACTTCACCTGCCCGCGCGTCACGACGGCGCCCGCCGGCACCATCAGGCTGTCGGCGGCCGCGCCCGCGAAGCGGGCGCGCCCGTAGGTCCCGGTTCGGACACTGGTGCCCGGGGGCAGGTCGATCTTCACGAGCGAGGAGCGCGTGCCCGAGTCGACGGCGCGCGAGATCTCGGCGATGGTGCCGTCGACCTCGGTGGTCCCCGAGGAGCCGTCGAGCACCACGGGCACGTCATCGCCCTGTCGAGCCGTGCCAAGTCGCGCGTCGTCGAGCCGCACCTCGAGGCGGTACCGGTCCGTGGACTCCACACGCAGCAGCGGCTGCCCCGGCGTGGCCATGTTGCCCGGCTCCACGAGCCGCTCGATGACGACGCCGGAGAACGGGGCGAGGATCCTGGTGAACGCGGCGGTGGCGGTGGCGGCGCTCCCCGCGGCGCGTGCCGCCGACAACCCGCTCTCGGCCTCCTGCACGCGCGCGGCCGCGCCCGAGACGCGCGCCTCGGCGGCTCGCAGCGCCGCCGTGGCCTGATCCAGCTCGTGGGCGGTGGCCGACTTGCGCTCGTGCAGGGTCGCGACGCGGTCGTACGACGCCTTGGCGAGGGCGAGGGCGGCCCTGGCGGCCTCGTGCTCGGCGCGCGCGGCGGCCCCGCCCTGAGCCGCGGCGTCGGCGGCGGCCCGTGCGCTCGACGCGTGGGCCGTGAGGTCGGCGCTGTCGAGCGTGACGAGTACCTGCCCCCGGCGCACGCGATCGCCCGCCGAGACGTGCACGCGCGCCACCGGCGCCATCAGGCGGCTGACGAGCGTGGCGTGCTCGCGTGCCACGACGGTGCCGCCGACTTCGAACCGATCGGCGAGACCGGCGCGCGTGACCTGGGCGACCGAGACCCTGAGCGGTGTGCCTCGCTCGGCGGCGGTCTCGTCGGTGTGACCGCCTCCGCAGGCGACGGTGGACAGGGCGGCGAGCGCCGCGGGAGCGAGGAGACGAAATCGAGAGTTCATGGGCATCGACATCAACCGGTATCCATGGCGCCGGCGTACGGCGCCTCCATGTGCCGCGCCCTCTCGCGCGGCCGAATCGTCAGCGCCCCAGGGCGCGTTCGAGGTGCGCCGTCGAGACGATCACGTCGACCCTGGCGCCCAGGGCCTGCGCGTCGGCCGCGACGACGGCCTGGCTGGCCCGCAGCAGCGACGCGACATCGACCAGCCCCGACTCGTAGCGGTCGCGCAGGATGCGCTGCGACTCGCCGGCCTGGTCGACGATGCGGCGGGCCACCTCGAGCCGGGCGCGGGCGGCGGCGAGGCGGGCACGGGCGGCGCGTACGTCGAGCCGGGCCTGCTCGCGCGCCTGGTCGCGCGTGATCGCGGCACGGTCACGAGCCAGGCGGGCCTCGGTGAGCCGGGCCCAGTCGCTGCCGCCCCTGAACAGGTTCCAGCGCACCCCGATGCCCGCCATCCAGTTCGTGGCCCCCTCCGTCCAGCGGCTGCCGTTGACCTCGTAGCCACCTTGGAAGACCACCTGGGGGAAGAACGCCGCACGGGCCGCCTTGACCGCCTCGCCGGCGAGCGACACCCCGAGATCCGCGCGCCTGACGTCAGGTCGCCGTTCGAGTGCCTGCGCTTCCTCGTCAGGTGGCGATGGCGCGGCACCCGCGTCGGCGGGCGCCGGCAACGTGTCGTCGAGCACGAGGGCCGCGTCGAGCGGCCGCCCGAGCAGTTCGTTCAGCGCCGACCGGGCCACGGCCAGCTCGGTCTCGAACCGGATGACCTGTTCCTGCATCTGGGACTGGTGGACGGCGACCGCGAGCACGTCGGCGTCGGTGACGAGTCCCGCGTCGCGGCGGTCCGTGGTCAGGCGGAGGTCGGCGTTGGCCGCCTCGACGGCTGCGCGCGCGCTGGCGAGCCCGCCCTCGAGCCGCAGGACCCCGCCGAAGGTCTCGGTGACGCGTGTCGCCAGCTGCTGGCGGACCGCCTCGCGCGCCAGCGCGGCGTCGGCCCGGCCGTGCGAGGCCTGGCGCAGCCCGGCCCACGAGGCTCCGCCGTCGAAGAGCACCTGCTCGATCGAGAGGCCCGAGCGGTAGTTCGAGAGGGGATCCGGATCGTTCAG
>JAHDVQ010000029.1:9136-14954 GCA_023384595.1 Vicinamibacteraceae bacterium | reverse complement strand
CCGGATCTGGTCCGGCTGGCGGTCGCCGGCGACGAGACGGCCATGGAGACGCTGCTGATGCGCGCACAGGATGTGGCCTATCGCTTCGGGATGACCGTGTGCGGCCACCAGGAGGATGCCGAGGACGTCATGCAGGACGCCCTCATGCGCACCTACCAGCGGGCGACCTCCATCCGTGAGCCGCAGGCGTTCAGGGCCTGGCTGTACAGGACGGTTCGAAACGCGTGTCTGATGAAACGGCGGACCCGCGTGGACGAGCCGCGTCACATGGTGTCGCTCGACGCGGGGTTCGAAGGCGACGGCAGCCATCCCATCGACACCGCCGATCCCTCGCGGGGCCCCGAAGAGGTGGTGCTGAACAACCGGCTGCGCCAACGTCTGAGGGAGGCGCTCGGCTCGTTGCCGCCGGCCTATCGTGCCGTGGTGTTCCTGCGCGAGGTCGAGGGACTGTCGACGCGTGAAGTGGCGACGGTGCTGCGGATCAGTGAGGCGAACGTGAAGCAACGCCTGCACCGCGCGAGGCTGGCGCTCCAGCAGGTCCTGGGGGCCGGGCGATGAGCCGGACGCCCACGAACCGATGCGTGGCGCTCATCGCTGAGCTCTCGGCCTACGTCGACCAGGAGTTACCACCCGCCGAGCGCCGCGCCCTCGAGGCGCACGTGCGCTCCTGCGGATGCTGCGGCACGCTGGCTCGTCGACTGGAGGCCGTCGCCGCCTGGTGCCGCGAGTCGGCGGCGCCGCAGATGCCCGCCGACGTCCGCCGGCGAGCCCGCGCACGCGTGGCGGCCCTGCTTGCCGGCCACGCATGCCACGATACCCGCTCGTAGCGCCAGCGCCGCTGGTCGCCAGACGGACGCCCGACGCCCGACGCCCGCGCCCAAGTCCCTGAGGCCCGAGGCCCAAGGTCCAAGGCCCGAGGCCCAAGGTCCGCTAGACCCTCCAGGTCTGCAGGATGCGCGTGTAGTTGGCGCGCTCGAAGGCGGCCGGGTCGGGGCAGCGGAGCAGCGACATGCTGCCCCGCATCTGCTGCGCCGACTGGTACTCGTGATCCTCGAGCCAGCGCTCGAGCTCGTCGCGCATCTTCTTGATCTGTGACGGCCCGTGCTGGAGCACGGCGGACACGACCTGGATGGCGTCGGCGCCGGCCATGATGGCCTTCACCGCGTCGAGGCCCGAGTGCACGCCGCCCGTGACCGCGAGGCTGCAGTTCAACCGTCCCGAGAGAATGGCCAGCCAGCGCAGGCGCAGCAGCAGCTCCGACGATTCCGAGAGCAGGAGCCTCGGGGCGACGTCGAGCGAGTCGACGTCGATGTCGGGCTGGTAGAAGCGGTTGAACAGCACGAGGCCGTCCACGCCGGCCGCGTCGAGCTGCCGCGTGACGTTGGCGATCGAGGAGAAGAACGGCGAGAGCTTCACGGCGACCGGGAAGCGGACGGCGTCCTTGACCATGCGCGCAATCTGCACGACGCGCTGCTCGATCTCGAGTCCCGGCGTCTCGAAGTCCGTCGCGAGGAAGTAGACGTTCAGCTCGATCGCGTCAGCGCCCGCGTCCTCCATCAGACGCGCGTACTCGACCCAGCCCGCCCCGCTCGACCCGTTGAGCGAGGCGATGACGGGCACGTCCACCGTGGCCTTGATGCGGCGGATCTGTTCGAGGTACTCGTCGGGACCGAGCCGGTAGTCGTCGCGGTCGGGGAAGAACGAGAGCGCCTCGGCGAACGACTCCTCGTGCGCCACGACGTGCCGCATCGTGGCCTTCTGCTCGAGCAGCAGCTGCTCCTCGAAGAGCGAGTGCATGGTGATGGCCGCCACGCCCGCGTCCTCGAGCCGCTTGACGAGATCGAGGCGGTCGACGAGGGGCGAGGCGCCCGTCATGAACGGGTGGGGCAGCGTGAGCCCGAGGTAGCTGGTTGAGAGATCCATGGCAATACCGCTCCGTCAATGGGGATGGCCGTCAGTTGGACGACCCGCTGCCAGTGGTCGGCGCCGATCCCCGCGCCAGTTCTTCGTAGAGGGCGAACCGCTTGCGCACGTCGGCCTGCGCCCGGGCCAGCAGCTCGCGGAACCGATCGGGATCCTGCTGCTCCACGACCCTGAACCGCGTCTCGTTGCGCATGAACTTCCCGATCTCCGACTTGGGGGCGCCGGCATCGAGATGGAGGGGTGACGCTCCGGCCTCGCGCGCGCGGGGGTCGTAGCGGAAGAGCGGCCAGTAACCGGACTCGACCGCCAGCTTCTGCTGTTCGATGCCCATCGCCATGTCGTAGCCGTGCGCGATGCAGTGGCTGTAGGCGATGATGATCGACGGCCCGGGATAGGCTTCCGCCTCGAGGAAGGCCTTCACCGTTTGCGCGTCGCGGGCGCCGAAGGCGACGTTGGCCACGTAGACGTTCCCGTAGGCCATGGCCATCAGCCCGAGATCCTTCTTGCCGACGGCCTTGCCGGCCATCGCGAACTTGGCCGCGGCGCCCATGGGCGTGGCCTTCGACTGCTGCCCGCCCGTGTTCGAGTAGACCTCGGTGTCGAGCACGAGGACGTTGACGTCCTTGCCCATCGACAGCACGTGGTCGAGACCGCCGTAGCCGATGTCGTAGGCCCAGCCGTCGCCGCCGACGATCCACACGCTCTTCTTCACGAAGTAGTCGGCGAGGTCCTCGAGCGCCCGGGCATCGGGCGTAGCCACCCCATGCAGGGCCGCCTTGAGCGCGGCCACGCGCTCGCGCTGCGCGATGATGCCCTGCTCGGTCGCCTGATCGGCCGAGAGGAGCGCCTCGACCAGCCCCTCGCCAACCTGGCCGGCGAGGCGCTTGAGCAGCTCCGCGGCCTGCTCGGTGTGCTGGTCGACCGCCAGCCGGAACCCGAGCCCGAACTCGGCGTTGTCCTCGAAGAGCGAGTTGGACCACGCCGGGCCGCGGCCGCAGTGATCGACCGTGTAGGGCGTGGTGGGAAGGTTCCCGCCGTAGATCGACGAGCAGCCGGTGGCGTTGGCGATCAGGAGCCGATCGCCGAACAGCTGCGTCATCAGCTTCACGTAGGGCGTCTCGCCGCAGCCCGAGCAGGCGCCCGAGTACTCGAAGAGCGGCTGCAGGAACTGCGTGTGCTTGACGTCGGGCTTCACGATGGTGCGGTCCACCTCGGGCAGCGCGAGGAAGAACGCGTAGTTCTCGCGCTCGCTCTCGCGCAGCGGCGGCTGCGGCACCATGTCGATGGCCTTGTGCTTCGGGTTGCTCTTGTCCTTCGCCGGGCACATCATCACGCAGATGGTGCAGCCCGTGCAGTCCTCCGGCGCCACCTGCAGGGTGTACTTCATGCCGGGGTACTCGTTGCCCTTGTAATCGACCGCCTGGAAGGTCGCCGGCGCGCCCTCGAGGCGATCCGACGGGTAGACCTTCGCGCGGATCGCGGCATGCGGGCAGACCAGCGCGCACTTGTTGCACTGGATGCAGATCTTCGGATCCCACGCGGGAATCTCGAGCGCGATGTTGCGCTTCTCCCACTGCGCCGTGCCCGTGGGCCAGGTGCCGTCGATGGGGAACGCGCTGACCGGCAGCAGGTCGCCCTTGTTGGCGAGCATCATGGCCGTGACGCGCTTGACGAAGTCGGGCGCGGCGTCGGCGACGAGCGGCGGACGCCCGCGCGTGGCCGAGACCGCGGCGGGGACGGTCACCTTCTCGAGGTGCGCCAGCGTGTGATCGACCGCCGCGAAGTTCCGCTTCACCACCTCGGGGCCGCGCTTGCCGTAGGTCTTCTCGATCGCCTGCTTGATCTGCGCGATGGCCTCCTCGCGCGGGAGCACGCCGGAGATGGCGAAGTAGCACGTCTGCATGATCGTGTTGATGCGCGTGCCCATCCCGGTATCACGCGCCACCTTGTAGGCGTCGATCACGTAGAACTGCAGCTGCTTCTCGATGATCTCCTGCTGGACCTCCGACGGCAGCTCGTTCCACACGGTGTCCTTGTCGAACGGGCTGTTCAGCAGGAAGACCGCGCCGGGCGCGGCGTACTCGAGCACGTCGTACTTCTCGAGGAAGACGAACTGGTGGCAGCCGACGAAGTTCGCCTGCTTCACCAGATAGGCCGAGCGGATCGGCTTCGGGCCGAACCGGAGGTGCGAGATCGTGATGGCGCCCGACTTCTTCGAGTCGTACACGAAGTAACCCTGCGCGAAGTTGTCCGTCTCCTCGCCAATGATCTTGATCGTGTTCTTGTTGGCGCCCACCGTCCCGTCGGCGCCGAGGCCGAAGAACACCGCGCGCTTGACGCTCTCGGGCTCGATGTCGAGCATCGCGTCGTAGGCGAGCGACATGTGGGTCACATCGTCGTGGATGCCGACGGTGAAGCGCCGCTGCGGGCTGGCCTTTCCGAGCTCCTCGTAGACGGCCACCACCATGGCCGGCGTGAACTCCTTCGACGAGAGTCCGTAACGGCCGGCGATGACGACCGGATCCTGCGCGAACGTCGAGGTGCCCGCCGCGCGCGCCTCCACGAGCGTCGTCACCACGTCGAGGTACATCGGGTCGGCGACCGCGCCGGGCTCCTTCGTGCGGTCGAGCACGGCCATCGCCCGGACCGTCGGCGGCACCGCCTTGAGGAAGTGCTCCATCGAGAACGGCCGGTAGAGGCGAACGCGGACCACGCCCACCTTCTCGCCCTTCGCCGCGAGCCACTCGACGGTCTCGACGACCGTGTCGCCCCCCGAGCCCATGATCACGATCACGCGCTCGGCCTCGGGGTGCCCGACGTAGTCGAACAGGTGGTACTTCCGTCCCGTGCGCTGGGCGAACTGGTCCATCGTCTCCTGGACGATGCCCGGGCACGCCAGGTAGAAGGGGTTGCACGCCTCGCGAGCCTGGAAGAAGGCGTCGGGGTTCTGCGCCGAGCCGCGCAGCACGGGCCGGTCGGGCGTGAGCGCCCGCTGGCGGTGCGCCGCAATCGCTTCGGCCGGCAGCAGGGCGCGGATGTCGTCGTCGCTGAGCTGCTCGATCTTCGCGACCTCGTGCGACGTGCGGAAGCCGTCGAAGAAGTGCAGCATCGGCACGCGAGACCGCAGCGTCGCGGCCTGCCCGATGAGCGCGAAGTCGTGGGCTTCCTGGACCGAACCCGACGACAGCAGCCCGAACCCGGTCTGCCGGACCGCCATGACGTCGGAGTGATCGCCGAAGATCGACAGGGCGTGGGTCGCAACCGTCCGGGCCGCGACGTGCATGCAGAACGGCGTGAGCTCCCCAGCGATCTTGTACATGTTGGGGATCATCAGCAGCAGGCCCTGGCTGGCCGTGAAGGTCGTGGCGAGTGAGCCGGCCTGCAGGGCCCCGTGGACGGCGCCGATGGCTCCGCCCTCGGACTGCATCTCGGTCACCTCGGGGACCGTGCCCCAGATGTTCGTGTGGCCCTTCGCCGACCACTCGTCAGCGAACTCCCCCATGTTCGACGATGGGGTGATGGGGTAGATGGCGATGACCTCGTTGGCGCGGTGCGCCGTGGAGGCGGTCGCCTCGTTTCCGTCTACCGTAATCCAGGATCGATCCATAACGGCTGTTCCTCGTGCGATCTGCCGAGTCGCCGGCCCGGACGCCGGGCCGCGGCTGGACTCCGTGGTGAGATGAGCAACCTTCGTGCTCACACCGGTTTGGGCGCGAATCGGACGGTTTCCGCCAAATCCAAGCAGGACAGCGCTTTGGCTGCCGGATTTCCGGCACGCCGGGGGGCGGGCGGGCGGGGGTGTGGGGGGGGGGGGCGCCCGGGGGGGCCCGCGGGGGGGGGGGGCGCCGGCGGGGCCCCCCCGGCCCCCCGGCGGGGGGGCCACGGGCCCCCGCCC
>JAHDVQ010000029.1:7535-9126 GCA_023384595.1 Vicinamibacteraceae bacterium | reverse complement strand
GTGTGCCGCCCCGGGGGGGGGGGGGGGGGGGGCGGCTCCGGTCTGCAAGCGCACAGGGTGGCGCCGGCGAGGGGTCCGGTCTGCGATCGCCCATCCGTGACGATGTGCGATGGCAGACCTGACCCCGCCCGCGTCCCAATGGGCGATGGCAGACCTGACCCCGCCCGTTGACTTCCGGGGCGCGAGACCAAAGAATCGAGGGTCGGCCTCCACGAGGGGCCATGGAGGGGAACGGACGATGACGAAAGCGTGCATGGGGTGGGTCGCGGCACTGGCGGTGACGTTGAGCGTGGCGGTGGTGGCGGGCGAGGGCAAGACGTTCGGCGAGGGCGTCCCGATGAGCGAGGCGACGCCGATTGCCACCGTCGTGGCGCACGGCGCCGACTACGTGGGGAAGGTCGTCCGCGTGGACGGCATCGTGACGGCCGTCTGCGAGAACATGGGATGCTGGATGGTGCTCAAGGACGAGAAGTCCGACGCCACCCTCCGGCTCAAGGTCGATGACGGTGTCATGGTCTTCCCGGTGAGCGCCAAGGGGAAGAAGGCGTCGGCCCAGGGCACCATCGAGAAGATCGACGCTGCGGCCGAGGCCGCGCATCATGCCGCGTCGGCGGCCGCCGAGCACAAGGAGGAACCCACGCCGGCCGGCGCCTACCAGCTCAGGCCCACCGGCGTCGTCATCCACGACTAGGGCCACGGTCCCGGCGGGCACCCGTCACCGGCAAGGAAGAGGAGCAATCCAGCTGATGTTCAAGCGCCAGAGGAGCGGCTCAACGGTGTGCGCGTCGTGCGGGTCGCTCGTCGGCGTCAACGACGAGCGGTGCTACACCTGCGGACGCCGCAATCCGGCCCTGTGGGGCTATGCGCCGCTCGTGCGCTCACTCGGCCGCGATCTCGGTTTCGTCAACGTCATCACCGTGGGCTCGGTGCTGATGTTCGGCTTGAGCCTGCTGATGAGCGGCGGGAACATCGGCATGGGCGGTGGGTTGTTCGGGCTCCTGTCGCCAAGCACCGAGGGGCTCTTCCTCCTGGGCGCGAGCGGCGCCATCCCGGTGTTCCGCTTCGACCGCTGGTGGACGGTGCTCTCCGCTGGCTGGCTCCATGGCGGGCTGCTGCACATCCTTTTCAACATGATGTGGGTGCGGCAGCTCGCGCCGGCCACGGCCGAACTGTTCGGCCCCGGCCGTCTCGTCATCATCTACACGATCGGCGGCGCGGCCGGATTCCTGGCCTCCTCGGTGGCGGGCGCGTACCTTGGCTGGCTTCCACTCCCGATCCTGCGCGGAGCAGGCTTCACCGTGGGCGCCTCGGCACCCATTTTCGGACTGCTCGGCGCGCTCGTGTTGTACGGGCGACGCACCGGCAGTTCGGTCGTGCACGGGCAGGCGGTGAGCTGGGCGCTGCTGCTGTTCGTCTTCGGCCTCATCATGCCCGGCGTCGACAACTACGCACATGCCGGCGGCTTCGCCGGCGGCTATCTGGCCGCCCAGGTCCTCGATCCCTTGAAGCCGGAGCGCGTGAACCACCTCGCCATCGCGCTCGGCTGCTTCGTGGCCACGCTCCTCGCCATCCTCGTCTCGGTGGTGCACGG
>JAHDVQ010000029.1:2628-7435 GCA_023384595.1 Vicinamibacteraceae bacterium | reverse complement strand
GGCAGAAGCCGACCTCGTTGCGGCTGAACATGATGCAGTCCACCTCGGGACGGTAGAGGCCCTTCGTCTCGTAGCCGGCGCCCTCGAAGGCGCCGACCTTGCCGGTAAAGGGGCTCGTGCCGAGCAACGCGGTTTCGCGCTTCTGCTCGCGCGTGAACAGGGCTGACATCTCGGACTCGGGGGCGCGCGTCTCCCTCAGCTTCCGCCGCTCGGCCTGATAGGCCCTCTGCGCCTCGTCGAACTCGGACTTGGGCCAGGGCGTGGGCAGCGGGGTGGTCGCCTCCACGAGATCGCCCCACTTGAGACGCGCGCGGTCGGTGGTGGCCGTGATGTTCTGCTCCCAGGGCTCCGGGATGTTCGTTCGCCCCGTCTCGTAGGCGACATCCGACGTGTAGTACTCATCGGCGAGCGCCGCGAAGTGGTGGCCGAATTCGTGGACGAGTAGATACTCGGCGAACTCGTTCGAGGCGGCCGCCACCGAGTGCGACCGGTAGATGCCCCCGCCGCCGTACTGCTCCTCGTTCATCAGCACGACCACCGCATCGTACGGCACGCCGGAGGCCGCCTCGCGCAGGCGCGTCATGTCCTCGACGAGCGCATACCGCTCGGAATCGAAGATGTTGTAGGCCGTGCCGAGCAGCGTGCGCCGGTCATCCTCGGTGCGGGGTTGGTGCACCCCTGTGCGGCCGGCGGGCACGAGCAGCGCCCGGACGTTGAAGTCGCCGGCACGACGCGCGTACGGGTCGTAGCGGAAGAGGGCGTCGGAGAGGCGCCGGGCGTCCGCCATGAACTTCTCGCGTTCATCGGGTGCGTATCCCTCGCCGATGAACAACAGGTCCACCTTCGTCGCCGCCGGGCCGGACTCGCGCAGCGCGATGACCTCCCCGGCGGGCGCCGGTGCCGCGCGATTCACGAAGCGCGAGGCGGGATCGATGGTGGTGTCCCACAGCGGGGCAAAGGGCTCCGACGCCGTGCGCCGCTCGATGGCGACCGTCACGGGTTGCCGCGGCCACGGCACCCGCAGGCTGTCGCGAAACGTGCGCCACTGCTGCTTCGACGCCGGGACAGTCTCCCACTCGCCGAAGAGCGAGCCGAACCCGCGCGAGTAGAGCAGCGTCCCGCTCTTCGCATCCTTGACGACGACGCGGTAGTTCCCCAGGTTCAGTTCGTCGAGCAGGATCGTCCGGCTGCCCGCCCACTCGCCGTCGTCGACCACGCGATCGAGGGTGACGATGCGGTCGGGGCCGCGCGAGGTGTGGAAGTAGTCCACGCGCATCGTGCGGCCGGTGAACGCCTCGTCGAAGGAGGGCTGGGCGGGCGCGGACGGCTGGGCGGGCCTGACGGTCTCAGCCACGATCGGGACGCGCGTGACGAGCGCCACAAGCGCACCGAGTACGGCAACGACGATGAGGACGGAAGGAGACCAGCTGAGACGACGCATCATGCCGGGCATTCTACAGCGGCTGGCGGGACCCGGTCGGGCGCGCCATCGCGGTCTCGCACGACCGGCACCGACCCGTCCTGAGGGTCTATAATCTCACCTTGCTTCGTCGGATCCGTTCTTCCGAGTGCTTGTGAGCTGCCCAATCAGGATTCCTACACATCGCCCCATGGTCGGCGAGACCGAACTCGCCGCTGTCGCCCGCGTGTTCGAGAGCGGCTGGCTCGGACAGGGCGACGTCACGCGGGCATTCGAAGCCGCGGTCAGGGAGAGGCTGGGGGTCGCGCACCTCGTCGCGGTGTCGAGCGGCACGGCCGCCCTGCACCTGGCGCTCGAGGCGCTCGGACTTCCGGCTGGCAGCGAGGTCCTGCTGCCGTCGCTGACCTTCGTGGCCACGCCGCAGGCCGTTCTGGCGGCAGGGCTCGTGCCGGTCTTCTGCGAAGTCGACCCCTGGACGCTGCAGATCGATCTGAGCGATGCGGCCCAGCGCGTCGGACCGAGGACGCGGGCGATTCTGCCGGTGCACTACGGCGGTGCCGCCTGCCCTCCGGAGGAGGTGCGGGCGCTGGCCGCGCGTCACGACCTCCGAGTGGTCGAGGATGCCGCGCACGCATTCGGGTCGTCTGTCGACGGCCAGGCTCTGGGCACGCTGGGCGACGCCGGGTGCTTCAGCTTCGATCCAATCAAGAGCCTGACGTGCGTCGAAGGCGGTGCGGTGGCGACCAGCTCCGGCGCGCTGGCCGCGAGGGTGCGGCAGCGGCGCGTGCTCGGCATGCCGGCCGACGGTTGGAGCCGCCACACCGGGACGAAGGGCTGGCACTACGACGTGAGCGATCGCGGATATCGCGCGCACCTGCCGAACGTGAACGCCGCGATCGGGCTTGCGCAGCTCGCGACCTTCGACGAGGCCCGTGCCAGGCGCCAGGCGATCGTCCGACGATACCATCGTGCGCTCGGTGAGGGCAGCGGTCTTCCGGGGATTCGTCCCGTCACGCAGCCATCCGACGCGGTCTGTCCGTTCACCTACGTCGTGCGCGTGGCCGGCGGCCGTCGTGACGGGCTCATGACCGGGCTCCGCGCGCGGGGCATTGCGACCGCGGTCGAGTACGTCCCCAATCACGTCCACTCGCTGTTTGCCCGGCCGGAACTGACCCTTCCGGTCACAGAGGGCGTCTTCCGCGAGATCCTGAGCCTGCCGCTTCACGCGGGGCTCACCGACGGGGAGGTCGACGAGGTGATCGAAGCGGTCGGCGAGGCGATGGCCGAACCGATCACCGGGGAGTGCTCGTGATCGAGACGCAACGTGTGCTCGTGCTCGGGACGCGCACCTTCGCGGTCGAGGTCGCCGACATGGCGTCCGACATCCCGGGGGTCGTCGTCGAAGGCTTCGTCGAGAACCTGGATCGCGACCGTGCTGGCGCCACGCTCGAAGGCCTGCCGATTTACTGGGTCGACGACGTGGCGCGGTTGGCGCGAACGCACACAGCGGTGTGCGCGCTCAGCACCACCTTCCGCCGCCGCTTCACCGGTGAAGTCGAGGCGCTCGGGATGCGATTTGCGACGCTCGTGCACCCGACCGCGCGCGTCTCGCGCACGGCGGTGCTGGGCGAGGGCAGCATCGTCAATGCTGGCGCGATTCTGGCCGCCCACGCGAGGCTGGGACGGCACGTGATCGTGAACCGTGGTGCGCTCGTCGGGCACCATACGATGCTCGGCGATCACGTGACGATGGGCCCCGGGGCCAACATCGGCGGTTGCTGCGAGGTGGGCGAGTCCACCTACATCGGCATCGGCGCCGTCATTCTGGATCAACTGACCATTGGCGCCCACGCCATCGTGGGCGCCGCCTCGCTGGTCACACGGGCCGTGCCAGATCGAGTGCAGGTCATGGGCGTGCCCGCGCGCGTGACACGCGAACGTGTCGACGGCCGCTAACCCTCTCAGCCCCTGAGCACCTGAGTACCTGAACACCCAAGTACCCTGATCCCCCGAGCACCAACCCCATGCATCCCCTCATCCTCAACCTGGCCCCCACCGGCATGGTCCCGACCCGGACCGACTCGCCGCACGTGCCGCTCACGCCCGACGACATCGCGCGCGACGTGGCCGAGTGCGTGGCGCGCGGCGCCTCCATCGCCCACCTCCACGCGCGCGACGAGGAGGGACGCCCCACGTGGCGCCCTGACGTGTATCGGGAGATCGTCGGCAAGGTGCGGCGGGCCTCGCCCGACGTCATCGTGTGCGTCTCGACGAGCGGACGCACATTCGGCGCGTTCGAACAGCGCGGGGCCGTGCTCGACCTCGCCGACGACCTGAAGCCCGAGATGGCGTCGTTGACCCTCGGCTCGATGAACTTCCCGAGGCAGGCGTCGGTGAACGAACCCGCCATGATCGCGAAGCTCGCGGCGCGCATGGCCGAACGCGGCATCGTGCCGGAACTCGAGGTGTTCGACCTCGGCATGATCGACTACGCCAAGTATCTGATCGAGCGCGGCGTCCTGAAGCCGCCGTTCTATGTGAACCTCCTGCTCGGATCACTCGGAACGCTCAGCGCCACCGCGCTCAACCTCGCGCTTCTCGTCCAGGCGCTTCCCTCGGGCGTCACGTGGGCCGCGGCCGGCATCGGCCGCTTTCAGTTCCCGATGAACATGCTCGGCATCGTGACCGGCGGCCACGTGCGCGTCGGGCTGGAGGACTGCCTCTACCTGGATGAGGAGAGGACACACCCCGCCAGCAACCCCGCGCTCGTCGAGCGGCTGGTGACCCTCGCGCGGGCCGCGGGGCGGCGTCCCGCGACTCCGGACGAGGCCCGGCGCATCATCGGGCTGCCGGTGCGTGTCCCGGTCGCTGCCGGATGATGCTCGACTCGGGCGGGCGGCCGCCGCCTGACCACGCCAACCGGCTGCCACGCGGGTGGGTGGCCGCGGCACTCCTGTTTCCCCTGTGCGTCACGGTCGCGGCGTGGCACGGCGCGGTCGACGTGCCGTACTGGGACCAGTGGGATTGGCTCGATCGACTCTACGGGGAGCAGGGCGCCTTCGAGGTGCGGCGCTACTGGCCGCTGCTGAACGAGCACCGCGTGGTCGTCCCGCTCGCGATCGACTGGCTGCTCTTCGAGGCCGTCGGCGTCGACATGCGCGTGCGTGCGCTCCTCAAGATCCCGATCTCGCTCGTGAGCCTCGCCTCGCTCGTCGTCCTCTTTCGGGACACCGTGCAGGAGCGCGGGACTCGGAACGAGGCGCCCCGCACAGCCATCGCCGCGGTCGTGTTCTCGGCGCTGCTGTTCCCGGCCGCGTACTGGCCCATGTGGTTCGACCCGCGCAACTACGCGGTGCACCTGGCGCAGGCGCTGACGCTACTCGGCGT
>JAHDVQ010000029.1:0-2528 GCA_023384595.1 Vicinamibacteraceae bacterium | reverse complement strand
TCGACCCGCGCAACTACGCGGTGCACCTGGCGCAGGCGCTGACGCTACTCGGCGTCGTGCTGATCAGCACGCGCGCGCGGGCCTGGCCGACGTGGACGGCCGCCGCCGTGTGCAGCCTGCTTGCCGCGCTCACCACCACGGTCGGCACGCTCGCATGGCCGGCAGGACTGGTGATCTTGTGGTGGCGTCGGTATCCGGGTCGGGCCCTGGTCCTGTGGCTCGTCGCGGCCGGCGCCGTCGTCGCACCGCACGCCATCGATCTGCTGGCGTCGGTCCCCGACACGCCGGCTGCGGCGCCCTCGGCCAGGGCGCTGCTGAAGTTCTTCCTCGCCTTCGCGGGCAGGCCCGTCTCGCCGGCCATGGAGTCGCTCCGGTACTGGCCGTCGATGATGGCCGGCGCGTGCGGCCTGCTCCTGCTCGTCGCTGGCGTCGCGCGCGCCGCAACGCTCCGAGCCGAACCTGCGGCCTCGCGCCTGGCGCCGTGGTACGTGCTCGCGGCCTGGGCCGTAGCGATCGCCGGCATGGCCACGGCCGGCCGCGCGAGCACCGGCGGCCTCGACGTGGTGCACGATGCCCGCTTCGTCGTCGCGGCGACGCCACTGTGGATCGCCGCCGCGGCGTTCGCGCTGTTTCCGGGAGCGGCGTCTGGCGGGGTGCAGTCGCGATGGTCCCTGAGGATGTGGCGCGGCGCCTGGGCGCTGGCGCTGACCGGGTACATCGCCGCGGGACTTGGAGCCGTGCTGGGACCGGACGGCGGCGACCTGTCATTGCGGCTGGCCACCGGGAGGCGGTGCGTCGCGGACGTGACGACGGCTCCGGACGTCTGCCTGCAGTTGCTCCATCCGGTGCCGGCCGTCGTACGGCGGCTGGCTCCAGCCGTTGGTGCGCGCGAGTCGCGCTTGTCCTCATCGGCCGCGCCACGGTGGCTGCGCGAGTCCTGGGGCGATGACCTGTCGTTCGATATCCGCGACGAGCCGGCCGGGTTGCCCATCGAGCGTGCCGCGTTCGTGATGCGGCGTCTTGGAGACATCGACCGCGTGCCGCTGCGTGACGGCAAGACCGTGCGGTTCCCCGCGCTCCGCCTGACGGCGCCCTCAGCCCTCACCTGGCGGATTCGCCTCCCCGCGGCCGGGTCCATCGGCCTCTCGACAGCAGTACGAGCCGGCGGGAGTCCGTTCGTTGAAGGCCGTCTGGTCGGCTTCACCTCCGCCCGGCTCGCCATCACCTCGAGAGACGGGCCGCGGCAGGTCTGGCGGCGTGATGTTTCGCCGACTGAGCGCGCCCTCATCCCTGTTCTGGTTGATCTGACGCCCTTTGCCGGGGAAGAGGTCGAACTCGTGCTGGAAGCAGGCGGGGCCGGTGGGCGGACGTCACGGGCGGGGCGCGGGCGGGTCGAGTGGCTTCACCCTGAGATCGTCGTCGCCCGCCACAACTGAAGGCTGTTCGGCACGGACCGCTCTCGTGCAGCCTCGCGGCTGCAGCGGTCGACCCGCGATCTCCCGTATCACCCAGGAAGGCCGGAACGTGGGGCGCCTGCGGCAATGGGTCCACTCCACCAGCAGGGCTCCGACAACGGGCAGGATCGACAGCCCGGCCGACCAGAGGAACCCGGCACGCCACGCCGGCCGCGCGTTCACCGCCCACGCGATGAACAGCCCCGCCATGGATGCGGCGGCGACCGCGAGCGCAATTGCTGTCGCGACGCGCACCCAGCCCGGAGCCCATGCGAAGACGATTCGGCCGGCGAGCGAGGCCAGACGGGTCGGGGTGTAACCGCTGCGGGAGTCGAGCCTCGCCGAGTGGGGAACGTCCACGTTGGCGGGAGCGCGGCTCGACGAGAGGATGAGGCCCCGCACATAGGGCGTCGGTGACGACCGCTCCAGCATGCGGTCGGCGACCTCGCGACGGATCGCGCGAAAGCTCGACACGAACAGCCACGATGGCGCTCTGAAGATGTGCCGGTCGGTCCATCGCACCAGTGCGCTGCCAGGCGTTCGCCACCACGGGTGCCGCACGGCGGGGAAGTGGGCGAAGACCGCGTCGTGGCCCGCGTCGAGACGCGCCACCAGCGACGGAATCCACTCGGGCTGATGCTGGAGATCGTCGTCCAGCATCACCACCACGTCGCCGCGGGCCAGCGTGAGTCCGCAGAACAGGGCCGAGTGCTGCCCGCAGTTGCGCGCAAGGTCGACGGCCGTGAGCGCGGAGTGCCGGCGAGTGGCCTCGATCAGGGCCCGCCACGTGCCATCGCGGCTCCCGTCGTTGACCACGATGACTTCATGCGCCCAGTCGTGCGGCGAGGCGACGACGGCGATGCGGTCGAGGAGCGGACCAATCGTGCGCGCGCTGTTGAAAGCGGGAATGAGGATGCTCACGCGCTGTCGCACGGGGGGCCATTGTAGCGCCGCCGGATGCCAGACACCGCCGGACGCCGGATGCCGGAGGCCGTGGCGTGCCGGGCACGTCTCCCCCCGCGCTCAGACATCCCTCGGCGCCGTCGAGGGCTCGGTCGGTGTCGGGCCGTCGCC
>JAHDVQ010000267.1 GCA_023384595.1 Vicinamibacteraceae bacterium | reverse complement strand
CCCGACTCCTTGACGCCGCCAAACGGCGCCACCTCCGTCGAGATGAGCCCCGTGTTGAGGCCGACGATGCCGTACTCGAGCCCTTCGGCGACGCGCCACGAGCGGGCGAGGTCGCGCGTGTAGAAGTACGCCGCGAGCCCGAACTCGGTGTCGTTGGCCATGCGGATGGCCTCCGCCTCGGTCTCGAACCGGAAGAGCGGCGCCACCGGGCCGAACGTCTCTTCGCGCGCCACGAGCATGTCGGGCGTCACGTCGGTGAGCACCGTCGGCTCGAAGAACGTGCCGCCGAGCGCGTGCCGCGCGCCGCCGTGCGCGACTCGCGCGCCCTTCGCCCTGGCATCGGCAATGTGCTCCTCGACCTTCGCCACCGCCTTGTCGTCGATGAGCGGTCCCTGATCCGTCGGCCCCGCGAGCCCATCGCCCACGCGCAGCTTCCCCACCGCCTCGACCAGCTTCGCGGTGAACGCCTCGTACACGCCCGCCTGGACGAGCAGGCGGTTCGCGCAGACGCACGTCTGGCCTGTGTTCCGGTACTTGCTCGCGATCGCCCCCGCCACCGCCGCATCGAGATCCGCATCGTCGAACACGATGAACGGCGCGTTGCCCCCGAGCTCGAGCGAGAGCTTCTTGAGCGTGCCCGCGCACTGCGCCATCAGCTTCTTCCCCACCTCGGTGGACCCGGTGAAGGTGACCTTCCGCACGAGCGGGTTCGAGGTGAGTTCGCCCCCGATGGCGGCAGAATCGCGCCCGGTGATCACGTTGAAGACGCCAGCGGGGATGCCCGCGCGGGCCGCGAGTTCTGCCATGGCGAGCGCCGAGAACGGCGTCTGGCTCGCGGGGCGGCACACGCATGTGCAGCCGGCGGCGAGCGCCGCTCCGGCCTTGCGCGTGATCATCGCGGCGGGAAAGTTCCACGGCGTGATCGCGGCGACGACGCCCACCGGCTGGCGCAGCACGAGGATGCGCTTGTCTGGCTGGTGGCCGGGGATGACGTCGCCGTAAACACGCTTGGCTTCCTCGCCGAACCACTCGATGAACGACGCGGCGTAGGCGACCTCGCCGCGCGACTCGGCGAGCGGCTTGCCCTGCTCTGCCGTCATGATGACCGCCAGGTCTTCCTGGTTGGCCATCATCAGGTCGAACCAGCGGCGCAGCGTCGCGGCGCGCTCCTTTGCGCTTCTGGCTGCCCACGCGGGGAACGCGGCGTGCGCCGCGTCGATGGCGCGGCGCGTCTCGGCCACGCCCATGTCGGGCACGTGCGCGATGACCTCGCGCGTCGCGGGGTTCAGCACCTCGCGCGTGCCGCCTCCGTCGGCCCCGGCCCACTCGCCGTTCACGTAGGCGGCGGTCCGCAACAGGCTGCTGTCGTTCAGCGTCATGACCACCTACGTCCGCCGGCTCGGCGGGATGTTCTGGTTGTGGCGGAACAGGTTGGCGGGGTCCCACTTGTCCTTGAGCGCCTGCAGCCGCCTGAACTTCTCCGGGGTAAAGGCCGCCACGACGCGCTCGGTCCCTTCGTCGCCGATGTAGTTCAGGTACACGTGCCCGGCGCTCCACGGCTTCATGGCCTGCGCCATGGTCCGCGTGTGCGCAATCTGGCGCGGCGAGTCGGCGGGATCCGGCCAGATGGACAGATAGTGCACGTTCCACGGGCACTGCCGCTGGCCGAACGCCGTGTCGTTGTCGCCGACGCGTGCGAGGGCGCCGCCCCCGGGGATGAGCACCACCTGCGAGAGCGCCGAGACGGGCCGCGTGGCGTGCGCGACGAGCGTGTCGACGGCCTCGTCGGGAAGCCCGGATAAGAAGTCGGCCGTCCAATAGTTCTGCATCCCTTTCGGGTTGCCCTCGTCGAGCAGGCGCTGCAGCGCCACGTACGGCATCGGCTGGAGAAGGTCCGCGGCCGCCGGTGTTCCCCACTCGCGCAGCGGCCTGAGCGCGGCCTCGCCCTGCGCCACCGGGCCCACGTAGCAGGCGATGACGGCGACGACGGGCTGCCCGCGGAGGGCCTCGGGCACGAAGGGCGCGGGCGGAGCGGTCACGAACGCGAGCCCGCCGCCGACTTCGTCTGGCGCCGCGGCCATGAAGTCGCGCCACGCGCGGACCACGTCGCGCGCCTGTCCGGCCGGGTAGAGGAGCATGCCCGCGAGCAGGACGGGGCCAACCGTATGCAGCCGGAAGTGAAAGGCGGTGACGACGCCGAAGTTGCCGCCGCCGCCGCGCAGCCCCCAGAAGAGATCGGCGTGCTCCTGCGACGAGGCGAACACCTCGCGCCCGTCGGCGGTGACGACCTCGGCGCCGATGAGACTGTCGCACGAGAGGCCGAACTTGCGTTCGAGCCAGCCACTGCCGCTGCCGAGCGTCAGCCCGGCAATGCCCGTGGAGGTGACGCGCCCGCCGGTCACGGCAAGACCGTGGGCCTGCGTGGCCGCGTCGAACTCGCCCCACGTGAGGCCGGCCTCGGCGCGCGCGGTGCGATGTTTCGCGTCGACGTCGATGCGCTTCATGCCGCGGAGGTCGATGCACACGGCGCCGTCGGCGACCGCCGCTCCGGTCACGCCGTGGCCGCCCCCGAACACCGTGACGTCCAGCTGGCGCTCGCGCACGGCGCGCACGACGCGCACGACGTCGCCGGCCGACGTGCAGCGGGCGATGACGGACGGACGCCTGTCGAACATCCCGTTGAAGATGCGCCGTGCGTCGTCGTAACCGTCGGAATCGGGCCAGATGAGCGTGCCCGTGAAGCCGCGGAGGCGGCTGGTGAGCGTGGGATCCGCGGCGCTCGACATAATCCTCTCCGATGCGATGGCGGCGCCGGCGCGCATGAGGCTGCGCGGGCCCCTCGCGAGCCAGGCCCGTGCGGCAACGCCAGACTGTGGTCCTGGAACCAGACGATTGTAGCGCGCCGGCGACGGGCGGCGCCCTCGCCTCGCGTCAGCGCCGCGTCTTGCAGGTGATCGAGAGGCCTGCCGGCGTGGTGCGATCGAACGTCGTGGTGCCGTCTGGCAGGGCCGCGATGTGCGCCAGGAACTCGCGGATGCCGCGCATGCGCGCGGCGCCGACGTTGTGGGCCGTGAAGCAGCCGCCGGGAGTCACGCGTGGCCACAGCGCCGTGAAGTAGTTGGTGTACCAGTCCTTGTCGGCGTCCGAGAACACGAAGTCGAACGGGCCCTCGAGTTGCGGCACGAGCTCGTGGGCATCGGCCAGCCGCGCGTCGACGTAGTCCTCGAGCCCGGCCGCTCGGAAGTTCGCCACGGCCGTGCGATGGCGCCCGGGATCGATCTCGATGGTGACCAGGCGGCCGCCGGTCTTCGCGAGGGCGCGGGCAATCCAGAGGCCTGAATGCCCCGTGGACGTGCCGATCTCGAGCGCGCGCGTGAAGCGCTTCGTGACGATGAGGTCGTGCAGCGTGCGGCCATCGGCTTCGGGTACGTTCAGGTCGTGCCATTGGCCGCGGCGCGACTCGAGGAATGCCTGCACTTGCGCGTCGAGGTCCCCGCCATTGCCGGCCGGCGCCTGGCGCGCCCCCATCACGCCCGTTGCCGCAAGCCCGGCGGCGAGCGCCACCGCGCAAGCCACCGCGATCACACCTGCCTGGACGAAGCCGCGCATGTCGCCTCCTGCGATGGTGAATCTCCGG
>JAHDVQ010000266.1 GCA_023384595.1 Vicinamibacteraceae bacterium | reverse complement strand
CGTCGCCCGCTTTCACGAGCACGCGCAGCACGTCGCCTCCGGCGACGTTCTCGCCGAGCTCGGGCACGACGAACTCCACGGGGCCCGCCGGCGCGGCGCCGGTGTCTGCGGGCTTCGTCTTCTCGTCAGCCGCTGGCGCCGCGGGCGCCTCGGTCTTCCTTGAAGGCGCCGCCTCGGCGGCTGCCGGCGCGGCATCCCGAGCGGCGGATTCCGCGGGAGGGGCTTCCTCGGTGGCGGCATCCTCCCCGCCCGCCGGAGCCGCGGTGTCGGCGTCGGCCGCGGCGTCGGCGGCCCCGGCAGCGGCCGCGGCATCGGACACCGTCAAGACGACCTCGCCCACCTTCAGCTTCTGCCCGTCGGTGACACGCACCTCGGCCACCGTGCCCTCGACCGACGAGGGCACCTCGATGGTCGCCTTGTCGGTCTCGAGCTCGAGGACGGGCTGGTCGCGCGTGATGACGTCGCCGGGCTTCACCAGCACGCGGACGACGTCGCCGCCGGCGATGTTCTCGCCGAGTTCCGGAAGTGTGAATTCGGTGGCCATGTCCCTCAGGCGCTACGAGATGGCGGGGTCCGCCTTGTCCGGGTTGATGTCGAGGTCCTTGATGGCCTGGCGCACGACCTTCGCGTCGATCTTGCCCTCGCGCGCGAGGGCGACCAGCGTGGCGTAGGTCACGAACCGTGCGTCGACTTCGAAGAAGTCGCGCAGGCTCGCGCGGCTCTCGCTGCGGCCGAAGCCGTCGGTGCCGAGCGAGGTGAGCGGCCGCGGCAGCCAGCTGTCGATGGCGCGCGGCAGCGCCTTGACGTAGTCGGACGCGGCGACGAGCACGCCGGGCGCGTGCTCGAGGCACTCGCTCACCCACGGCTGGCGCGGCTTCTCGTCGGGATGCAGCATGTTCCAGCGGTCGGCCGCGTTGCCGTCGCGATAGAGCTGCGAGTAGCTGGTGACGCTCCACACGTCGGCGCCCACGCCGTACTTCTCCTCGAGCAGCGCCTGCGCGTGCAGCACCTCCGGCAGGATGGCGCCGCTCCCGAACAGCTGCGCACGGGCCTTCGCGCGGGGCTTGTCGGTCGTCTTGAGCTTGTACATGCCCTTCAGGATGCCGTCGCGCGCGCCCTTCGGCATGGCCGGCTGGGCGTACTGCTCGTTCATCACGGTGAGGTAGTAGAAGACGCTCTCGCCGTCGCCGTACATCCGGCGGATGCCGTCCTGGATGATCGTCGCGATCTCGAAGGCGAAGGCCGGGTCGTACGCGAGGCAGTTGGGCACGGGCAGCGCGAGCAGGTGGCTGTGGCCGTCCTGGTGCTGCAGGCCCTCGCCGGCGAGCGTCGTCCGTCCCGACGTGCCGCCGAGCATGAACCCCCGCGTGCGCATGTCGGCCGCCGCCCAGATCAGGTCACCGATGCGCTGGAAGCCGAACATCGAGTAGTAGATGAAGAACGGAATCGTCGGCACGCCGTGCGTGGCATACGAGGTGCCGGCGGCGATGAACGACGACATCGATCCCGCCTCGGTGATGCCCTCCTCGAAGATCTGCCCGTCGGTCGCTTCCTTGTAGTAGAGGAGCGTGTCGCTGTCGACCGGCTCGTAGAGCTGCCCGACGTGCGAGTAGATGCCCACCTGCCGGAAGAGCGCCTCCATGCCGAAGGTCCGCGCCTCGTCGGGGACGATGGGCACCACGAGGTGGCCGATTTCCTTGTCGCGCAGCAGCTTCGAGAGCATGCGCACGAAGGCCATGGTCGTCGAGACCTTGCGTCCCTCGGTGCCCTTGTAGAACTCCTCGAAGTGATCCGCGAGCGCGGGCTTGAGCGCCGGCGCCACCACGTTGCGCTTTGGCGTGAAGCCACCGAGCGACCTGCGGCGTTCCAGCATGTACTTGATCTCGGCGCTCTCCTCGTCGGGACGATAGAACGGCGCCTGCGCGACCTCGGCGTCCGAGATGGGGATGCCGAAGCGCGTGCGGAAGATGCGCAGCTCGTCCTCGTTGAGCTTCTTCTGCTGGTGGGTGATGTTCTTGCCCTCGCCCGCCTCGCCGAGGCCGTAGCCCTTGATGGTGCGCGCGAGAATCACGGTGGGCGACCCACGGTGCTCGACGGCGGCCCTGTAGGCGTTGTAGACCTTCTCGGGGTCGTGGCCGCCCAGGCGCATCTTCTTCAGCTGCTCGTCGGAGAGGTGCTTGACCATGTCGAGCAGGCGCGGGTCGGCGCCGAAGAAGTGCTCGCGCAGGTACTCGGCCGATTCGACGGCGTACTTCTGGTACTGGCCGTCGACGATTTCGCCCATGCGCCGCACGAGCAGACCGTCGCGGTCGCGGGCGAGCAGCGGATCCCACTCGCGGCCCCACAGCACCTTGATGACGTTCCAGCCCGCGCCGCGGAAGATGGCTTCGAGCTCCTGGATGATCTGACCGTTGCCGCGGACGGGACCGTCGAGACGCTGCAGGTTGCAGTTGATGACGAAGATGAGGTTGTCGAGCTTTTCGCGCGACGCGAGCGTGATGGCGCCGAGCGATTCGGGCTCGTCGGTCTCGCCGTCGCCGAGGAAGGCCCACACCTTCTGCCCGGTGCCCTTCTTGAGCCCGCGATCCTCGAGGTAGCGGTTGAACCTCGCCTGGTAGATCGCCATGATGGGCCCGAGCCCCATCGAGACGGTCGGCACCTCCCAGAAATTCGGCATCAGCCACGGATGGGGGTACGACGAGAGCCCGCCGCCCGGCTTCAGCTCGCGGCGGAAGTTCTCGAGCTCGGCGACGCTGATGCGCCCCTCGAGGAACGCGCGCGCGTAGATCCCCGGCGCCGCGTGCCCCTGGAAGAAGATGCAGTCGCCGTCGACGTCGTTCTCACCCCGCCCGCGGAAGAAGTGGTTGAAGCCGACCTCGTAGAGCGTCGCCGCCGAGGCGTACGTCGAGATGTGGCCGCCGATGCCCTCCTCGAGCCGGTTGGCGCGCACGACCATGGCGAGGGCGTTCCACCGGATGAGGCTCTTGATGCGGCGCTCGATCTCGTTGCTGCCCGGCATGGGCGTCTGCTGCTCGGCCGGGATGGTGTTCACATACGGCGTGTTGGCCGTGAACGGGAGCTTGACGCCGTACCGGCGGGCGTGAATCTCGAGCTGGCGCAGCAGCCGGCCCGCGCGGACCGGGCCGCCACTCTCGACGACGTAGTCGAGCGATTCGAGCCACTCGCGCGTCTCGATCGGGTTGATGTCGGCCGTGTCTTTGGGAGCGGTGGTCTTCATGGAATGACAATCCCCGGAGGAGCGGGCGGGCGGGCGGCGGCAGGCGCGCACCTGCCCGCCGTGCGGCGCCGCGCGCCGTGCGGATGAAGCGGTCGTCGCGTGGATGACCCAACTTGGAAGCTTATCAGAACTGGCGCACACCGGCGGCCGGAGGCCGTGGGCGTGCCGGGCACGTCTCCCGCCGCGCTCAGACATCCCTCGGCGCCGTCGAGAGCTCGGTCGTGTGGGGCCGTCGCCTCGGGAACTCGCTCGGGCGGAGACATGCCCGTCCCGCCCGACACCTCCAGTGCCGGAGGCCGGACGCCGGATCGACGCCGCGGGAGCCGGACGCCGGAGGCCGGAGGCCGGATCCCCGACAGGGCCGCAGCCTGTAGCCTGTAGGCTATAGCCTATTCCCATGGACCCCCTTGCCGGCTCCTC
>JAHDVQ010000265.1 GCA_023384595.1 Vicinamibacteraceae bacterium | reverse complement strand
CTTCGACGCGCGATGGATTGAGCTGGCGCTGCGGGGCGTCCCGCCGGATTTCGGGCTGCGCGGCCCGTACCGGGTCGGCCCCGACTCGGTAGGCCCGGATCCCCGGCGCGCGATGAGCGCGGGGTGAGGGGTCAGGTCCGCGATCGGAGAGGGGTCAGGTCTGCGATTGCACATCTCGCGCCTGTGCTATCGCAGACCTGACCCCTTTTTCCTCCTCATGCCGCGCGGCGCGCCGCGCGGTCGTCGCGCGCGACGGCACCCGATCCCGTGCGGCCCAGCACGCGACGGCGATACTCGATCCGCCACGACAGCACGCCCACCACGCCCCACGCCATCAACCCGACGATGACGGCAAGCGTCAACGCGGCCAGCACGTAGCCGACGAGCAGCAGATGGCCGGTGACGGCGGCGATGGCCGCAAACGCCACGAATCCAGCAATGATCCAGGTTCTCCACATGATGTCCTTCCTTCCTCCGCACGACTGCGGGTTTGACGATGCCTCCTCTGCCTGACCAGCCCACACGGCCCGTCAGGCCACTGCCTCCTGCCCGGCACGCGCCGCCACCCGGGCCGCGGCGCGATCGACAGCCTCGTAGAGCCGCCCGCCGCTCGCCCTGGCCGTCAGCCATCCTTCGTGCCGCAGCACGGTGATGGCGCACACCGGGCGCCGGGTCCGCGCCTCGGCGCCCAGCGCGATGTGCACGTGCCGCACGCGCCCGCCGAGCGGCGCCAGCGCCATGAACACGCGGTATTCGAGGTGCGCGCGTTCTTCCCTGTTCAGCCCGGCCCCCGGCGCGTCGATCGTGAATCGCATGCTCCGACTCCCCCTTTCCGGCCGCCCCCGCGGCGGCCCTTGCCTATCTCAGGAGCAACGCCCGGGCCGTCGGCGGCACACCGTTCGCCCACTTCCGTACACCGCGAAAATGGCCGAGATTCTGGAGTTTTCAGCAAGATCGACGCGAGAGCGCCGACGAAAGCCCGGGAGGGAACGCCCAATTGGTGTTTCATATCGAAAGAACTTATTGCAGGATGAAATGCAGGGGTCAGGTCTGGGATCGCACATCGTGGCGATGTGCGATCCCAGACCTGACCCCAAAAGCCATGACCCTCTCGAATCTCCACCTCTCCGACGTCCTCGAGTTCAGCCCGGACGAGGGCCAGATCCGGTTCCACGAGCAGCGCGTGGTGCTGCTGAGCGCGGCGGCGCTCGGCCTGCTCCGCAAGGAACTCGTGGCCACGCTCGGGGCCGAGTCCGCCCGCCGCCTGCTCCTCCGCTTCGGCTTCGCCGACGGCTACCACGACGCCGTGAGCCTGCGCGACCACTTGAACTGGCGCCAGCCCATCGAGGGCATTCGCGCGGCCCCGTCCCTCTACATCCTGGAAGGCCTCGTCCACGCCCGCTTCTCGTCCCTCGCGTTCGACCCCGCGCACCCCTCCGCGTTCGAGGCCGAGCAGGTGTGGCGGCACTCCTACGAGGCCGAGCAGCACCTCCACCACTACGGCCGCGACTCATCGCCCGTTTGCTGGTGGCTCACCGGGTACTCGAGCGGCTACATGAGCGCGTGCGTGGGCGAAGAGGTGTACTTCGTCGAGACCGCGTGCGCCGGGGCCGGCGCCCGCGAGTGCCGTGTGTCGGGCCGCCACGCCGAGGGGTGGGGCGCCGACCTCGAGCGCCTGCGCTTCGACTTCCGCAGCGCCGACCTCGCCGCCGATCTCGATCGCCTGCGCAAGGAGGTGCACGCCGAGCGCCGGCGACTGCGCCGGCGCGAGCGCGAGCTGAGCGACCAGGCCCGGGAACTCGACCTGCTGCGCGAGCGCGTCGTGCGTCACGCCCGCAGCCGCCGCTTCGTGCTGGCGAGCGCCGCCATGCGCGAGGTGCTCGAGCTCGCGGCCCGCGTCGCGCCCCTCGACACGACGGTGCTCGTCGGCGGCGAGAGCGGCACGGGCAAGGAGTTCGTGGTTCGCATGATCCACGAGCAGAGCGCGCGGGCGCGCGGGCCGCTCGTCTCGGTCAACTGCGCGGCGCTCACCGAGACGCTGCTGGAATCGGAGCTCTTCGGACACGTCCGCGGGGCCTTCACGGGCGCCGTCCGCGACAAGGCCGGGCTGTTCGAGGTCGCGAGCGAAGGCACGTTGTTCCTCGACGAGGTCGGCGAGATGACGCCGGCCCTCCAGGCCAAGCTGCTGCGCGCGCTCCAGGAGAAGGAGATCCGCCGCGTCGGCGGCGAACGCAGCATCCGCGTGAACGCGCGCGTGGTGGCCGCCACCAACCGCGACCTCCGCGCCGAGGTCGCTGCCGGCCGCTTCCGCGAGGACCTGTTCTTCCGCCTCGGCGCCTTCGTCATCACGGTGCCGCCGCTGCGCGATCGCCGCGAGGCCATCCCGGCCCTCGCGCATGAGTTCGTGAACCGGGCGGCGACCCAGTACAAGAAGCCCATCCAGGGCATCACTCCGGCGGCCATGACGGCGTTGGCCGGCTACTCGTGGCCGGGCAACGTCCGGGAGCTCGAGAACGCGATGGCCCGCGCCGTCATCCTCGCCTCGGGGCCGCGCATCGCACCGGCCGACCTGCCGCCGGAGGTGCAGGCGTATCGGCACGTCGTCGCGGCGCGGGGGGGCTCGCGCGGCACCGCCGACGCGTCGGACGAGGAGGGCGGCGAGGCCGGGGCCTTCGACCTGGCCCGGCACGAGCGCGAGCTGATTCGGCGGGCGCTGGCCCGATACCGCGGCAGCCGCAAGCGGACGGCGGCGGCCCTCAACATCAGCCCCGTGACCCTGTGGCGGAAGATGAAGCAGTATAAGATCGCCGACGAGGCTGACGACGAGCGCTGAGGTGGACGCGCCCGCAGGCTCACCCGGTTCCCGACACGAGACACCCGTGGCCGCCGACTCCACTCCACACGCCCGTCCTCCCGCACCGTTGCGCGTGCTCGTGGTCGATGACAACCGCGATTCGGCCGAGATGCTCGCGCTGCTCGTGCAGATGCAGGGGCACGACACCGACCGGGCCTTCGATGGCCTCGGGGCGCTCGAGGCCGTCGAGCGCTTCCGGCCCGACGTGGTGCTGCTGGACGTCGGTCTGCCCGGCATGAGCGGTTACGAGGTGGCGCGTGAGATCCGCCGCCGCCCGCACCTCGGCACGCCGCGCATCGTAGCGATCACCGGCTGGGGACAACAGGAGGATCGGGAGCGCGCGCTGGCCTCGGGCTGCGACCACCACATGACCAAGCCGGCGGATCCGGCCGCCCTCGAGCGGCTGCTCGGCGAGTACGCCGCCGGCCGCAACGCGGCCAGCGGCGCCCTCTGAGCCGGCGTTCGCATTCACCCGCCCGAACGGCGGACGCCAGAGAGACCCATGTCGACGACCATCACGCCCGCTCACGCCTTCGCCCTCGACACGCTCATCACGCCCACCGAGCACGGCATCGCGAGTCGCATCCTCGCCCGCTCCGCCGGAGGCACGATCACCCTCTTCGCGTTCGACGCGGGTCAGGACCTGAGCGAGCACACCGCCCCGTTCGACGCGCTCGTCCACGTGCTCGCGGGCACGCTCACGCTGACCATCGGCGGCACGCCCGTCGAGGCGCGGGCCGGGTCGGTGGTCCTCATGCCGGCGCACGTCCCTCATGCCGTCGCGGCCAGCGAGCCCTCGCGGATGCTGTTGACGATGCTGCGCGAACCGAAGACGGCCTGACCC
>JAHDVQ010000028.1:26325-34367 GCA_023384595.1 Vicinamibacteraceae bacterium | reverse complement strand
CTGGAGCCTGGAGCCTATTGAAACGCCTCGATCTGCCGCTCCGTCTCGCGCTCGATCGCGGCGACCGCCTCGGCATCGAGCCCGAGCGCGGCGGCCAGCCGTGCGAGATACGCCCGTTCGGCGGCGTCGACGTCGGCATCCGCCCGGACGATGCTGAAGGCCATCGTGTAGAGATCGCGAGAGGCCGCCGACGCGCCCAGGCCCGACACGATGTCCTCGACGGGTGTCGGAGACGCGAGTTCGGCATCGACGAGCGACTCGAGCCCGACCCGTCGCGCCTGGTCGACGATGCTGGCGCGCTCCTCGTCGGTGAGTGTGCCGTCGGCTCGCGCCGCCGAAATGGTGAGCTGGACGACGCGGCCCAGCGGACCCGAGACCGCGGGATCGACGAGGCCAGATCCTGACGGGGGCGCCAGCACAGGCGGTGGCACCGCCGGAAGCGGCGGCGGCACGACGGGCGGTGCGGCCGCGCCGGCCATCACGCCGTGCGCGGTCGCCGCCGGGGCTCCCGATGGCGGACCCGTCGGCCGCGGAGACGCGCCAGCCGGCGCGCCAGCGGTTGGCGCCGCGACGCCGGCGTCGCGCTGCGCCATCACGGTTTCGATGACGCCCCACGCGAGGCCCGCGAGCCCCACCATGCGCGCCGGCGTCAGGAACCCACGCTGCCGTCCCGTCAGGTAACGAAGGGCCTTGCGGTGCGGCTTGCGACGCCCGCCCAGCGCGCCGCGCAGCATCCCGCCAAGAAGCTGTTCGATGTCCACCACAACATCCTACACGGCATCCGGCATCCGGCGTCCGGCATCCGCTGCGGCCTCTGGCGTCCGGCATCCGGCGTCCGGTCTGGCGTCCGGATGTATCCTGCCCTCGTGAGCGAGCCGGTGCGCCGCGTCCTGCACGTCGACATGGACGCCTTCTACGCGTCCATCGAACAACGCGACAGACCTGAACTGCGGGGCCGGCCGGTGGCGGTCGGCGGCCGGCCCGAGGGCCGCGGCGTCGTCGCCGCCGCCAGCTACGAGGCCCGGGCCTTCGGCGTGCGATCGGCCATGCCCATGTCGCGTGCCGTCCGCCTCTGTCCCTCGCTCGTCGTCGTCTCTGCCGACTTCGCACGCTATCGGCGCGTGTCGGCGCAGGTGTTCGAGTTGTTCCGCGCGGTGACGCCGCTCGTCGAGCCGCTCTCGCTCGACGAAGCCTATCTCGACGTCACCGAGAACGCGTGGCACGAGCCGCTCGGGATGGAGGTGGCACGCCGCCTCAAGGCCGAAATCCGCGCCACCACCGGCCTGACCGCCTCGGCGGGCGTGGCCCCGAACAAGTTCCTCGCGAAGATCGCCTCGGGCTGGCAAAAGCCCGACGGGCTCACCGTCGTGGCGCCGGAACGGGTCGAGGCGTTCCTGCAGAAGCTCCCCGTCGACGCGCTCTGGGGCGTGGGGCCGCGAACGGCGGAACGCCTGCGCGCCATCGGCGTCACGCGCCTGGTCGACGTGCGCACGTGCGACGAGCGCGCGCTGCGCGGGGCGGTCGGGTCGGCGGCCGACTGGCTGCGGATGCTGGCGCGCGGCATCGACCCGCGGCGGGTCGAGCCGCACCGCGAGCGCAAGTCGGTCGGCAACGAGCGCACCTTCGCGCACGACCTGACCGAGGCCGGCGAGATCCGACAGGCCGTGGGCGATCTGGCGCAGGAGACCGCGGGCTGGCTCGAGCGGCACCGCACGGCCGGCCGCACGGTGACGCTCAAGGTCCGCTACGACGACTTCACGACGATCACCCGAAGCCTGACCCTCGACGTCCCCACGTTCGACGCGCGCGACATCGTTGAGTCGGCAACGGCACTGCTGGCGCGAACCGAGGCAGGTCCCCGCCCGGTGCGGCTGCTCGGCGTGAGCGTGCACAACCTCGGCACGGGTTCGCCGCGCGAACGCGAGGGGGCGTGGCTGCCGTTTGACACCCTCGACCTCCCCTCGCCCACCGGGCCCGACGCCGGCGCGGCGGCCTCGGACGCGGCTCCCGACACCCCAGCCGGCGACAGCGCGGCCCCTCCACGCGCGCCGCGGGGCCGCGAGACAGGCTCACCGGATTCGGTGTAGAATCCCAGAACCCTGGTGTTCCCCCGCCCCATGCTTGCCTAGGAACCGAACCCTCGTGGCCAGCGCCCGAGCCAGCTACCGTCACCCCTTTCACAGAGTCAGGAGAACGAGGTAAGAATGCCGGTCCGTCTTTTTGTCGGGAACCTGCCATACGAAACGACGGAGGCCGAACTGCGCGAGCACTTCGCCCCGTCGGGCACGCTCTCGCACGTTTTCATCCCGGTCGATCGCGAGACCGGGCGCCCGCGCGGGTTCGCGTTTGTCGAGTTCACCGATCGAGGCCCGGCCGAGGACGCCGTCGCCAGGTTCAACGGCCAGCCGTTCAAGGGCCGCTCGTTGTCGGTGAGCGAGGCCCGGGCGCGCGAGGATCGCCCCGCAGGGGGCCCGGGCGGGCCGCGCCCCTCGGGTCCGCCTCGCACGGACTGGGCACCCCGGCCCATGGGCGGGCCGCCCCGGCCCATGGGCGGGGGCGCACCCCCGCCGGCCTCGGGCGACGGCCGCGCCCGCAACTTCGGTCCCGATGCCCCGCGCCGCGGCAAGAACAAGCCGAAGGGACCGCGCCGCGAAGACAAGCCAGCCGGCCCCATCCCCATCCGCTCGCACGGACGCATCTACGACGTGGACGATCCCGACGAGATGATGGAGGATCCGGAGTTCGACGATTTCTCGAAGAGCCTCGACAGCGACGAGGACGACAACGCCTGAGGGGCGCTGTCGCTGCCTCCGCCGACGCTGAACCTACGACGCCGGGCCTCGGGCGCCCGCCTGACGGGCGACGAGGCCCGCCGTGTCTTCGGGCGCCGACCACTCCTCGCCCGGATTCACGAAGCGCTCGCGTTCCCACCGGTACTGCCGGTCGTGCAGCTGCCGGTAGCGCCCCTCGAGCGCGTAGAGCGTCTCGTGGTCGCCGCGTTCGACAATCCGCCCCTCCTCGAGCACCAGAATCTGATCGGCGCTCCGGATGGTCGAAAGCCGGTGCGCGATGACGAACGTCGTGCGGCCCTGTCGAAGCCGGCGGAGCCCGTCCTGGATGAGCGCCTCGCTCTCGGAGTCGAGGCTCGAGGTGGCCTCGTCGAGGATCAGGATGGTGGGGTCGGCGAGAATCGCCCGCGCGATCGCCACGCGCTGCCGCTGCCCGCCCGAGAGCCGCACGCCGCGCTCGCCGACCACCGTGTCGTAGCCGTCGGGAAACTGCGAGACGAACTCGTCGCAGTGCGCAATCCTCCCGACTTCGCGCACCTCGTCGAGGGTGGCGCCCGGGCGCGAGTAGCGGATGTTGTCGGCAATCGTGCCGTCGAAGAGGAAGTTGTCCTGAAGGACGATGCCGAGCCGCGCGCGGTAGTCGTGCAGGCGCAGCGTGGCCAGGTCGTGGGCATCAACCAGCACGCGCCCTCGCGTGGGACGGTTGAAGGCCATCACCAGGCTGATGAGCGTGCTCTTCCCCGATCCGCTCGACCCGACGAGCGCGGTCGTCGTACCGGCGGGCGCCTCGAACGAGATGCCGCGCAGCACGGGCTGGCCGGGGTTGTACTCGAACCACACCTCGTCGAAGGCCACCTCGCCGCGAAGCGTGCCCGCCTCCACGGGCTCGAGCCCGTCCGGTTCGGCTGCCACCCGGCGCAGCTCGTGGATACGGTCGAGCCCCGCGAAGGCCTCCGTGATCTGCGTGCCGATCGACGCAATCTGCACGATGGGGGCGGCGACGAGCCCTGTGAAGAAGATGTACATCACGAAGTCGCCGAGCGACATCTCGCCGCCGACGATCGCGCGACCGCCGAGCGCGATCATCACCACGCCGATGAGGCCGACCACCACCGTCGAGAGCGCCGAGACCGCCGACACGCCCGTGATCGATCGGGCGACGTTGCGGAACAGCCGGTGCGCGCCGTGGGCGAAGACCCGATCCTCGCGCCGCTCGGCCGTGTAGGCCTTCACCACGCGGATGCCGCCGAGCGACTGGTTCAGCCGGCCCGTGACCTCGGCGTTGATCTTCCCGCGCTCGCGGAAGAGCGGACGCAGCCGCCGGAACGCGATCGCCATGCCGCCGCCGAACACGCCGAGGACGAGGAGCGTGATGGTGGTGAGCTGCCAACTCAGATAGAAGAGCACGGCCAGCGCGAGCATGGCCGTGATGAGGCCGCCGACGAGCTGTACGAGCCCGCTGCCGACGAGGTTCCGGAGGCCCTCGGCGTCCGTCATGATCCGTGAGATGAGCACGCCCGTCTGCGTCGTGTCGAAGTACCGCACGGGCAGGCGCGCGACGTGCCGCTGCACGTCCCGCCGCATCTCGGTGATGGCCCGCTGCGCGGCGACGCCGAGGATTTGCGAGAGCGCGAAGGCGGTGGCGGCCTGGACGGTCGAGGCGAGCCCCGCGGCGAGCGCCAGCGGCATGAGCAGTTCGTGCCGTCCCCTCCCCACCACATCGTCGATGAGGAACTTGGAGGTCGCCGGCAGCACGAGCCCGGCGAGCCGGCCGATGAGCATGAGGACGAGGCCGGCGGCCAGGCGCCCCCGGCGCGCCCAGATGAGCGTGCGGGCTTCCGCCCACGCGCTCTGCCACTCGATGGGACGCTTCTCGGTCGGATGGGCCAACGCTGGGTGCTCCTTGCTGGGACGACTCCCTAACGATAGCAGTCCGCCCGCTTCCCCCTTACAATCCCGGCATGAGCTGGCCCGGGCCGGGTGGCCCCGCGGGTGACACGACGGCGTCGAGATCACGCTGGCTGGGACGCGGCTGGCTCGCGTTCACGCTGGTCGTGGCGGCACTCGCCGCGCTTCTGACGGTCGTCATCCTGCGACAGTACGAGCACACGGCGCTGACGGCCCGATTCGCCGAGCTCGTGGCCGGTCATCACTCGCGGCTCGTGGATGGGCTGCAGGACCCGGTCGGGCGGCTTCAGGCAGTCGGAGCCCTCTTCGAGGCCAGCGACCGGGTGACGGCCGCCGAGTTCGAGCGATTCACGGCGCACGTCCAGGCGGGCACGCCCCGTCGCTTCGCCTTCGGCTGGGCCGCCCGTGTGACGGCCGCCGACCGGAACACCTTCGAGGCGGCGCGGCGCGCAGAGGGACTCGAGGGCTTCACCGTGCTCGAGGGCGAGCCCGGAACCCCGCTGACGCCCGCGGGCGCGCGCGACGAGTACTTCCCGCTCGTCTTCTTCTCGGGAGTCGGCGGACCTCCGGCGCCGCCGGGCTTCGATCTGGGCGCCGACCCCGGCCGCCGCGCGGCCATCGAGCAGGCGCGCGACCAGGGCACGGTCGTGGCGTCCGCGCCAGCCTCGCGCCCCCGTCCCGTGCTCGAAAGCCGGTATCCCGCGGAGCATGAGCGCTGCGTGCTGGTCTACCCGCTCTACGCCGGCGAGGCCCGGAGCGTCGCCGAGCGCCGCGAGCGTTTCCTGGGTCTTGTCGCCACCGCCCTGACGTTCGAGAGCGCGCTGGGCGACGCGGTCGAGGGACTGGGCGACGAAGGCATCCGCCTGGTGCTCAGCGACGAGTCGGCAGGCGGCGCGATTGTGCTCGCCAGGGATGCCAGCGAGGGAGACGTGGCCTGGTGGAGCTACCTGCCCTTCTGGACGCCCACCGTCGAAGAGGACTCGCGGGCGTTCGACCTCGCGGGCCGGCGGTGGCTCATGCGCTACGCGCCGACGGATCGGTTCTACTCCCTGCACGGCACCGGACGGCCCGAGCTGGGCCTGGTCGCCTGCGCGGCGCTGTTCCTGCTGCTCGCGGCGTACCTCGTCGCGCGTCATCGCGGAATCGAGCAGCTGGCCGCGACCGAAGAGGCCCTGCGTCGATCGGAAGGGCATTTCCGATCCCTCATCGAGGCGGCCAGCGCGGTCATCCTCGCCTTCGATCCCAGGGGGCGCATCACCGAGTGGAACCCGGCGGCCGAGCGCGTGTTCGGCGTGCCGCGAGACGAGGCCATCGGGCGGACCTACCTCGATCGGTTCGTGCCGGAGTCCGAGCGCGAACGGGTCACGGTCGAGATCGAGAGGATTCAGGGAGGCGCGACGTCGCAGGGCTACGAGAACCCGGTCGTCGCCAAGGGGGGCGAGATCCGGACCTTCTCCTGGAACGCCGGACCGATCTTCGACAAGCCCGGCGCCCCGCGCGGACTCATCGCCATCGGCACCGACGTGACGGACACGCGCCGCGTCGAGGACGAACGCAAGCGCCTCGAACGAAAGTTCCTCGAGTCGCAACGCCTCGAGAGCCTCGAGGTGCTCGCCGGCGGCGTGGCGCACGACTTCAACAACCTGCTGTTCGTCGTGCTCGGGAACACCGACCTGGCGCTCACCGATCTGCCTCCGGAATCGCCGGCCCGCGAAGCGGTGCTCGAGATCAAGGCGGCCGCCGAGCGTGCGTCGCACCTGGCCGGGCAGATGCTGGCCTACTCGGGTCGGGGGCATTTCCGGCTCGAGCCGGTCGATCTGAATGCGCCCGTGACCGAGGCCCTCGACGCGCTGCCCCTGCACCTGGCCGAAGGCGTCACGCTCGAGCGGGCGCTCTCGCCCGATCCGCTCTACGTGCGCGGCGATGCCCGGCAGCTGCGGCAGCTGGCGACGGCGCTCGTCGTGAACGCCGTCGAGGCCGTGACGCCGCCCGGGCGCGTGACGGTGAGCACTCGCACCATCCGGTCCCTCGATCACGTCCGCGTCGCGAACGATGACGAGGGCCTGCCGCCGGGTGCCTACGTGACGCTGCAGGTGGCGGACACGGGCATCGGCATGCCCGACGACGTGCTGCGGCGGATCTTCGATCCGTTCTTCTCGACGAAGTTCGTGGGACGGGGACTGGGGCTGCCGGCCGCGCGGGGCATCCTGCGAGGACACCGGGCCCACGTCGCCGTGGGCACGGTGCCCGGGCAGGGGTCGGTCTTCACGATCTACTTCACGCCGGCCCTTCCGGACCCGGAGGCGGCGCCCCGGGTGGAGTGACGATCTCCACCCGCTCGAGCCACACCGGCTGGCGCGGCGTTTCCCCATCCACCTCGAGCGCGTCGAACTGCTCGAGCACGTCGAGGCCCTCGATCACGCGGCCGAACACGGTGTAGCGGCCGTCGAGCGACGGCGCGTCTCCCAGGCAGATGAAGAACGAGGTGGACGCGCTCGCCGGGTCGTCGCCGCGCGCCATCGAGACGATGCCGCGCGTGTGCCGCGTGGTCCCGAACTCGGGCTGCAGCGTCCCGATGTGCTTCCGTTGCCGCTCGGTGAGGGGGGCTTCGCGCGAGTCGAGCGCGCCGGTCTGCGCCACGAACCCCTTCACGACGCGGTGGAAGCGGGTCCGGTCGTAGACGCCGAGTTCGGACAACCGCAGGAAGTTGCGAACGTGCCCGGGCGCCGCCTCGGCATCGAAGGCGATGGTCAGCGTGCCGAGCGAGGTCACCAACCGCGCACGCGTGGCGGCGAGCGTGTCGACCGGCGTGCCGGCGAAGGGCACGGGCTCCGGAGGGGGCGTGTCACGGATGGTCACCGACCGCATCACGATACGGTCCAGGGCTTTGCCGTCCTCGTCGACCGGCGACTCGGAGATGGCCTGCACGACGTCGATGCCCTCCACCACGCGGCCGAACACGGTGAACTGCCCGTCGAGCGCGGGTTGATCGGTGACGCAGATGAAGAACTGCGCGCCGGCGCTGTCGCGGCTCGAGGGCTGGAGCACGGCCGACACGGCGCCGCGCGTGTGCTCAAGGTCGTTGGGCTCGAAGCGCAGGCGGCCGAGCCCGCCAGTGCCGTACTCCGCCCGCCGCGCGGGGTCCTTCGAGAGCGGATCGCCGCCCTGCACGATGCCGTACTTGACCAGCCGGTGGAACGTGGTGCCGTCGTAGGCGCCGCCCTTTGCCTGCTCGATGAAAAAGGCGACGTGGTTGGGTGCGGCGTCGGCGAGCAGCTCGATGACGATGGTGCCCTGCCCGGTCTCGATGACGGCCTGCTTCCCGCGCAGCGCCTCGAGCGGCCC
>JAHDVQ010000028.1:23766-26225 GCA_023384595.1 Vicinamibacteraceae bacterium | reverse complement strand
CACGAACGCCATCTCGTAGGCCACCTCGCGCAGCCGGTCGTAGCGCCCCGACGCCCCGGAGTGGCCGGCGCCCATGTTGGTCTTGAAGACCAGCGGGCGGTCGTCGGTCCTGAGCGTGCGCATCTTCGCGACGTACTTCGCGGGCTCCCAGTACATCACCTGGCTGTCGTTGTACGAGGTGAGCACGAGGGTGGCGGGATAGGCGGTGGCGGCGAGGTTCGTGTAGGGGCAGTAGCGCTTGATGTAGTCGTACTCGGCCTTGTTCTTCGGGTTGCCCCACTCCTCGAACTCGGCGACGGTGAGCGGCAGCGACTCGTCGAGCATCGTGTTGATGACGTCGACAAAGGGGACCTGCAGCACGGCGGCGCGCGCGACGTCGGGCCGCAGGTTGAGCACGGCACCGATGAGGAGGCCGCCTGCCGACCCGCCCGTGATGGCCATCCGCTCGCGAGCGCCGACTCTCTGCGCCACGAGGTAGTCGGCGACGGCGATGAAGTCGGTGAACGTGTTCATCTTCTTCATCATCCTGCCCTCGTCGTGCCAGCGCTTGCCGAGGTCGCCGCCCCCGCGGATGTGCGCGCGCGCGACGACCACGCCGCGATCGACGAGCGAGAAGAGGTTCGACGAGAAGGCGGCCACGGCAGGAATGCCGTACGCGCCGTAGCCCGTCAGGTAGATCGCGGCCGTCCCGTCGCGCGGCTGTCCCCTGCGCGCGAGCAGCGTGACGGGCACCTTCACGCCGTCGGGCGCCGGCGCCCACTCGAGCCGGACCTCGTACCGCGACGCGTCGTAGCCGCCGAGCACCTCGGTCTGCTTGAGCAGCGTGCGGGCGCGCGTGCGCATGTCGTAGTCGAAGACGCTCTGCGGCGTCACGGGCGAGGTGTAGACGAACCGCAGCACCTGGCTGTCGAACTCGGGGTTGGCGTCGGGCCTGGCGAAGTACGCGGGCTCGGGGAACGCGAGGCGGTGCGACTCGCCCGTGGCGAAGGCCCGCACGGTCACCTGCGGCATGGCGCCCTCGCGCTCGTAGAGCACGAGCCAGTCCTCGAAGAGCAGCGCGCCCTCGAGCATCACGTCCTCGCGGTGCGGGACGACCTCGGTCCACGCGGCGGGGTCGCTCGTGTCGAGCGGCATCGAGACGAGGCGGAAGTTGCGGCCCCGGTCGTTGATTCGCATGTAGAGACGATCGCCGCGGTGGTCGACGTCGTACTCGACGTCCTGCGCCCGCGCGAGCAGCAGGCGCGGCGGGGCGGCGGGCGCCGCGGCCTCGAGCACCCGGGCCTCCGAGGTGGTGAGGCTCTCGGAGTCGAGGAAGAGGAACTGGCGGCTGCGGGAGCGGCGCACGTACACCGAGAAGCGCTCGTCGGTCTCCTCGTGAACGAGGGCGTCGTCGGCCGCCGGGCCGCTGAGCGCCATGCGGTAGACGCGGTGCGAGCGCTTCGCCTCGTCCTCGACCGTGTAGAAGAGCGTGCGGTTGTCGGCGGCCCAGGCGAAGCTGACCACCTTCTCGCGAGTGTCGGCGAGATCGCGGCCGGTGCGCAGGTCGCGCACCCTCAAGGTGTACTGCCGGAAACCGGTGAAGTCGGTGGAGTAGGCCAGCAGGTGGTTGTCGTCGCTCACCGCCGTGCCGCCGAGGCCGAAGTAGGTGTGGCCCTCGGCGAGGGCGTTGCCGTCGAGCATGACCTGCTCGGGCGCGTCGAGGCTGCCCGCCTTGCGGCAGTACAGGGGGTACTGCCGACCCTCTTCGGTGCGCGTGTAGTAGTAGAAGCCCCGGTTCAGGAAGGGCACCGAGAGATCGGTCTGCTTGATGCGGCCGAGCATCTCCTGATAGAGCGTCTCCTGCAGCGCCTCGGTCGGCTTCATGACGGCCGCGGCGTAGGCGTTCTCGGCCTCGAGGTAGGCGACGACGTCGGGACTGCCCTTCTCGCGCAGCCAGTAGTAGGGATCGACGCGGCGCTCGCCGTGCACGGTGTCGACGCGCTCGGCCTTCTTCGCGACGGGCGGGGTGGGGGGGTCGGCGGCGGCGTGGCCCGCCAGGGTCAGGGCGCCGGTGAACATCATGGCCAGGGAACTCCGTGAACACCGCATGCAGGAACTCCTCCGCCGGCGAGGGGCACCGGCACAGCGAAGGGTACGTTGGGAGGACGGGTCGGGGTCAAGTGACTTGCCAAAGACGCACCTCAGGTCGGAAGGCGCGGTCGGCGCACAACAAAGTCCTCGCTCATGGCGACTTCAGAACCCCGAAATGCGTGCAGAAGCGGGATTCCGTAACAGTTTCTCGATTTCTGCCTTGGGCAGCAGAATTGCATGCTCTCACCGACACCGAAGTTGCGTACGCCCTCAAGAGAGGGCACGCCCGCGCGGGCCGAAAGCCGCCAGTCGGAGATTGTCATGAGCTGGAAGACGCTGATCGCTGCCGCAGGAATAGGGCTCGGCGCCGTGGCCACGTCGACCGCGGC
>JAHDVQ010000028.1:20054-23666 GCA_023384595.1 Vicinamibacteraceae bacterium | reverse complement strand
GTTCAACGCCAACTCGCAGCGGTGGCAGAACAGCCTGGCGTCCCTGACCACGGGGAACGCCACCGGCACCGTGGCCGAGCCGGCGACGCTCGTGCTCATGGGTCTGGTCCTGGCCGCGGCCGGCGCACGACTCCGTCGTCCCCGGTAGCCAACCAGGGCGTCGTCGGCTCCCGATCTGGCCCCCTCACTCCCCGGGCGGCGGTTCTTCCAGGACTGCCGCCCTTGTTGTGTACGGCCGGTTTTCCGGCTTCACTGGTCAGGCCCGACCAATAATCATCCGAAAGGGCGACTAACGAGTACGAGACAACGGCGAAAGTGACGGGATCTGGACGACTTTCGCGCAGCTCAACTGGTCACGGTTATGCAGTCTCAGTGGCAGCCGCTTGTGGTCGCACAGGGGCAGACTGCACGCGGCGCGGAACTCTTCAGGAACCGTGCGCCAACCGTAGAGCCAGACCGAAGAAGCGGTCGGATCACGGCGTCGGCAGCGTCGTTCCTCCGGGCCAGGCCCCCGCCGCTCGTGTCGGGACCATGGAGGTGGAGCGTGAGAGTGTTCAGGGGTGCCGTTCTGACGGCCGCACTCGCTCTGGGCGCCGCGAGCAGTGCGCAGGCAACTTTTCTCGCGACGCTCGACGGCAACGATTGCGCGGGCGAATTCGGCATTCCGTTCGGTGCCTGCAAGATCCCGACGACCTACGACCCGAACCAGTCGCCCGTCATCATCAAGTTCGACTACAACGACACCACCGGGCAGTTCGACGCTCCCTTGATCAACGCGCTCTTCCCGACCATCGACGGGAGCGAGTTCTTCTTCGACCTGGGCGCGCAGTCGTTCGTCTACACGCCGGACGACCCGGAAGACCCGCTCATCACGTTCTACGTGGCGAAGGGAGGCAACCTCTTCAACCTGTTCAGCGCGGACGACACGATTGCCCCTCAGGAAGGCACGTGGTATCCGCCTGATGGCACCGGTCTCTCGCACTTGACCTTCTACGACACCGGCGCCATTCCCGAACCGGCGGTGCTCGCGCTGTTCGGCCTTGGCCTCGCGCTCGTCGCGTCGCGGCTGCGCAGGCGCTGACGCATTCGTCCCGTGGCGCGACGCGCCACGAGCCCACACTCCGGCGGCGCGTGCCACCCGGCACCGCCGCCGTTTTCTTTCAACTGGACGCCTGATGCGTTTGATTGCCGTCGCGATCTCGACCTGCGTCGAGCGAGGGACTCGCCCCCGGCTGGTGGAACCTCGGGCTGAGGCGCCGGTCTTCGCCGGCTAGGCCTCGCCGACGACCGCCCGCTCGAGCAGGAACTGCTGCGAGTTGAACGGGGCCGCGCCGGGGGCGGGGCGGCACGGCTCGTACGAGCCGTCGGTGTCGAGGCGCCACGCGCGGTCGGTGTCGCGCAGCAGCGCCTCGAGCACCACGTCGCGCAGGTGCGCCCTCAGGTCGGGATCGTGGACCGGGCACAGCACCTCGACGCGCCGATCGAGGTTGCGTTCCATCAGGTCCGCGCTCCCGATCCACACCTCGTCGTCGCCCCCGTTGAGGAAGTAGTAGATGCGCGAGTGCTCCAGGAACCGGCCGACGATGGAGCGGACGCGGATGCGGTCGCTGACGCCGGGAACCCCGGGGCGCAGGCAGCAGAGTCCGCGCACGATCATGTCGATGTCGACGCCGGCCTGCGAAGCACGGTAGAGCGCCTTGATCATCGGCTGGTCGGCGACGCCGTTGTTCTTGACGACGATGCGCGCGGGACGCCCGGCCCGTGCGTGCGCGATTTCCCGATCGACGAGCGCCTTGAAGCCGGAGCGGAGCCCGACCGGCGCCACGAGCAACTCACGGTACGACTTCTTGTTCGAGTAGCCCGTGAGGAAGTTGAACACCTCGGAGATGTCGTCGATGATGCCCGCGCTCGCGGTGAACAACGCCAGATCCGTGTAGACCTTCGCGGTGGCCGCGTTGTAGTTGCCCGTGCCGACGTGCGCGTAGCGGCGGATGCCGTCCGGTTCCTGGCGCACCACCAGGCACAGCTTGCAGTGCGTCTTCAGGTTCACCAGACCGTAGACGACGTGCACGCCGGCTTCTTCGAGCCGGTTCGCCCAGATGATGTTGTTGCGTTCGTCGAAGCGTGCCTTCAGCTCGACGAGCACCGCCACCTGCTTCCCCTCCTCGACCGCCTCGATGAGCAGGTCGACGAGCGGCGAGTTCTCGCCGATCCGGTAGAGCGTGATCTTGATGGCCACCACCTGCGGGTCCTTCACGGCCGCGCGCAGGAACGACTCGACCGACGCGAAGCTGTCGAACGGGTGGTGCACCAGGTGATCGCGGTAGCGAATCTCGTCGAACAGGGTGTCGCCCGACTCGTCGGGATCCCAGAGCGTCCGCGGCGAGAACGGCGGGTCCTTCAGGCGGGGCCGGTGGATCTTCAGCAACTCCCACCAGTCGCCGAGCCCCATGCGGTCGCCGGTACGCTCGACGGTGCCCTCGTCGACCTCGAAGTTCTCCACGAGCGTGCGCAGCACGCGCGCCGGCATCCGCTCGTCGACCTGCAGCAGCGACAGCGCGCCCCAGCGCAGCTGCTTCAGGCTGCGGTCCACCGACTCGAGGAGGTCGTCGGCCTCGTCCTCCTGGATCACCATGTCGGTGTCGCGGATGATGCGGAACAAGTACGCGCCGTCGACGCGCGTCTCGGGAAACAGCTCGGCGATGTTCGCGCGGATGACGTCTTCCATGAAGACGAACGACGGGCCGCTCCCCTGGGTGAGGTGCTCGGGGAGGGCCACGAAGCGCGGCAGCATGTCGGGCAGCTTGACGCGCGCGAACTTCGTGCGGCCGCCGTGGCGCACGACGACCGCGAAGTTCATCGAGAGGTTCGAGATGTACGGGAACGGGTGCCCCGGATCGAACGCCAGCGGCGTGAGGACCGGGAAGACGTCCGACTTGAAGTACTGCGCGAGGAAGGTGGCCGTTGCCGGCGGCCAGTCGGCGGGCTCGAGGAACGTGATGCCTTCGTCGGCGAGGAGCGGCCGGAGCAGATCGGTCCAGACCCGCCCCTGATCGTCGAGCATGCGCCGTGCCCGCGCGCGGATGGCGGAGAGCTGGGCCGCGGTGTTCAATCCGTCGAAGCTGACGTCCTCGACGCCGGCGCGGTGCTTCTTCAGGATGGTCGCCACGCGCACCATGAAGAACTCGTCGAGGTTGGTGCCCGAGATGGCGAGGAACTTGACGCGCTCGAGCAGGGGGTGGCGCGCGTCGCGGGCCTGCGCGAGCACGCGCTCGTTGAACTCGAGCCAGCTGAGCTCACGGTTGATGTAGAGCGCGGGCGCGCCGAGGTCGTTCGGATCGAGGTCGGCCCAGTTGCGCGCAGCGGGCGGCGCCGGCACCGCGGTCAGGTGCCGTCCGGCGCGCCGGCGGCGGGCGGGACGCACGGCGGCGGGCGTCTCCTCTGTTGCGGGCCCGGCTGCCACGGACGGGACCACGTGGATGGTGTCGGCTGGCTTCATGAGGTACAACCCGGTCCATCATAACAAGCGGATGTAACAGACGAGGTGGGGCTGGGGGGTCAGGTCTGCGACAGCACACGCCGGGGGTCAGGTCTGCGACAGCACACGCCGGG
>JAHDVQ010000028.1:12334-19954 GCA_023384595.1 Vicinamibacteraceae bacterium | reverse complement strand
GCACACGCCGGGAGCCCCGACACGTTCGGCGCCGGTGTCGGGCCGGCCCGCACGTCGTGAATAATGGAGGCTGACCCCGCGACCCCGACCAACGCCATGTCCTACCGCCACGCTTTCGTCATCCGCTCCTGTGCCCTCGCACTCCTCGTCGTCGTGCCGTCCGCGACGGCGACGGCGAGCGGCCAACCGGCGCCGGCCGCCCCGCGCGGCCCGCATCTGCATCATCAACTGACCGTTGCTCTCGACCCGGCCAGCGCGATGATCGAGGCCACCGACGTCGTCACCTGGCCCGAGGACACCGCACCCGGGGCCCGCGAGTTCCTGCTGAACGCGCGCCTCGACATCCGGCACGCCTCCCCGGCCGTCGAGGAACTCCCGCTCGGCGACACGGCGTCGTTCTTCTCGGGCAACACCTCGAGCGGCGGCCTCGGCCCGGACCGGGTGAAGCGCTATCGCGTCGTCGACGCCGCCGCGCGCCAGGTCACGATCACGTACGCGGGACGCCTCGACTTCCCCCTGACGACGCAGAAGGAGGAGTACGCGCGGGGCTTCCGCGAGACGCCGGGCCTCATCGGCGCCGAGGGCGTGTACCTGGCCGGCGCGACGTTCTGGTATCCGCACGCGGGACCCGGCTTGGTGACCTTCACGCTCGAGGCGGCGGTTCCCGCCGGCTGGCACGTGGTCAGCCAGGGCGGCGGCACGTCACGCGACGGCGAAGGCCGGGCGCGCTGGACGGCCGAGGGGCCCATGGACGAGATCTACCTGGTCGGCGGCCCGCTGCGGGTCTGGCGCGACCAGGCAGGCGCCGTCGAAACACTCGTCTACCTGCACGAGGACGACCGCGCCCTCGCCGAGAAATACCTGGCGGCCACGGCCCAGTACCTCGAGATGTACCGCGGTCTCATCGGGCCGTATCCCTACCGCAAGTTCGCGCTGGTCGAGAACTTCTGGGAGACCGGCTACGGCATGCCGTCCTTCACCCTCCTCGGCCCGAGCATCGTCCGCTTCCCCTTCATCCTGGCCTCGTCGTATCCGCACGAAATCCTGCACAACTGGTGGGGAAACAGCGTCTTCGTCGATTACGCCAGCGGGAACTGGAGCGAGGGCCTCACCGCGTATCTCGCGGATCACCTGATCCAGGAGCAGCGCGGCACTGGCGACGCCTATCGCCGCGACACGCTCAAGAAGTACCGGAACTACGTGAAGCACGAGCGCGACTTCCCGCTCGTCGAGTTCAGAGGCCGCGAGAGCGCGGCCACCGAGGCGGTCGGCTACGGGAAGACGCTGATGGTCTTCCACATGCTGCGCCGTGAGCTCGGCGACGAGGCGTTCCGGAAGATGCTCGCGCAGTTCTACCGGCGGATGCGCGGGAAGCAGGCGACCTTCGGGGACGTCGAGTTGGTCGCGAGCGAGGTCGCCGGGCGCTCGCTCGCCAGCTTTTTCGCCACCTGGACCACGCGCGCAGGTGCGCCCGAGCTGGCCATCGACGGCGCAAGGGTCGACCAGGCGGGAACCGAGTACCGCGTGTTCGCGACGATCAGGCAGACCCAGCCTGGCGCGCCGTTCCCCGTCCGCGTGCCCGTTGCCGTGCTGACGGCCGACGGTACCACCATGGTGACGGTCGACCACGTGGCAAAAAGTGAAAATACTCCCGACCCCATTTTCGTTTCTGCCACCAGGCCGCTCGCGCTCGTCGTGGACCCGCAGTTCGACGTGTTCCGGCGGCTCGATCCGCGCGAGACACCCTCGTCGCTCGGGCAGCTCTTCGGCGACGCGCGCCCGCTCGCGGTGCTTCCGTCCGCCGCCACCGACGCCGAGCGCGCGATGTACAGAAACATCGTCTCGGCCTGGCAGTCCGAGACCCAGCGCGTCGAGATCGTCACCGACGCCGAGCTCGCCTCGCTGCCCCCCGACCGCAGCGTGTGGCTGCTCGGACGCGAGAACCGCCACCTCTCTGCCGTGCTCGCCGGTGAGAAGGGCCTCGTTCGCGAGGCCGATGCCGTCGTGCTCGCCGGCGAGCGCGTCCCCTTCCGCGGCCACGGCATCGTCGCGACGTTCCGGCATCCGGCCGATCCCGACAAGGCCGTCGGCTGGATCGCAAACGACCGCGCCGACGCGGCCGCGGGCCTCGCGCGGAAGCTGCCCCACTACGGCAAGTACTCTTATCTGGCCTTCGAGGGCGCGGAGCCCACGAACACCGTCAAGGGCGAGTGGTCGGCGGCCGACTCGCCGCTCTTCGTGGATCTGCGTCCCGCCGACGCCCGCACGACGCCGCTGCCGGCTTGGCGCTGGCCGGCACGGAAGGCGCTGGCCGAGCTGCCGCCCGCTTTCTCGAGCGCGTCACTGGCCGATCGCGTGAAGGCGATGGCGGCGCCCGACCGCGAGGGCCGCGGCCTCGGAAGTCGCGGGCTCGAACGGACGGCCGAGGAGATCGCGCGCGCGTTCGCCGACATGGGGCTCGAACCCGGAGGCGACGCCGGGACGTTCTTCCAGACCTTCACGGTGCCAGCAGGGCCGGGCGGCACGCCGGTCGACACCCGCAACGTCATCGGCATCCTCCGCGGTAGCGACGCGACGCTGGCCGGCCAGTCGGCGCTCCTCACGGCGCACTACGACCATCTCGGCACCGGCTGGCCCTCGCCCCGGCAGGGCGACGAGGGCAAGGTGCACCCCGGTGCGGACGACAACGCGAGCGGCGTCGCCGTGATGCTCGAGCTCGCGCGCACGCTCGCGTCGGGCACGCGCCCGCGGCGCAGCCTCATCTTCGTCGCCTTCTCGGCCGAGGAAGCCGGGCTCGCGGGCTCACGCCACTTCGTGCAGCATCCGCCCCCGGACTTCGCCGCCGCCGGCATCGTCGGCGTCGTCAACCTCGACACGGTGGGGCGGCTCGGATCGGGCAAGGTCCTCGTGCTCGGCGCCGACACGGCGTCCGAGTGGCCGCACATCTTCCGCGGGGGCAGCTTCGTCACGGGCGTCGAGAGCCAGGCGGTGTCGGGTTCGTACGAGGCGTCGGATCAGCGCAGCTTCATCGAGCAGGGCGTCCCGGCCGTCCAGATCTTCACGGGTCCGCATGCCGACTACCACCGCCCGACCGACACGGCCGACCGCGTCGACGCCGCCGGCCTCGTGAAGGTCGCCACGCTGGTCCGCGAGGCCATCGCGTATCTGGGCGAGCGCCCGACGCCGCTCACGGTGACCATCCCGGCCGAGGCCCGCAGCACGGCGGGCGGCGCGCACACGGCGGCGGCCGGCACGCGCGCGCCGCGACCGGGTGCGGACGCGCCGACCGGCGCGGCGGCGCAGGGTGCGCGCTCTACTGCCTCTGGAGCCACGGCATCAACCGCCCCCGGCACCCGTCGCGTCTCGTTCGGTGCCGTGCCCGACTTCACCTTCGAAGGGACCGGGGTGCGGCTCGATGGCGTCGTGCCGGGTTCGGCCGCCGAGAAGGCCGGACTCGCGAAAGGCGACGTCGTCACGGCGCTCGACGGCATCGCCGTGGACTCGCTCCGCGCGTTCTCCGAGCGACTGCGCACGCTGGCGCCCGGGCAGACGGTGAAGGTCCAGTACACCCGCGACGGCCGGCCGCGCACGGCCGACGCCACGCTCACCGAGCGATAGGGATTCTCCCACCGATGGATCTCGCCGCGCTCGGATGGGACGACGCCTTTGCCGCGGCCTTTGCGCCCCATGCCGCCGAGGGCTGGGTCCCGGCGCGCGTCGCCCTGGAGCATCAGCACATCTATCGCGTCGTCACCGCAGAGGACGAGCCGCTGGCCGTGGTGTCGGGCCGGTTCCGCCACCATGCGAAGGGCCGGCACGAGTACCCCGCGGTGGGCGACTGGGTGGCGCTCGAGCGGCGGCCCGGACACCGCGCCCGCATTCACACCGTGCTGCCGCGCCGAAGCCGGTTCTCGCGCAAGCTCGCCGGCGACACGACCGAGCAGCAGATTGTGGCCGCCAACGTGGACACGGTCTTTCTCGTGAGCGGCCTCGACGACGACTTCAACCTGCGCCGGATCGAGCGCTACCTCGCGGCCGCGTACGAGGGCGGGGCCGAGCCCGTCGTCATCCTCAACAAGGCCGACCTGCACGACGATGTCGAGGCGGCCGTCGAGGCGGTCCGCGGCATCGCCGCCGGCGTGGCGATCCACGCGGTGAGCTGCACGACGGGTGACGGGCTGGACGCGCTCGCCCCGTACGTCACATCCGGCCGCACGGTGGCGTTCCTGGGCTCGTCAGGGGTGGGCAAATCCACCATCATCAACCGCCTCGTCGGCCGGGACGTGCAGCGCACCGCCGCAGTACGCGCCAGCGACAGCCGTGGACGCCACACGACGACGCATCGCGAGCTCATCGTGCTTCCCTCGGGCGGTCTGCTCATCGACACGCCGGGCATGCGCGAGCTGCAGTTGTGGAGCACGGGCGACGACTCGCTCGACGACACCTTCGACGACATCGTGGCGCGCGCGAGCGGCTGCCACTTCCGCGACTGCACGCACGAGACCGAGCCGCGTTGTGCCGTGCGCGCGGCGGTCGAGCACGGGGAACTCGCGCCCGAGCGTCTCGCGAGTTACCATCGCCTCCGGCGCGAACGCGAGGCGCTCGCCCGCCAGAAGGACGCCAGGGCGCAGTCCGAAGAGCGGCGCCGGTGGCGGACCATCCACAAGTCGATGCGGTTGCACCCCAAGAAGAGGCAGTAGGCCATGTTCGAGTGCGCGTTCGTTCGTGTGTGGTTCGCCTGGCTGGCGTCGTGCGTGCTCCTTCCGGCCACGCTCCTGGCGGGATCGGGTCAGGCCGACGCGCCGGCCGCGGCGCGGGCTGCCGCGAAGCCGGCCTGGCTCGATGCCTATCGCGCGCCGGCGGCCCGCCTCATCGAGGCCGCGACGGCGGACGACGCGGCGTGGCAACGGCTGGCGGAGCTCACCGACACGTTCGGCTCGCGCCTCAGCGGGTCGAAGGCCTACGAGCTGGCCATCGCGTGGGCGGTCGATCGCATGCGCGCCGACGGCCTCGAGCACGTGCGGGCCGAACCGGTGAAGGTGCCGCACTGGGTGCGCGGGCACGAGAGCCTCGAGATTCTCGATCCCGTTGAGCGTCCCCTGCCCCTGCTCGGACTCGGCGGCAGCGTCGCGACATCGGCCGAAGGCGTGATCGCCGAGATGATGGTCGTCTCGAGCTTCGACGAGCTCGATGCGCGCGCCGCGGAGGCCCGCGGCCGCATCGTGGTCTATGACGTACCGTTCACGACCTACGGCGAAACGGTCCGCTACCGCGGGGCCGGCGCCTCGAGAGCCGCGCGGCACGGCGCCGTCGCCGCGCTCGTCCGCTCGGTGGGGCCCGTCGGCCTTCGCACGCTGCACACGGGCGCCATGCGCTACGACCCGGCGTTCCCGTCGATTCCGGTGGCGGCCATCACCGCGGAGGATGCGGGAATGCTCCACCGCGTCGCGAAGCGCGGAAAGCCAGTGCGCCTTCGCCTGACGATGGCGTCGCACTTTGCGGACGAGGCCGACTCGGCGAACGTCATCGGAGAGATTCGCGGTCGCGAGCATCCCGACGAGGTGATGGTCGTCGCCTGCCATCTCGACTCCTGGGACGTCGGCACCGGTGCAAGCGACGATGCGGTGGGGTGCATTGGCGTGTGGGAGGCGGTGCGGCTGATGAAGCAGCTCGACCTGCGTCCCCGGCGCACCGTCCGTGTCGTGCTCTACGCCAACGAGGAGAACGGTCTGCGGGGCGGCACGACGTACCGCGACGCGCACCGCGAGGAGCTCGCGAAGCACGTGGCCATGCTCGAAATGGACCTGGGCGCGTTCCCGCCCGTGCACTTCGGGTTCAGCGGCAGCGACGGCGCGCGCGCCACCGTGGAGGCCATTGCGTCGCTGCTCGAGCCGATCGACGCCCACCGCGTGCGTCCCGGCGGGGGCGGCGCGGACATTGGCCCGAGCGTGCAGGCCGCCGGCATCCCCGCGCTCTCGCTGACCGGCGACGCCGAACAGTACTTCATGATCCACCACACGCCGGCCGACACGATCGACCGGATCCAGCCGCGCGACGTCGCTCGCGCCGCCGCGGCGATTGCCGTCATGGCCTACGTCATCGCCGACCTGCCGGAGCGCCTCGATCGCGCCGCGGGCACGGGCGCGCCCTGATGCGAGGCTGACCGGAGCGACTGCGCGATCAGCGCCGGCGCACCGGCCGCGGGAGCCGGGGCCGGGGCGGCACGAACGTCGCGCGCAGCCGGCTGGGGGAGTTGAGGGTCACGAGCACCGTGTAGGTCTGCTCGCCGAATTGTTCGTGCGTGAACGTGATGCGGTGCTCGCCGAGCGGCACGGTCACGCCGTTGACGGGCGTCGTCCCCACCTCGCGCCCGTCGATGCTCACCGAGGCCGGCTCGTCGGCGCTGAGGTGCAGGAGACCGTTCGGCGGGTTCACCTCGAGCCGCGCCGTACCTCCCGCGGGAACCTCGACGTCGAACGACTCACGATAGGCCACCGTCTCGTTCACCACCTCCAGGCGCCGCCGGCCCGCGGCGACCTCGAGCCGCCGCGTCGCGCTCGCGCCGAGCCACCGGCCCCGGTCGTAGATCTCCACGGGCAGGGGGCTCGAGACGAGGAGCCGCCCCGAGACGGGAATCTCGAGGTCCGCCGTCGTTCCCTCGTCCACGGTGACGCGACGCTCGACCCGATTGGCCGCGTTCTCCACGACGACGGCGTGATCGCCCGGGGCGAGGTCGTCCACGGTGATCGGCGTCGTGCCGCGGTCGACGCCGTCGACGATCGCGCGCGTCCCGGCCGGCATCGTAATGATGCGCAGGCCGCCGCGCGGCGCGCCAGGCGCCGCCCGTCCTGCCAGAGGCGGCGGACTCGTCGCCTCGCCGGCGGAGGCTCCCGTGTCGGCCTGCGGCTCGGCGGAAGGCTCCGGCGCGCGCCAGTGCCACGCGACCCCCGCAAGGGCGACAACACACGTCACGGCCGCGGCCACGAGCCACACGCGACGCCTGCCTGCCCCGTCTTGCGCGGAGGCCTCCGAGCCAGTGCCAGACACCAGCGACCCGGGCTCGGCCGCCGGCTCGAATCCCGGCAGGGTGTCGCTCTCGTCGAGCACGCCAAAGAACGAGCGGGCGGCGTCGTGCTCCGTGCGAGTCGCCACGCGGTCTGCCCGTCCGCGGCGGACAGGCACCGCCTCGGTGGCGGGTCCGCGAGGCGCCACCGCCTCCGGCACGACGGCAGGTGGCGCCTCCTCGACCGGCAAGGGCGGGGCGGGGACGACCTCGGACGCCACGTCGCCGTCGGCATCTGTGTGGTGCGACTCGCCGCCTTGTGGTGGCACCTCCGAGGCGCGGGTCGCCTCGGCGAGCCACTCGCAGGGAGAGACGGCGAGGCACGCGCCTTCGTCGCCCGGCGTGTCCTCCTCCCGCATCACCGCGGACAGGTCGACGCCTTCCGGCGACATCGTGTCGAGCCCCACGGTCGACGACGCCGCCTCGGACGTCGAGACAACCTCCGGCACCACGTCGGCCGAGACGACCGCGTCCAGTCCGACGGCTGGTTCCGACTCCGCGCTGCAGTCACCGGCCGCCATCGACGCATCGGCATCGCCTGCGTCTGCACCTGCCGG